>NZ_CP029562.1:5086616-5393136 GCF_004136315.1 Mesorhizobium sp. Pch-S
GGTGCCGTGAGGCCGGACAGTGCTTTCGGAGCCTCGCCTTCGATCACCGTCAATTCCGGCACGCCGAAAGCAACCGCGTTGTGCCGGATGCGCTCGGCGCGTTCGGCATTGGCCTCGATGGCGAGGGCGCGCAGCGAAGCATGCGACAGCATCCATTCGATGGCGATGGAGCCGGAGCCTGCGCCGATGTCCCACAACACCTCACCCCGGCGTGGCGCCAGCGCGGACAACGTTATGGCGCGCACTTCACGCTTGGTGATCTGACCGTCGGTCTCGAACAGTTCATCCGGGAGACCGGACGCCAAGGGAAGGATGCGCGCCTGAGTTTCCGATTCAATTTCAAGCGCCAATATGTTGAGCGGATTTATGTTTTTGAGATTGAAGGCATCGGCGCGGGAGCCGCGGACGAGTTCGTCCGGACCTCCCAGTGCTTCCAGTGCAGTCAGCCGGGACGGACCGAATCCCAGTTCGGAGAGTAGCGCTGCCAGCCTGGATGGTGCCGCCCCGTCAGAGGTCAGAGCCAGGATCCGCGCGCCGGGTTGCAGCAAAGGCCTGATGAGATCGAGCGGGCGACCATGCAGGGAAATCGTCTCGATGTCCTGCAGTGCCCAGCCAAGTCGTGACGCTGCGAGCGAGAAGGATGAGGGGGCAGGCACCACCACCATGTCGGCGGCGGCCACTTTACGCGCAAGCGTCACCCCAACGCCGTAGAAGAACGGATCCCCGGAAGCCAGCACGCAGACGCGGCGGCCGGCGCGGTCGAGAACCGCGTCCATCTCCGGATCGAAAGGTGTCGGCCACGGGTGCATCTCGCCGGTGGCCAGGGAACCCGCGAGTTCGAAATGACGCTTGCCGCCGAAGACGAACTCGGCCTCGGCGATCAGCCGCTTGGCCTCGTCGCCCAGACCCGCTACACCGTCCTCGCCGATGCCGACGATGGCGAGCCAGGCTGGCAAGGCACGCGTTTCTTTCTCAGCAGGCATGATGTCCCACCGTATTCTCATCCTGGGCGGCACGACCGAGGCGAGGCAACTGGCCAGCCATCTGGCAGCGAGGCCCGATGTCGAATTGACCCTTTCGCTGGCGGGCCGCACGGAGAATCCGCTGGCCCAGCAGGTGCCGACGCGCGTCGGCGGTTTCGGCGGCGCCGAAGGCCTGGCTGGCTATCTGCGGGACACCGGGACAGATCTGCTGATCGACGCGACGCATCCATACGCGGCGCGTATTTCGGCCAACGCCGCCGAAGCCGCGCAACTTGCCGGCGTGCCGATCCTGGCGCTGCGGCGCTCCGGCTGGGAGCGAAGAGAAGGCGACCGCTGGACTGAAGTGGACGATGCTGCCGCTGCCGCCGTCGCGTTGGGCCTGCCCGCCCGGCGTGTCTTTCTGGCGCTCGGGCGCCAGGACGTCGGCGCCTTCGAGAGCGCAGCCCAGCACCATTATCTGCTGCGCAGCGTCGACCCGGTCGAGCCGCCGCTCGGCGTTCCGCATGTCGACTATCTTCTGGCGCGTGGACCGTTTCGCGAGGCGGACGAGCATCGATTGCTGCTCGAACACGGCATCGACGTCGTCGTTTGCAAGAACAGCGGTGGTGAAGCGACCTACGGCAAGATCGCCGCGGCGCGGGCACTCGGCATCGAGGTGGTGATGATCCGCAGGCCCATCCTGCCGACGGTAGCTTCGGCGCCAGGCGTCCCGGAGCTGCTGGTCATGGTCGATCATTCTCTGCGTCCCGTCGCCGAACGCGGCGTGTAGACCAGCGCCGGCTTGCCGTTGCGCTTGATGATACGGGTTTCAGGCGATCCGATAATCACACAGGTTGCCATGTCCGCCATGTCGGCGCGGGCGAAAGCCAGCGAGGCGACTTCGATGCGCTCGTCGGGACGGCCTGCGGCGCGACCGAAGATCACCGGCGTGGTGCCTGGCAAAACAGCGGCGAGCGCCTCGAAGGCGCGCCCGAGCTGCCAGGGACGGGCCTTGCTGATCGGATTGTAGAGCGCGATCACGAAACCCGCGCCGGCCGCGGCGAGCAGCCTGAGTTCGATCAAATCCCATGGCTTCAGATTGTCGGACAGCGAGATGGCGCAGAAATCGTGGCCGAGCGGAGCGCCGGCGCGCGCAGCTACGGCGAGCATCGCGGTAACACCCGGCACGATCTGCAGGTCGATGTCACGCCATTCGGCAGGACCTTCCTCGATCGCCTCGCACACCGCCGCGGCCATAGCGAAGACGCCAGGGTCACCACCGGAGACGACGGCTACAGCATGACCTTCAGCGGCCTTGACGATCGCTTCCTTGGCGCGCGCCAGTTCCTCACGGTTGTCGGAGGCGACCGGGGTCTGATGCGGCTTCAGCTCAAGCCGGTCGACATAGGGCTTGTAGCCATAGAAGAACGTAGCCTCCGCGACCGCGTGGCTGGCTTGCGGCGTGACCTGGTCGGCGTTGCCGGGGCCGAGGCCGATGACATAGAGACGGCCGCTCACAGGCTAACCTCCGGGCGGCCAGACCAACCTGCGACCAGCACCACTGCGAAATAAGGCGCCTTGTCGTCCAGCTTGTCCTGCAATCGCATGGAGACCGAACCGGGCATGGTGCCGCGTTCGACATAAATGGCACGTGCAAGCTTGCCGGTGGTTTCCAGCGCGCGACGGATTTTCGGCAGGTTGCGGCCAACCTTCATGATGACGGCGGCATCGGTGTCGGCCAGCCGCCGGGTCAGTTCGAACTCATTCATCGTGCCGGGCAGCACGGTCAGCACATCGTCGCCCTGCACGATCGGCAGCCCATTGGCCGACCAGCAGCCCGACATCGCCGTCACGCCCGGAATGACTTCGGTCGGGTAGCGATGTGCAAGGCGCACATGCAGGTGCATATAGGAGCCATAGAACAGCGGGTCGCCCTCGGAGAGGATGGCGACGGTGCGGCCCTGGTCGAGATGTTCGGCGACCCGCGTCGCCGACTCTTCGTAAAAGCCGGTGATCGCCGCCTTGTAGTCGTCGCTGTCCTTGTCGATCTCGGTGGTGACCGGGTAGACCAGCGGCAGCTCGATCCAGTCTGGCCGACGATGTGCACCGACAATGGTACGGGCATTGCCGTTGGCGCCGCGCTTGGAAAAATGCGCCACCACATCGGCCGCGGCCAGCGCACGCACGGCCTTGAGCGTCATCAGTTCGGGATCACCGGGGCCGGTGCCGACGCCGATCAGGCGGCCTTTTGCCGACGCGCTCACAGGCCGGGCCTCGCCAGTGAATTCAGCGCGGCAGCGGTCATGGCACTGCCGCCCAGCCGGCCGCGAACGATCGCGAACGGCACGCCGTAGGAATTCTCGGCCAGCGCATCCTTGGATTCGGCCGCGCCGACAAATCCTACCGGCATGCCGATGATCGCGGCCGGCTTCGGCGCGCCGTCGCGTAGTTTCTCAAGGAGGTAGAACAGTGCGGTCGGCGCATTGCCGATCGCCACCACAGCCCCTGCTAGCCGGTCGGTCCACAGATCTATGGCCGCGGCCGAACGCGTGTTGCCGATCGCCTTGGCGATGTCGGCGGTACGGGGATCACGCAGGGTGCAGATCACGTCGTTGCCCGCCGGCAGGCGGGCGCGGGTAACGCCATGCGACACCATTTCGGCGTCGCACAGGATCGGTGCACCTGCCTTGAGCGCGTCACGCGCGGCACTGGCGAAATCGGGCGAGAAGACGAAATGATGTGCCGCCTCGACCTGGCCGCAGGCATGGATCATGCGAATGGCGATATCGGCCTCGGCCTCCGAGAAGCGCGACAGGTCGGCCTCTGCGCGGATGATGGCGAAGGAACGCTCGTAGATGGCGTTGCCGTCATGGATGTAGTCATAGGCGGCCATACTCAATCCGTACCCAATCTCGCGAAGGCGTCGGTGATCGCTGCTTCACCCAGCCGGGCGAGGCAGACGGCCACGGTTTCGTTGCCGTGCCTGGCGCTGCCGGCCAGCGCGGCGACGCGGCCAAGGCCGCGCGCGGCTTCATATCGCGGGCTGTATCGGCGCGGAAGAGCCTTTGCCGTCCCGTCCACGACAAGTCCGGCTCCGTTTTCGCCGCCGACCAGCGTAAGGGCCGCCGTCGCGGGGTGGGCGCAGCCCTTGGCGCAACCGGAAACATGCAAGGTGAAGGAGCCGTCGAGCAGAGCGGCGTGGTTTGATGCCACCGTTTCGGCGATTTCGCGCGTCGCGATCCGGCCGGAGGCGCAGGCAGGCTCGCCCGGGCAAGCCGCGATGTGCAGGCGCGGATCGCCGGCTTCGGTCACGAAGCCGAGCCCACGGGCGGCCTGCTGCAGACCGACACGGTCTTCTTCGTCCAGCCCGAGGAACAGCAGGGTGCGTCGCGGCGCAGGCCGGATTTCGACGGCGCTGCGTGCACGTGCTTCCAGGCAAAGTTTTGCGATCGTTTCGGCGGGCATCGAACCGAAGGGCAGGGCGATGCCGACGGCGTGGGCATCGTTGGTCAAGGCAAGGATTCCAGTGGGAGCAGAATCGCTTCGACGGCTTTGCCGATCTGCTAGTACAGCGCCGTCTGCGGGCAGGACTGTGGCGCTCAACTCGCGTGCGCGGCCTTCCCGCCCGATGGCGGCAATGGCTTGAAGGATCGTCAAAGTCCTATCGCACGCGTCTGTCTCATCCAGCAAAGCCAGCGGCCGTGCGGTGGCCGCAGTGCCGCCAATGGCAAGATGCCATCTTACTTGGCTGCCGTCCCTTGTCGCGACGAGCCGGATGTCGGCCAGGATCGCGTCCAGGCCGATGGCGCCGCCACCGTCGACGACAATGGAGACTTTCGGCCCGAGCCTGCCTGCCAGATCGGTTTTTTCAATCGCCCTGCGCAGGGCTTCCGCGAGTGGGCGCGGATCGGCAATCTCGTGCATGTCCAGCCCGGCCAGCGGGCCGGTTTCGACCGGAACGCCGGTTCGCACGGCGATGCCCAACGCGTTCACCTCCGCGGCCAGCTGGCCGGCCCCTGCAGTGGTCAGGCCGCGGATCTGGATCGAGCCGCGGGCGGTGACTTCCATGATGCCGTTGCCATGCCGCGTGGCGGATTCCGAGAGTCCGATCAGAGCCTTGGGAGAAAGTCCTCCAGCAACCGGATTGAGACGCACCAGAAGCCCGTCGCCGGTCTGCATCGGCGTCGACAAGGCGGGGCAGGCGCCGCGGCGCTGGAGGGCGTTCATTCGGCCGCCTCCGCTCCCTTTGGCACACGACCTTGAGCTTCTGCGATCAGGGCGGCCAGATCGTCGTCGACCGAGTTGCGCAGCGGGTGCCACAGGCCACGCTGCCTGGCCGATCGAAAACGCTCGGCAATCAATTTGGCGGCCTGAGGGTTCTCGGCAAGCAGAAACGCGCGCACCGCCTCGTCGCCGAGATAGGCATCGTGCACGGCGCCGATCAGATCGCCGGCAATGGCCTGGGTGGTCTCTGCGAAGCCGATCAAGCGATCAACCGTCTCGGCGAATTCCGAGGCACCACGCGGTCCGTGCCGCATCTGTCCCTCGATGAAACGGCGGTTGACGGCGCGGGCCCGCACCACGCGCGTGACGGCTTCCGATACCGAGCGTGGTTTCGGCCTTGCAGGATCCGTCGTGTCAAGCACGATGACGTCGGCGCTTGTGCCAAGCGCAGCGACCGCCGCGGAGAAGCCGCCGATGAAAGCGACATCGGCCGAACCTTCGAGGATGTCTCGCCCCGGATCGTCGCCGGTGTGGACAAGCAGATCGGCTTCGGCGATGCGTCCGGCAAAGGCGCCGGGCACTGCCGAGCCTTCGCCGTCGGCTCCGCCATAAGCGTGCGAGGCGGCTTCAAGATAGGCTCGGCCAAGCTCCTCGCGGCGACGCCATTCGCCGCTGGCAAGCATCGCCTCCAGGCCGGCGCCATAGGTGCCTGGCGAGGAGCCGAAGATGCGCGGTTCGACCCGGCCTGCTGCACGCGTTGCCGCCGCGAGCGGGTTCTCGCTGTCGTCCTCGTCTCGCTGGGCGACAGCGCGTGCTGCCGCATCGATCAGGGCAATCTGGGTTGGGAACATGTCGCGAAACAGGCCGGAGATGCGCCAAGTGACGTCGACACGTGGCCGTCCGAGCGTGGCCGGCGGCAACACTTCGATCCCGGTGACGCGACCGGTGGCGGCATCCCATTGCGGCCGGCATCCCATCAACGCCAGGCCCTGCGCGATCTCCTCGCCACCCGTGCGCAGGGACGCGGATCCCCACAGGTCTATGACCAGAGCACGCGGCCAGTCGCCATGGCCCTGCATGTAGCTAACCACGATCTCGTCGGCAGCTGCCTTGCCGAGATCGAAAGCGGTCGGCGTCGGCATGGTGCGCGGGTCGGCAGTGAACAGGTTCCTGCCGGTGGGCAGGACGTCGGTGCGGCCGCGGGCAGGTGCGCCCGCCGGGCCTGCGGCGACATGGCGGCCATCGAGGGCCGCGAGCAGTGCCGCCTTTTCGTTGGTCGCGCTTTGCAGGCGCAAAGGGTCGGCTTCGCCGTCCACGGAGCGGCCATAGACGTGCAGCCCGTCCTTGACCGCAAAATCCTTGAGATCGCAGAGCCAGGCGTCGATGCGGCGCAGCGCTTCATCGGGGGCGTCGGTTTTGGCCACACCGGCCTCCGATGCTAGGCCGGTTTTCGCGGCAGTTTCGACGATCAGCCTGGCCAACCGGTCGCGCCGGCGGCGGTCGAGCCCATCCGCCTGGGCGTATTCATCGACCAGTCGTTCCAGCTCCTGCTGGTGATCATCCAGGCCGGCGTCGGTCAGAGGCGGTGGCAGATGACCGAGTGTAACCGCGGCGATGCGGCGCTTGGCTTGCGCGGCTTCGCCGGGATTGGAGACAATGAACGGATAGATCACCGGCAGCGCGCCGGTGACGATTTCCGGGAAGCAGTTCGGACCGAGGGCAACGGTCTTGCCGGGCAGCCACTCCAGCGTGCCGTGCGCGCCGACATGGATGATCGCATGGACCCCAAGTGATTTCTGAAGCCAGAGTCCAAAGGCGACCAACTCGTGGCGCGGCGGCAGCGTTGGATCGTGATAGTCGGCGCGGCGGTCGGCGGAACGGCCGCGATCCGGTGCCAGAGCCACGGTGACATTGCCGAACGTCGCGGCGCGAAACGGGAAATGGGATCCGCCGGCTTCGCCCCAGGCGTCGGATACGGTCTGGCGCGCATCTGCCGGCAGGTCACTGGAAAGCGCGGCGTAGTCGTTGGCCGCCAGGCGCTGGCCGGCCTCTTCCAGAAGGTCGAGCAGCCGGCGTGGGGATTCAGGAATCTTCTCAACGAAATAGCCGGCATCGTTAAGGTCATGCAGCATGGCGAGCACGGAGGAGGGCACGTCAAGCCCGACGGCATAGCCGGTACGACCCGGAGCGCTCGGATAGTCGGGAACAAGGATGGCAAGACGCCGTTCGGCCGGGGCCGCTCGCTGAAGCCGGATATGCGCGGCGATGCGATCGGCGACACGCTCGACGCGGTCGGGCTCCGGCCTGTTGGCGAAAGCACGGAAGGCGAGCTCGGTATCTGCTCCCAGTTCGGCCTTGAAGGAGATCGCGCCGGCCAGGATGCGGCCATCCAGTTCCGGCAGTACGACATGCATGGCAAGATCGGCCGGTGCCAGGCCGCGCTGGTTGGTCTCCCAGGCGTCGCGGCGCGTCGTGGCGACAATGACCTGGAACACCGGCACGCCGGCACGGTCGAACAGGGTTTCGGCCCCAGGTTCAGCACCGGAAGCAAAGGCGGTGGCGGTGACGATGGCGGCAGGGTTCAGAGTGCTGAACGCCTTTTCGACGAACCCCAGAGCCGCCTGGTCTTTCAGACTGGGCACGAAGATGGGCACGGCCATGACGTCGCGCACTTCAAGCGCTGCGGCCAAGGCATCGATGGGGGCAGCATCGGCCGCGAGCAGCATTGAACGATAAAAGAGGACGGGGACGGCGGGTTTGCTGGTGAACGTCGGAGGAGGCGCGTCGACGACACCGACGCCCGGCTGATAAAACCCCGCCTTGGGCAGTTCGACCGGTTGGGCGACAACCCGGTCGTGGCCGCAAAGCCGAGCCAGCTGATTGACCAGCGCAGACATGTTGGCCGGTCCACCCTGGCGAAAATAGGCAAGCAAGGCGCCAAGCTCTTCGGCAGGCAGAGTGGAGGCTTCCGTGAGGCGCGGATCTTCGTCATGGGATTCGCCGGGCAGCAGCGCCAGCTTGATGCCCCTGGCGCGGGCTGTCGCGGCAAGCTGGTCGCAGCCGTAGCGCCACCAGTCGTAGCCGCCCAGGATTCGTACCAGGATCACCTTGGCGTGCCGTGCGACGCTGTCGATCCACAGATCGACGGACATCGGGTGGCGAAGGTCGCGCAGCGCCGCCAGCCGCATCGAGGGCAGGGTTTCGGCATCCGCCTGCCAGGCGGACGCCAATCCGGCCAGATCGCTGTCGGTGAAAGACAGCGCCACCATCTCCGCCGGCTGCTGGCGCAGATCGACCGGCTCGGCGATATCGTCGAGCGAGGCGGAGGTGGTGGTCAGGATGTGCAAGGTTTATCCTACCAGGATCTTCTCGATGGCCGGGCGGTCGAGACCCTTCAGCCCGATCACGACCAGCCGCGAGCGGCGGTCGTCCTCAGCCGTCCAGGCGCGATCGTAATAGTGGTTCACGCGTGGCCCCACAGCCTGCAGCAGCAGACGCATCGGCTTGGCGTCGACCTCGACGAAACCCTTTACGCGCAGCACGTTTTCCCTGTCCGCGGCCTCCGCGACACGGCGAGCGAGATCCTCCGGATTGGCAACAGCGGGGATTTCGACCACGAAGGTGTCGAAATCGTCATGCTCGTGGTCACCCATGCCATCATGATGGCTCTTGCGGTTTTCAATGTCATCCTCGACGGCGAGGCCGAGGCCGAGCAGTACTGACGGATCGACCTTGCCCTGTGCGGTCGGCACCACCTTGACCGCGCGTGCGATATGTTCGTTCAGCACGGCATTGGCCCGAGCCGCACCGGCCTCGTCCAGCAGATCGTTCTTGGAGAGAATGATCAGGTCGGCGCAGGCGACCTGATCCTCGAACACTTCCTCGACCGGATCGTCGTGGTCGAGTGAGTCGTCTGCGGCACGCTGGGCGGCGAGCGCGTCCATGTCCGAGGCTACGCGTCCTTCGGCAAGTGCCGGGCCGTCGACCACGGCGACGACACCATCCACGGTGACGCGGTTCTTGACCGTCGGCCACTGGAAGGCCTGCACCAGTGGCTTCGGCAGTGCGAGGCCGGAGGTCTCGATCAGGATGTGGTCAACCTTCGGCGTGCGTGCCAGGATCTGGTCGAGCGCCGGTACGAAGTCGTCGGCGACCGTGCAGCAGATGCAGCCATTGGCGAGTTCGACGATGTTTTCCTCAGGGCAGGTGTCGACACCGCAGCCCTTGAGGATCTCGCCGTCGACGCCGACGTCACCGAATTCGTTGACGATGAGGGCCAGCCGCTTGCCTTTGGCGTTTTCGAGGATGTTGCGGATCAGCGTTGTCTTGCCGGCGCCGAGGAAGCCGGTGACGACGGTGCAGGGGACGCGGGAAACGGAAGCGGTCATATCTGGTCCTTCAAAACAGCGAGGGGAGGGATGCGCGCGACGAGGCCGCGCTTCAGGGAGTCAGGGCGGCCTCGCCATGGAATGAGGCCGTCCTGCGATGTCGCGAAAAGTTCTGCTCCGGCGACGAGGTCGGAACCCGATCCGACTGTCAGGTCACCAAAGACATAGCTCCAGCAGTCGTTGCGCAGCAGTGCCGCCGAAAGCCGGCGCTTGCAGTTCCCGAGGCACTCGACTGTTCGCACTTCAATGGAGTGGCGGTCACGAGCTGCGGCGCGGGTGGCTTCGGCCAGCAGAGCGCCGGCACGGGGATGGGCATCAGAGCCGTTCTCATCCCGACAGGACGAGCAGACGATGACGGTAACGGGCGCGGTTTCCACATCCGCTGTCGTCGTCCCGGCCGAGAAATTATCGTCGTGATCCAAATCAGGCTCCTTGCCCGGGACACCCGCCAGGCGTTGGGATTCTGGTCAGACGGCAGGTCTCCTGGCTCGCGGGTCGGTGCCTCGGTGCCGCCTTCCCGGGAAAACCCCAGTGGCTCTCGGCCTTGGCTCGCCGCTCACAGTTGCGGGGACAGCCGCGGACTTGAGGCTTTTGCCCCGCACCGCATTCCCTCTTCGCTCCTCCCCGTGAAGGGAGGAGACCGTCTTTGCCGGATTTAGGCTTGGGCGGGTGGCGCTGTCAACGCGCCGCAACGGCGGATCGCGTCGCAAGCGTGATGGTGGCTTGGGCCACCGAGCCGACGTCAAGCCACTATACAATCCCGTTCTCGCCTTTGAATGTGCAGATTGGCTGCCAGGAAGTCGATGAAAAGACGCGTCTTGGCAAGCGGCAGGCGGGCGGCCGGCCAGACGATGTGGACCGGAACCGCCGGCTGTTCGAACTCCTCCAGAATCACCTCGACTGTGCCGCTGTCGACAAGATCCTGGATCTGCCAGAGCGGCACGCGGCCTATGCCGAGGCCAATGGCGATTGCTGCGTGGCTCGCAGCCGCGTTGTCGAGATGCAGCCGCCCACCGACCTTCACGGTCAATGGCCTGCCGCCTTCCTGGAATTGCCAGGCACCGGCATCGCGATCCGTGTTGCGGAAAACACAGTGATGTTCGGCCAGGTCTCGCGGATGGGAGGGGCGCCCGCGTTTTTCGAAATAGGACGGCGCGCCGAAAACGACCCGGCGCATGATGCCGAGCCGGCGCGCCTTCAAGTCCGAATCCGGCAGTTCGCCGATACGGATGGCGAGGTCCAGCCCTTCCTCGGCAAGGTCGACGAAGCGGTTCGAAAGATTGAGTTCGATCTCCAGCCTGGGGTGCATTTCCATGAAACGCGCGAGGATCGGGACAAGATAGCGATGTCCGAACAGTTCCGGTGCTCCGACCTTGAGCAACCCGGAAGGTTCGGCGCTGCGGTTCCCGGCTTCGATCCTGGCTTCGACAATTTCCAGAAACGCCGGTTTCACCCGGCGGTAGAAGTCATGCCCGGCTTCCGTGGGCTGCGCCTTGTGCGTGGTGCGGCGAACTAGCTCCACGCCGACACTCCTTTCAAGAGTGGCCAGCGAACGACTGACCGCCTGCAGCGAACGGCCGAGATGGCGGGCGGCGGCTGACAGGTTGCCCCGTTCGACGATCGCGAGGAACGCTTCGACGTCATCAAACCGATCCATGCTGGCTCTCCGATTTTCGGGAGACCGTATCACAGATGACCGGCCTACCAACCGGCAAACGAGAGACCGATCTTCACAGGCATATGGTTCCAAAACCTGAGGTAAACCGATGTCTGATCTGAACGGGAAAACCGTGCTCGTGGTGGGCGCTTCCGGCCGTAGCGGTGGCTATGTCGCCGCCGAGCTTGCCCGGCGTGGTTTCATTGTGCGGGCGCTGGTGCGCAACGCAGCGGCTGCACGAGCGGCACGGGGCAACGGCGCATCGGAAATCGTGCATGGCGACCTGCGCGATGCCGGAAGCCTCGACGGCGCGCTCAAGGGAATAGACGGGGTCTACCATGTCGGCCCGCCCTTCGTGGCGGACGAACCAGCACTTGGTATTGCCATGGTTGATGCGGCGAAGCGCGCGGGAGTTGGCAAGTTCGTGTTTTCGTCCGTCATCCACCCAGCCAACGGGCTGGCCAATCATGCCAGCAAACTGCCGGTGGAGGAGGCGTTGCTGCGCTCCAGGTTGGACTACACCATCCTCTACCCGGCAACGTTGTTCCAGAACATCGCCCCGGCCTGGCAGGCCGTGGTCCGCAACGGTGTCTTCGCGGAACCTTTTTCGAACACCGCGCGGCTGGCGCGCGTCGATTACCGCGACGTCGCCGAAGTTGCGGCCAAGGCATTGACTGAGGATCAGCTTGCCTATGGCTCTTTCGAGCTTGCCGCCGATGGGATGCACAATCGCATCGAGATTGCCGCCTTGATGAGTGCCTTGCTTGGGCGGGTGATCGAGCCGGTGGAACTCAGCTTCGAGGCGTGGGCGGCCGTCGCCAAACCGCCTTTCGAAGGCGATGCGCTGGCGCAACTCGCACGCGTATTTGAGTCCTACACGGAATTCGGCTCTGCCGGAAACAGCCTGACCCTGCGTGCCATTCTTGGACGCGAACCCAGTACGCTGCGGCGATATTTCGAAGAGCTCGCGGTCGTCGATCCGCAAGATTTATCGCTGTCGTGATCCGGATCGAGCCGGTGACCAATTCCACGGAAAGGAGCGGGTGGTGCTAGGCCAGCTCCAGGATACGGTCGGCGGTGCTTTCGACCGGTCCTCTGGAATCGATTTCGTGGTCGGAAGACTCCCGAAGCAGCGGCTCGACCGTGGCGATCAGTTCGGCAATCTTGCGCTGTTCCTCTTCGATGTGACCATAACCGTCAGGGGTTCGTGCCGACACCCTTTGCATGGCTGTCTCGACCGGCACGGAGAGCAGGATGACGGTATCGATCAGCGGGAAAAGCTCGTCCATATTCTCGGCACAACCGCTGATGAAGAGGGTCTCTTCGCGCGGTTGGCAAAGCAGTGTGCGAACCTTGTCCAGCTGCCACACCCAATCCTTGCCGTCTCCAGGCGTCAGCGTGTCACCAGGGACGGCATCGATCCAGTGTGACCACTCCGGCGTATCGAGGTCGTAGGCCGCATGGCCACGTCTCGCCAGCTCCAGGATGGTGGCTGACTTGCCGGTCCCGGACATGCCGGTGATCAGGACGCGTTTCATGGAGAGCTCGGATGGCGAACAGATTCACAGGTGAAGTGCGAGATGCTTGCGCATGTAGACCGTGGTGCCTTCCATGTACGGCTCGCGTTCGGTGATGACATAGCCCAGGCGCTCATAGAGCGCGATGTTGGCTTCGAACGCGGCGTTGGTCAGCAGGCGGGTTTCGTTGTGACCCGCCTGGCGAGCCAGCTGTTCTGCATGATCGAGCAGTTTTTTGCCAAGCCCCTTTCCCTGCTGAGCCGGCAACACACAGACGTTCTCGATCCAGAGATGATCGTTTTCCTGGATGGTCTCGATCAGACCAGCGATCTCGGTATCCAGATAGAGCAGGGTGAACTGGTGCTTTTGCAGCGCCTCGTCGTAGTCGGCCTTCATCGGGCTCGGTTCGCGTCCGATGACCGTGATCCACTTCGAGTAGGCCGCGCGCACGACGTCGCGGACCAAGGCCACATCTGTCGCAGTAGCAGTTCGAAATTGCGCGGCGACTTCAAGCGGCATGGGCGGTCTTTCGGTTGGCGTCATGGCAAGCCAAGGATTCGGAGAGATGACGAGAGTGCCATCGCGTGGCCGTTGGTCGCCAGCCGCCAGAAGAAAATTTTGTCTGGCCATGTCGGAATGTGAAACGCTGCTTCGTCTTACAGGCAGCGTTATCGAAAACGCATGAGACAACAAACGGAGAGCCTCATGTTCCGCGCATTGTTAGCAGCCGCAGCTTTTCTTCTCGGCACTCCGGCGTTTGCCGGGTCCGTACCCGTCGGCGATCGTGTCGAGGTCAACGGCATGAAGATGTATTACGAGGTGTCGGGCGAGGGCGAGCCGCTGGTCGTCCTGCATGGCGCCTACATGAACATTCCGTCGATGGGGGAGATCATTCCGACACTGGCCAAGACCCACAAGGTCTATGCACTGGAATTCCAGGGACACGGCCGCACTACAGACGTCGACCGGCCGATCACCTATCCCAATCTCGCCGACGATGTTGCCGGCTTCATGGACAAGGTGGGTCTGAAGAAAGCCGATGTGTTCGGCTATTCGATGGGCGCAGCAGCCGGCCTGCAGCTCGCCATCCGTCATCCTGACAAGGTCAACAAGCTGGTTGCGGCATCGGTCGCCTACGATGCCAAGGGCTGGCAACCCGAATTCACGGCCTTTATTCCTCAGATGAACGTCGAGATGTTCGTCAACATGCCTTTCGCGGCTGAGTACAAGAAGCTCGCCGCCAATCCGGATGGCTTTCCTGCGCTGGTCGGCAAGCTGATCCCGCTGGAGAAGGAGCCGATGGCCTGGGAAGCCGAGGTCAAGGCACTCAAGACCCCGGTGCTGATCATCAGCGGCGATGCCGACGTGGCCACGCTCGAGCATTCGGTTGCGCTGTTCCGGTTGCTTGGTGGCGGCGCCATGGGCGACATGGGCAAGCCGCTTGCCGCCTCGCGCCTCGCAGTCATGCCTGCGACCTCGCACACCGCCGTCATCACCCAGCCCGCACTGCTCTTCGCCTTCACCGAGCCCTTCCTGAAGGGCGAAACACCCAAGGGCATGTTCCAGTAAACGGGACAGAGCCTGACGGAGAAGGAGGCGCTAGCAGCGCCTCCTTTGCGTTTGTCGCGTTTGTCAGGCGGCTCTCGCGATGGCGGCGACAGCGGCGAGCGCTGGACCGAGATCACCAGCAGGCGTTATTTCGGTGCGTTCGAGGCCGAGCCAGGCCTGCATCAGTTTCAGCTCTTCGAACAGCTCGGTCGCGGTTTCCGGCGGCGCGCTCGCTTCAGCATAGGCGGCATGCACGCGCAGCACGCCGGCGGGCCGGTCGGCTTTGAGGTCGACGCGCGCCACGATCTTCTCGTCATAGAGGAAGGGCAGCACATAGTAGCCGTACTGCCGCTTGTCGGCAGGCGTGTAGATCTCGATGCGATAGCGGAAGTCGAACAGGTTCTCGGCGCGGCCGCGCTCGAACACCAGCGGATCGAAGGGCGCGAGCAGGGCACGCGCTTCGACCTTGCGAGGCTGGCGTGCGTCCTTGTGGAGATAAGCGGGTTTGTCCCAGCCTTCGACGCGGACCGGGATCAGTTCACCGTCTTCGACCAGTTCCTCCAGCCGCCCCTTGGTGTCATGCGGCGCGAGCCGGAAGTAGTCGCGCAGACAGGAGTAAGTCGCCACCCCATGTGCCCGCGCCGACAGGCGCAGCAATTCGCGGTGCGCGTCCTCGGGCGAGGGGACAGGCATGTCGCGGACGGCCTGTGGCAGTACCCGTTCCGGCAGATCATAGAGACGCTCGAAGCCACGGCGTGAATGGGTGGTGATGCGCCCGGCCCAGAACAACCACTCGAAGGCGTGCTTGGCGGCGCTCCAGCCCCACCAGCCGCCATTGCCCTTGTGGCCTTCGATTTCGGAAGCGGCGATGGGGCCGCGTGCTTCGACCTCGCGGTAGATCTCCTCGATCATGGACGTGTTCTGGCAGCCCCACTTGGCGAGGCCAAGATACATTTCCTCGCCGCGCCCGGCGCGTTCCATGCGCCAGCGCATCAGGGGATAGGTCTCGACCGGCAGTAGCGAGGCCTCATGCGCCCAGTATTCGAACAGCAGGCGCTTGCGGCCGGGCGCCATCGCCTCGTCGAGCATGGACATCGGGTAGGGGCCAAGACGCGAATAGAGCGGCATGTAGTGCGCCCGCACCACCGCACTGACGGAATCGATCTGCAGAAGGCCAGTGCGCGAAAGCACACGTCCGAGGTGGCGGCGGTCGGGTGTGCCAACTGGTCGCGGGTCGGCGAAGCCCTGTGCTGCAAGTGCGATACGGCGGGCCGTTTTGAGCGAGATCCTGTCTTTCATCCTGACGACATTTTGACTGTTGCGATGAGCCGAGGCTGCCGGCGATTCCACCCATGCTAGCAGGGTTTGGCCGCCGATCCTGTCAGGAGAGAAAAGTGGAGTAAAAAGTGAAGGAAATCAAATGGGAGCTGATCGGACCAGTTTTGCTGGAAGAGGCGTCCACAGTCGCATTTTGAACAAGGTTTGACTTGCTTCGCCGAATGCGCTGCGCTAACCGTCGCCGCATTGCAGCATGGGCCCGTAAATCGGTTCAGCGGTTGAACCCACGTGCTTCCGCCCTAGGGTCTTGTGCTGTATCAGGTGGATAAGCCACCAATGGAAAGTCGCAGCATGAACGCACTCCTCAGTTCGTACCTGCCCATCGTTCTCTTCATCGGTGTGGCGCTCGTCGTAGGCCTTGCCCTTATCGTGGCACCATTCCTGGTCGCGTACCGCAATCCGGACCCGGAAAAGCTGTCGGCCTACGAGTGCGGTTTCAATTCCTTCGACGACGCCCGCATGAAATTCGACATCCGTTTCTACCTGGTGTCGATCTTGTTCATCATCTTCGATCTGGAAGTGGCCTTCCTGTTCCCGTGGGCGGTCTCCTTCGGCCAGATCGGCATGCTCGGCTTCTGGTCCATGATGGTGTTCCTCGGCGTGCTGACCATCGGCTTTGCCTATGAATGGAAAAAAGGAGCGCTGGAATGGGATTGAGCGACAGTTCCGGCACGCTCGTCGCGCCGAAGCCGAAGGGCATTCTCGATCCAAACACCGGCAAGCCGATCGGTTCGGACGATCCCTTCTTTCTGGACATCAACAACGAGCTTGCCGACAAGGGCTTCCTGGTCACTTCGAGCGAGGCCCTGATCACCTGGGCGCGCACCGGCTCGCTGATGTACATGACCTTCGGTCTGGCCTGTTGCGCGGTGGAGATGATCCACAGCGCCATGCCGCGCTATGACAGCGAACGCTTCGGCATCGCTCCGCGCGCTTCACCGCGTCAGTCGGACGTGATGATCGTCGCCGGCACGCTGACCAACAAGATGGCGCCTGCGCTGCGCAAGGTTTACGACCAGATGCCGGAGCCACGCTACGTCATCTCGATGGGTTCCTGCGCCAATGGTGGCGGTTATTACCACTATTCCTATTCGGTGGTTCGCGGCTGCGATCGCGTCGTGCCGGTCGACATCTATGTGCCCGGCTGTCCGCCAACTGCTGAAGCGCTGCTCTACGGGCTGCTTCTTCTGCAGAAGAAGATACGCCGCACTGGCACGATCGAACGGTAAACGATCATGAGTGAAGCTCTCAACAGCCTTGCCGACCATATCAAGGACAAGCTCGGCGCAACGGTGATCGACAGTGTGCTCGCCTATGGCGAGCTGACGGTCCTGGTCGGCGCTGCCGACGTGGTCAAGGCGGCAACCTTCCTGCGTGATGACGCCAGGTGCCAGTTCGTTTCGATCATCGACGTGTCAGGTGCCGACTATCCGTCGCGGGCGCTGCGCTTCGACGTGGTCTATCATCTGTTGTCGCCGAAGCAGAATCTGCGCATCCGTCTCAAAACACATGCCGACGAGGAGACGGTGGTTCCGTCCGTAACCGGTGTCTGGCCGGGTGCCGACTGGTTCGAGCGCGAGACCTATGATCTGTACGGCGTGCTGTTTTCCGGCCATCCGGACCTGCGCCGCATCCTGACGGATTATGGTTTCGACGGCCACCCGCTGCGCAAGGACTTCCCGCTCACTGGCTTCGTCGAGGTGCGTTACGACGACGAAGCCAAGCGCGTGATCTACGAGCCGGTGGAGTTGAAGCAGGAATTCCGCAGTTTTGATTTTCTCTCGCCGTGGGAGGGCACGGAATACGTGCTGCCGGGCGATGAAAAGGCGAAGCAATGACCGGCGGCAAAGCGGCTGGCGGCTCGACCGTGCGCAAGGTGCTGTGGCTGGTTCTGGCCGGCGTCACTGCGTATGTCGTGGCTCAGCTCGTGAAGGCGCTCTAGGCAGCAAGGTCAGTAAATCAAATGGCTGAGACCTCAGTTCGCAACTTCAATATCAACTTCGGCCCGCAGCATCCGGCCGCGCACGGCGTTTTGCGCCTCGTGCTGGAGCTAGATGGCGAGGTGGTCGATCGTGTCGATCCGCATATCGGCCTGCTGCACCGCGGCACGGAGAAGCTGATCGAGCACAAGACCTACCTGCAGGCGGTGCCTTATCTCGACCGGCTCGACTACTGCGCGCCTATGAACCAGGAGCATGCTTTCGCGCTCGCCGCGGAAAAACTGCTCGGGATCGAGGTGCCGAAGCGCGGTCAGTTGATCCGCGTGCTTTATTCCGAGATAGGCCGCATCATGTCGCACATCCTCAATGTGACGACGCAGGCTATGGACGTTGGCGCACTGACCCCGCCGCTGTGGGGGTTCATCGAGCGCGAAAAGCTTATGGTGTTCTACGAGCGGGCTTCCGGTTCGCGCATGCATGCCGCCTATTTCCGTCCCGGTGGCGTGCATCAGGATCTGCCGAAGCAGCTGATCGAAGACATCGGCAGGTGGATCGATCCGTTCCTGAAGTCGATCGACGATCTCGACGCGCTGCTCACCCCCAACCGCATCTTCAAGCAGCGCAATGCCGACATCGGTGTCGTGTCATTGGACGATGCCTGGGCCTGGGGCTTCTCGGGCGTGATGGTGCGTGGTTCGGGCGCGGCCTGGGACCTGCGCAAGTCACAGCCCTATGAATGCTATTCGGAACTGGAATTCGACATCCCGATCGGCAAGAACGGCGACTGTTACGATCGCTATCTCATTCGTATGGAAGAGATGCGCCAATCGGCACGGATCATGCGCCAGTGCGTCGATCTGCTGCTCGGCAAGGAAAGCGCCGGCCCGGTGTCGAACATCGACGGCAAGGTGGTGCCGCCTAAGCGTGGCGAGATGAAGCGTTCGATGGAAGCGCTCATCCATCACTTCAAGCTCTACACCGAAGGTTATCGTGTTCCGCCCGGCGAGGTCTACGCAGCCGTCGAAGCGCCGAAGGGCGAGTTCGGCGTCTTCCTGGTCTCCGACGGCACCAACAAGCCTTATCGCTGCAAGCTGCGCGCGCCTGGTTTCGCGCATCTGCAGGCCATGGATTTCCTGTGCCGCGGCCACATGCTGGCCGACGTCACCGCCATCCTCGGCTCCCTCGACATCGTGTTCGGAGAGGTTGACCGCTAAATGTCAGTCCGTCGTCTCGCAGATGCAAGCGTCCAGCCAGCTTCCTTCGCTTTCAACAAGGCGAATGCGGCGTCGGCCAGGAAGTGGATCGCCAAGTACCCGAAAGGCCGCGAACAGTCGGCCATCATCCCGCTTTTGATGCTGGCGCAGGAGCAGGAAGGCTGGGTCACCAAGGCGGCGATCGAGTCGATCTGCGAAATGCTCGGCATGCCCTATATCCGCGGGCTGGAAGTCGCCACCTTCTATACGCAGTACCAGCTGAAGCCGGTCGGCACCCGCGCTCATGTCCAGGTATGCGGCACCACGCCCTGCATGCTGCGCGGCTCTGAAGAGCTGATGGATGTCTGCCGCTCCAAGATCCATCACGACCAGTTCCACACCAATGCCGACGGCACGCTGTCGTGGGAGGAGGTCGAGTGCCTCGGCGCCTGCGTGAATGCGCCGATGGTCATGATCTTCAAGGACACTTATGAGGATCTGACGCCGCAGCGGCTGGCCGAGATCATTGATGATTTCGAGGCGGGCAAGGGGCATTCCGCGCCGGTCGGTCCGCAGAACGGCCGTTATTTCTCGGCACCGGTCAGTGGTTTCACCTCGCTGGCCGATGAGAAGCAGATCCTCAAGACCACGCGCGACAAGGCGACCAAGGCTGCCGCGCGCACCACCAAGGAAGCACCTGCTGTCGCGGCAGAGCCGGTGAAAGCCGCCGCTGTGGCACCGTCCAATGCTGCCAAGCCGAAGACCGACGCCATCGAAACGAGCCCGGCGGTGAAGACCCCATCCAAGGTCAAGGTCGCGCCGGCTGCCGAAAAGGCTGCAAGCGTCAAGGCGCCGAAGGCAAAGGCTGAAGCCAGGCCGGCTGCATCAAAGGCTGAAACCGCCGCTGCGCCGAAGAAGGCGCCGGCAAAGAAGGAAGCTGCGCCCGCCAAGCCTTCGCTGGAAGACAAGAACCGTCCGAAAGGCATCTCGAAGCCGGCCGCTGTTGACGACCTTCAGTTGATCTCCGGCGTCGGCCCCAAGATCGAAGCCACGCTGCATGAACTCGGTATCTTCACTTACGCCCAGGTGGCGTCGTGGAAGAAAGCCGAGCGCGAGTGGGTGGACGGGTACCTTTCCTTCCATGGCCGCATCGAACGCGAGGACTGGGTCAAGCAGGCCAAGGCGCTCGCCAAGGGTGGCGTCGAGGAATACATCCGCGTGTTCGGCAAGAAACCGGTCTGAGGAAGCATAGACCATGGCTAGCTTTGGCAAGAGAGGGCAGGATACGCAGCGTTCGTCGAACGCCGTGCGCCCGCTTGCCGGCAGCGCGCCCCGGATCTCGCCGCAGAAACCAAGCCCACATGTGATCTATCGAGATGGTGAGACGGAACGTCCGCAGTTCCATGGTTCATTCATCGATTTGCACTGGCCGAAGCTCGGGGCGGGCGCGGCGGCACTGTTCGCATTCGGATATTCCATCTCGTCGGGCAGGACCGATCCCTTCAGCCTCGTGCTTGTAACGGCGCTCGCGGGTGGCATGGTCTATTTCGTGCTCAACAAGTTCCGCAAGTCGGTCGACGACGTCCACACCGCACGTACCGAGATTTTCAGGTCGCCGCGCTTTGCCGTCGGCGCGCTGTTGGGACTTTGTTATTTTGTCTATTCGACGTTCTTTGGTTCCAGCGAGTCGACAGGAAACCAGATCGCCGACGCGGTGGCGAAGTTCCAGGATCCGTTGACCCCTTTTCGTGATGGCTTTCAGCAGCAGGATTTGTCAGCTGTCGCCATGCTCATCCTCAAGGCTGCCGGCATGATGGTTTTCGGCGGCCTGATCGTAAGAACCGTAGCCAGGCGAGTGCTTGGCGAAGAAGAAAGCGGGAGCACCACATAATGCTTCAGGACAAGGACCGCATCTTCACCAATATCTACGGCCGCTTCGACCAGTCGCTGCAAGGCGCCATGGCGCGCGGGCAGTGGGATGGCACCAAGGCGATCATCGACAAGGGCCGTGACTGGATCATCAACGAGATGAAGGCGTCGGGGCTGCGTGGCCGTGGCGGAGCCGGCTTCCCGACAGGCCTCAAATGGTCGTTCATGCCCAAGCAGAGCGACGGCCGTCCGAGCTATCTCGTCGTCAATGCCGACGAATCCGAGCCGGGAACCTGCAAGGATCGCGATATCCTGCGTCATGATCCTCACACGCTGGTTGAGGGTTGCCTGCTGGCCGGCTTCGCCATGGGGGCGGTTGCTGCCTACATCTATGTCCGCGGCGAATTCATCCGTGAGCGTGAGGCGCTGCAGCGGGCCATCGATGAGGCTTACGAAGCCAAGCTGATCGGCAAGGGCAACAAGAACGGCTACGATTTCGACATCTACGTCCATCATGGCGCGGGTGCCTATATCTGCGGCGAAGAGACCGCGCTGCTGGAAAGCCTGGAAGGCAAGAAGGGCCAGCCGCGCCTGAAGCCGCCGTTCCCGGCCAATGTCGGCCTTTATGGCTGCCCGACCACGGTCAACAATGTCGAGTCGATCGCCGTGGCCCCTACCATCCTGCGCCGCGGCGCAGCATGGTTCTCGTCGATCGGCCGCCCGAACAATGTCGGCACCAAGCTGTTCATGCTGGTTGGCCACGTCAACACGCCCTGCACCGTCGAAGAAGCGATGGGCATCACCTTCCGCGAACTCATCGAGAAGCATGGCGGCGGCATCCGCGGTGGCTGGGACAACCTGCTCGCCGTCATCCCTGGCGGTGCGTCCTGCCCGGTCGTCAAGGCCGAGGACATCATCGACTGCCCGATGGATTTCGATGGCCTGCGCGAGAAGAAATCCTCGTTTGGCACGGCTGCCGTCATCGTCATGGACAAGTCGACCGATATCGTGAAGGCGATCGCCAGACTTGCCTATTTCTTCAAGCACGAAAGCTGTGGCCAGTGCACGCCATGCCGTGAAGGCACGGGCTGGATGTGGCGGGTGATGGAACGGCTGGTGCGCGGCGAGGCGCAGAAGCGCGAGATCGACATGCTGCTCGATGTCACGAAGCAGATCGAAGGTCACACGATCTGCGCGCTCGGCGATGCTGCGGCCTGGCCCATCCAGGGTCTGATCCGCAACTTCCGCCCGGAGATCGAGCGCCGCATCGACGAATTCACCCGCAACGCACACCGTGCCGAGCCGGTGCTTGTGGCGGCTGAGTAACATAAGGCAAGAAACGGAAGCCGGGACAAACCCGGGTTTCAAGGAAACGGCTGAAAGCAGGGCATCAGGAACGAAACGGCTTAGGAGTGAGCCAATGTCGATGTTTCCCATACCCGACACAGTGCCTGACAGGAACGAATTCGAGAAAATGACCCAGGATCTGACCAGGATGATGCCGCAGGAGATGGCCAGTGCCGTCAACCTGTTCGCGCATCCGGTTGCCGGTGCCGCCGCATTCTCGGCGCTCGGCTTCGGTCTGGCCAGCCATGCTTTCGGCGTCTGGGTCGGCGCGCTGACCGGTGCCGCCGAGATGTCGCAGCGCCTTATGCAGCCGGTTCTGGACGATTTCCCCGGCTCAGCGAGGAGCTTTGCCGACCGTGACGACGCACCGGTCGCCAAGGCTCCGGCAGTGCGGGCACGCGTTGCAACAAGAAAGCTGATCGCAGAAGCACAGTCCGTGGCCGAAAAGATCGTGGAACCGGTCGTTGAGACGACGGAAGACATTCAGCCCGTCGAGACCGCCGTGGTCGAAGTGCCCGCTGCCGTCGCCGTCACTGCCTTGATGCCGGAAGATTTCCGCAAGCCCGCCAGCATCGACAAACCCGCCGTTCCGGACGACCTCAAGGCAATCGCCGGTGTCGGTCCGAAGCTTGAAAAGGTCCTGAACGATCTCGGTGTCTGGACCTATACGCAGGTCGCTGCCTGGACGCCTGCCGAGGTTGCCTGGGTGGACGACTATCTTGGCTTCAAGGGCCGTGTCGAACGCGACGGCTGGCTGACACAAGCGGCGGCTTTGACCGCCAAGACGAAAAACTGAGCGAAGGAAAGGCGACGGCGATGCAGGTCCACGACACGCGCGATGTGCTCGCCGTTCGCAACGCATACGAAGCGGCCCAGGCCGCCAGGAGCAATTGATGGCAAAGCTCAAGGTCGACGGGAAAGAGATCGAGGTACCCGACCACTACACGCTGCTGCAGGCAGCGGAAGCGGCGGGCGCGGAAGTGCCGCGCTTCTGTTTCCATGAGCGGCTGTCGATTGCCGGCAACTGCCGCATGTGCCTGGTCGAAGTGAAGGGCGGGCCGCCCAAGCCGCAGGCCTCCTGCGCCATGGGTGTGCGCGACCTGCGCCCCGGCCCGAACGGCGAGCCGCCGGAAATGTTGACCAACTCGCCTATGGTCAAGAAGGCGCGTGAAGGCGTGATGGAGTTCCTGCTCATCAACCATCCGCTCGACTGTCCGATCTGCGACCAGGGCGGCGAGTGCGACCTGCAGGATCAGGCGATGGCCTTCGGTGTCGATTCCTCGCGCTTCCACGAGAACAAGCGTGCGGTCGAGGACAAATATATCGGCCCGCTGGTGAAGACGGTGATGAACCGCTGCATCCACTGCACGCGTTGCGTCCGTTTCACAACGGAAGTCGCCGGCATTTCCGAGCTCGGCCTGATCGGTCGCGGCGAGGACGCCGAGATCACCACCTATCTCGAGCAGGCGATGACCTCGGAACTGCAGGGCAACGTCGTTGACCTGTGCCCGGTCGGCGCGCTGACCTCGAAGCCCTTCGCCTTCACGGCGCGTCCGTGGGAATTGACCAAGACGGAATCGATCGATGTCATGGACGCGGTCGGCTCGGCGATCCGGGTCGACAGCCGCGGCCGTGAAGTCATGCGCATTCTGCCGCGCGTCAACGAAGCGGTGAATGAGGAGTGGATCTCCGACAAGACCCGCTACATCTGGGATGGCCTGCGCACGCAGCGCCTCGACCGGCCTTACGTGCGCAAGAACGGCAAGCTGACTCCGGCCACCTGGGCGGAAGCCTTCGAGACTGTGAGGGTGCAGTTGCCAAGGCAGCGCCGGAGAAGATCGGCGCCATCGCCGGCGATCTCGCTGCTGTCGAGGAAATGTATGCGTTGAAGCTTCTGGCACAGTCGCTCGGCTCGGCCAGCATCGACTGCCGCCAGGATGGTGCAGCGCTCGATCCCTCGCTCGGTCGTGCCAGCTACATCTTCAACCCGACCATCGAAGGCATCGAGCAGGCCGACGCAGTATTGATCGTTGGTGCGAATCCGCGTTTTGAGGCTTCGGTGCTCAATGCCCGCATTCGCAAACGCTGGCGCGTCGGCAATCTGCCGGTCGCCGTCGTCGGCGAGGTTGGCGACACCCGCTACGATTATGAGCCGCTCGGTGCCGGCCCTGACACGCTGAAGGACCTCGCCGAAGGCAATGGCAAGTTCTTCCAGACACTGAAGAAGGCCGAACATCCGCTGATCATTGTCGGTCAGGGTGCGCTGTCGCGTTCGGACGGCGCGGCCGTACTCGGCCAGGTCGCCAAACTTGCCCAGGCGGTCGGCGCTGTGAAGGACGGCTGGAACGGCTTCGCGGTCTTGCACACCGCCGCTGCCCGCGTCGGCGGCCTCGACATCGGTTTCGTGCCGGGTGAGGGCGGCAAGGACACTGCCGGCATCCTGAGCGACAGCGAAGTGCTGTTCCTGCTCGGTGCCGACGAACTCGACATGGCCAAGGCTTCCGGCTTCGTCGTCTATATCGGAACGCATGGCGATGCCGGTGCACACCGCGCCGATGTCATCCTGCCAGCCGCAGCCTACACCGAAAAATCAGCCACCTACGTAAACACCGAAGGCCGCGTGCAGCAGACCAACCGTGCCGGTTTCGCTCCCGGCGATGCCCGCGAGGACTGGGCGATCCTGCGGGCGCTTTCGGATGTGCTTGGCAAGAAATTGCCTTTCGATTCGCTGGCGCAGCTGCGGCAGAAGCTCTATGGCGAGCACCCGCATCTTGCCCGCATCGACCAGATCGCGGCAGGCGAGGCTGACGATATCGCCAAGGCGGCCAAGCTCGGCGGACGCCTTGCCAAGGCAGCCTTCACTTCGGCGGTTGAGGACTTCTATTTGACGAACCCGATCGCACGCGCTTCCGCGGTGATGGCCGAATGCTCGGCGCTCGCGAAGAACGGCTTCAGGCAGGCAGCGGAATAAACCATGGACAGCTTCTTTTCCTTCTACGTGCTGCCAGCGCTGATCATACTGCTGAAGTCGTTTGCGCTGATCGTGCCGCTGCTCGTCATCATCGCTTTCCTTCTCTATGCCGACCGCAAGGTCTGGGCGGCTGTCCAGTTGCGGCGCGGCCCGAACGTGGTCGGCCCCTTCGGCCTGCTGCAATCCTTCGCCGATCTCTTGAAGTTCGTGTTCAAGGAGCCGGTGATTCCGTCCGGCGCCAACAAGGGTGTGTTCCTGCTCGCCCCGCTGGTTTCGGCTGTGCTGGCGATTTCGGCCTGGGCCGTCATCCCGGTCAATGCCGGCTGGGCCATCGCCAACATCAATGTCGGCATCCTCTACGTCTTCGCCATCTCCTCGCTGGAGGTCTATGGCGTGATCATGGGCGGCTGGGCCTCGAATTCGAAATATCCATTCCTCGGTGCCCTGCGCTCGGCGGCGCAGATGGTGTCCTATGAAGTGTCGATCGGCTTCGTCATCGTCACCGTGCTGCTCTGCGTCGGTTCGCTGAACCTCAGCGATATCGTGCTGTCGCAGCAGGATGGCCTGGGTACCAAGCTCGGCATGCCCAATACCTTCCTCGACTGGCACTGGCTGAGCCTGTTCCCGATGTTCGTCATCTTCTTCATCTCGGCCCTGGCCGAGACGAACAGGCCGCCCTTCGATCTGGTCGAGGCAGAATCCGAGCTCGTCGCCGGTCACATGGTCGAATATTCGTCGACGCCGTTCCTGCTGTTCTTCCTCGGGGAATATGTTGCGATCGTGCTGATGTGCGCGCTCGCCACAATCCTGTTCCTTGGCGGGTGGCTGCCGCCGTTCGACTTCGCACCCTTCACCTGGGTGCCAGGCGTGATCTGGTTCATACTCAAGGTCTGCCTGATGTTCTTCTTCTTCTCCATAGTGAAGGCATTCGTGCCGCGTTACCGCTATGACCAGCTGATGCGGCTGGGCTGGAAGGTGTTCCTGCCGATCTCGCTGTTCATGGTCGTTGCGACCGCGGCATTCCTCAAGATTACGGGATGGGCATGATGGGTGCTCTCGCTCAAGCCGCCAAGGCGTTGCTGCTGAAAGACTTCGTTGGTGCGTTTTTCCTGTCGATGCGGCAGTTCGTGTCGCCAAAGGAAACGATCAACTACCCATACGAGAAGGGGCCGCTCAGCCCGCGCTTTCGCGGCGAGCATGCGTTGCGCCGTTATCCGAACGGAGAGGAACGCTGCATCGCCTGCAAGCTGTGCGAGGCGATCTGCCCGGCGCAGGCCATCACCATCGAAGCGGGTCCACGCCGTAACGATGGCACGCGCCGCACCGTGCGTTACGACATCGACATGGTGAAGTGCATCTATTGCGGCTTCTGCCAGGAGGCCTGCCCGGTGGACGCGATTGTAGAAGGGCCCAATTTCGAATTCGCGACGGAGACGCGCGAAGAGCTCTACTACGACAAGGAAAAGCTGCTGGCCAACGGCGACCGGTGGGAGCGCGAGATCGCGCGCAACATCTCTCTGGACGCGCCGTACCGGTGAGTTTTGAAAAGTGGACGCGCCGCAACGGCTCGTCTAAGGACAACGCGATTTTGCGGCCGGAGGCGGGGCGAAATCGTAAAGAATTCGGCAGGGCGTCAGCCAGGCCCGACAGGAACCCGGGGGAACCCCAATGTTGAACGGACTAGAGGCGGCCTTCTTCTACCTCTTCGCCTTTATCGCTGTGGCGTCGGCCTTCATGGTCATTTCGTCACGCAATCCCGTGCATTCGGTGCTGTACCTGATCCTGACGTTCTTCAATGCGGCCGGGCTGTTTCTGCTTACCGGCGCCGAATTCCTGGCGATGATCCTGCTCGTCGTCTATGTCGGCGCGGTCATGGTGCTGTTCCTGTTCGTCGTCATGATGCTGGATGTCGACTTCGCTGAACTGAAGAGCGGTGCCTTGCAATATGCGCCGATCGGCGCTCTGGTCGGATTGATCCTGGCGGCCGAGCTCATCATCGTGCTTGGTGGCTACACGTTTGCGCCGCAGCTTGCCACCACGGTTGCGCAGAAGACCCCCGACATCGCCACCCGCACCAATACGGCGGCGCTCGGCGACATCCTCTATACGGACTACCTTTATTACTTCCAGATAGCCGGCCTGGTGCTGCTGGTCGCCATGATCGGCGCCATCGTGCTGACGCTGCGCCACAAGCCGGGCGTCAAGCGGCAGTCGATTGCCGAGCAGGTCGCGCGCACGCCGGCGACGGCCATCGAAATCAAGAAAGTCGAGACGGGGAAGGGCATCTGAGATGACCGTCGGCATCGCACATTACCTCACGCTTTCGGCAATCCTGTTCACGCTCGGCGTGTTCGGCATCTTTCTGAACCGCAAGAACGTCATCGTCATCCTGATGTCGGTGGAACTGATCCTGCTTGCGGTGAACATCAATTTCGTCGCCTTCTCGGCGGCGCTGGGCGATCTCGTCGGCCAGGTCTTCGCGCTGTTCGTGCTGACCGTGGCGGCGGCTGAAGCGGCGATTGGTCTTGCCATCCTGGTCGTCTTCTTCCGCAACCGCGGCTCGATCGCGGTCGAAGACGTGAACATGATGAAGGGTTGAGCGAAGCTATCATGTATCAGGCAATCGTCTTTCTCCCTCTCATCGGCTTCCTGATCGTCGGGTTGTTCGGCAATTCGCTGGGCGCCAAGGCATCGGAATACATCACCTCGGGCTTCCTGGTGATCGCTGCGGCGCTGTCCTGGGTGGCCTTCTTCACGGTCGCGCTGGGCTCAGGTGAAGCGTTCACCGTACCGGTCTTGCGCTGGATCCAGTCGGGGGCGGTCGACGCTTCGTGGGCGCTGCGCATCGACACGCTGACTGCCGTCATGCTGGTTGTGGTCAACACCGTCTCGGCGTTGGTGCATATCTACTCGATCGGCTACATGCACCACGATCCGAACCGGCCGCGTTTCTTTGCCTATCTGTCGCTGTTCACCTTCGCCATGCTGATGCTGGTGACGTCGGACAACCTGATCCAGATGTTCTTCGGATGGGAGGGCGTCGGCCTGGCGTCCTATCTGCTGATCGGTTTCTGGTACAAGAAGCCGTCCGCAAACGCGGCCGCCATCAAGGCGTTCGTCGTCAACCGCGTCGGCGACTTCGGCTTCGCACTGGGCATCTTCGGCGTCTACATGCTGTTCGGCTCGGTCAACCTGTCGACGATCTTCGCCAACGCCGCTTCGTTCGCGCCGGCCGGCCATGACGCCGCCGCTGCAGCGACCGCGCATGGCGAGACCGTTCTGACCTTCCTCGGCTACGCGCTGGACAAGGGCGCAGCCCTGACGGTGGTCTGCCTGCTCCTGTTCATGGGCGCCATGGGCAAGTCGGCGCAGGTGCCGCTGCACACCTGGCTGCCGGACGCCATGGAAGGCCCGACGCCGGTTTCGGCCCTGATCCACGCAGCGACCATGGTCACCGCCGGCGTGTTCATGCTGGCGCGCCTGTCACCGCTGTTCGAGCTCTCGCACACGGCGCTGACCGTGGTAACCTTCATCGGCGCCATCACCGCCTTCTTCGCGGCCACCGTCGGCCTGGTGCAGAACGACATCAAGCGCGTGATCGCCTATTCGACCTGTTCGCAGCTCGGCTACATGTTCGTGGCGCTTGGCGTCGGCGCCTATGGTGCCGCGATCTTCCACCTGTTCACGCATGCCTTCTTCAAGGCTCTGCTGTTCCTGGGTTCGGGCTCGGTCATCCATGCGATGTCGGACGAGCAGGACATGCGCAACATGGGCGGCATCCGCAAACTGATCCCGACCACCTACTGGATGATGGTGATCGGTACGCTGGCGCTCACCGGCGTTGGCATCCCGGCAACGGTCATCGGTACCGCCGGCTTCTTCTCGAAGGACGCCATCATCGAAAGCGCCTTCGTCGGCCACAATTCGGTTGCGATGTTCGCCTTCACCCTGCTGGTCATCGCTGCCTGCTTCACCTCGTTCTACTCCTGGCGCCTGATCTTCATGACCTTCCATGGCAAGCCGCGTGCCAGCCATGAGGTGATGCACCATGTGCATGAATCGCCGCCCGTGATGCTGGTGCCGCTGTTCATCCTGGCGGTCGGTGCGATTGCCGCGGGCTTCCTGTTCCATGATTATTTCATCGGCGAGGCCTATGCCGAATTCTGGAAGGGCTCGCTGTTCACGCTGCCGGACAACCACATCCTGCATGACATGCATGGTGTGCCGATGTGGGTGAAGCTGTCGCCGTTCGTTGCCATGATCGTCGGCTTCCTGGTCTCGTGGAAGTTCTACATCTCGTCGCCGCAGATCCCGGTGGCGCTGGCGCAGCGGCATCGCGGCCTTTATGCCTTCCTGCTCAACAAGTGGTACTTCGATGAGCTGTACGACTTCCTGTTCGTGCGGCCGGCCAAGCGTCTCGGCTACTTCCTGTGGAAGAAGGGCGACGGTGCGGTCATCGATGGTCTGGGACCTGACGGCGTCTCGGCCCGCGTGGTCGATGTCACCAACCGCGTGGTCAAGCTGCAGACCGGCTATCTCTATCACTATGCCTTCGCCATGCTGATCGGCGTGGCGGCACTCGTCACCTGGATGATGCTCTGATGACCGACTGGCCAATTCTCTCCACGGTCACCTTCCTGCCGCTCGTCGGCGCGCTGCTGATCCTGTTCATTCGCGACGACAGCGAAGCAGGACGCCGCAACGTGCGTGCGATCGCACTATGGACGACCATCATCACTTTCCTGGTGTCGCTGCCGATCTGGATCTACTTCGACAATGCCAATCCCGGCTTCCAGTTCGTCGAGAAGACGTCCTGGCTGGACAGCGGCATTTCCTACCATATGGGCGTCGACGGCATCTCGATGCTGTTCGTCATCCTGACGACCTTCCTGATGCCGCTCTGCATCCTCGCATCGTGGAGTTCGGTGGAGAAGCGCGTCAAGGAATACATGATCGCGTTCCTGATCCTGGAAACGCTGATGATCGGCGTGTTCTGCGCGCTCGATATCGTGCTGTTCTACGTCTTCTTCGAAGCCGGCCTGATCCCGATGTTCATCATCATCGGCGTGTGGGGCGGCAAGCGGCGCGTCTACGCCTCGTTCAAGTTCTTCCTCTATACGCTGCTCGGTTCGGTGCTGATGCTGCTGGCCATCATGGCGATGTTCTGGCAGGCCGGCACCACCGACATCCCGACGCTGCTGTCACACGATTTCCCGGCCAACATGCAGACCTGGCTATGGCTGGCCTTCTTCGCATCCTTCGCGGTGAAGATGCCGATGTGGCCGGTGCACACCTGGTTGCCGGATGCGCACGTCGAAGCGCCGACGGCCGGTTCGGTCATCCTGGCCGGCATCCTGCTGAAGATGGGCGGTTATGGCTTCCTGCGTTTCTCGCTGCCGATGTTCCCGCTGGCCTCCGAATTCTTCGCGCCGATGGTGTTCACGCTGTCGGTGGTGGCCATCATCTACACCTCGCTGGTGGCGCTGATGCAGGAGGACATCAAGAAGCTGATCGCCTATTCGTCGGTCGCCCATATGGGCTTCGTCACGATGGGCATCTTCACGATCAACCAGGAAGGCGTTCAAGGCGCGATCTTCCAGATGCTGAGCCACGGCCTGGTGTCGGGCGCATTGTTCCTGTGCGTCGGCGTCATCTACGACCGCCTGCACACCCGCGAGATCGCTGCCTATGGCGGCCTGGTCAACAACATGCCGAAATACGCCACGGTGTTCCTGATCTTCACCATGGCCAATGTCGGTCTGCCGGGCACCAGCGGTTTCGTCGGCGAGTTCCTGACCATGCTCGGCGCCTTCAAGGTCAACACCTGGGTGGCTTTCTTTGCCGCCACCGGCGTCATCCTGTCAGCTGCCTATGCGCTGTGGCTCTATCGCCGCGTCATCTTCGGGGCACTGACCAAGGACAGCCTGAAGGGCATGCTGGACCTGTCGCTGCGCGAGAAGGTGGTGATCTACCCGCTGGTGGTCCTGGTCATCTTCTTCGGCGTCTATCCGGCACCGGTGTTCGACGCCACGGCTGCCTCCGTCAAGTCCCTCGTCACCAACGTCACCGCATCCATCGGCTCCGCGCAGACCGCGGCGGCGCACTGAGTAGAGCATCATGACCTCGGATCTTATCTCCAGCCTTTCGCTCACCACGCCGGAGCTGATCATCGCCATCGGCGCGCTGGTCCTCCTGATGGTTGGCGCCTATTCGCGCGAAGCTTCGAGCGGGGCCATCACCGGGCTTGCGGTGGCGATCCTGATCGTCGCCGGCGGCTGGATGCTGTTCGTCTCCGGAGAGGGCAACGCCTTTGGCAGCGCCTTCGTACAGGACCCGTTTGCCCGCTTCATGAAGCTGCTGTCGCTGATCGGCTCGGCGGTCACGCTGATCATGTCGGTGCGCTTCGCCAAGGCCGAACGTTTCGACAAGTTCGAATATCCGGTGCTGATCCTGCTCTGCACGCTCGGCATGATGCTGATGATCTCGGCCAACGGAATGATCGCGCTCTACCTTGGGCTCGAGCTGCAGTCGCTGGCGATCTATGTGCTCGCCGCCATCAACCGCGACAATGTCCGCTCGACGGAGGCCGGCCTGAAGTACTTCGTGCTCGGCGCGCTGTCGTCCGGCATGCTGCTCTACGGTATCAGCCTGGTCTACGGCTACACCGGCAATGTCTCCTTCGAAGCGATTGCCTCGGCGCTGGGGCAGGGCGAGCGTCAGCTCGGCCTGGTGTTCGGTCTGGTCTTCGTTCTGGCTGGTCTGGCCTTCAAGATTTCCGCCGTGCCGTTCCACATGTGGACGCCCGACGTCTATGAGGGCGCTCCGACACCGATCACGGCTTTCCTGGCAGCAGCGCCGAAGATGGCCGCGATGGCGCTCATCGTGCGCGTCACGATGGGAGCCTTCGAGCCGATCGCCAAGGACTGGCAGCAGATCATCGTCTTCATCTCGATCGCGTCGATGGCGCTTGGTGCTTTCGCCGCCATCGGTCAGACCAACATCAAGCGCCTGATGGCCTATTCCTCCATCGGCCATATGGGTTATGCGCTGGTCGGTCTCGCAGCCAATTCCGAGGCTGGCGTGCGTGGCGTCGTCATCTATATGCTGATCTATCTGGTGATGACGCTGGGCACCTTCGCCTTCATCCTCGCCATGCGCCGCAACAACGAGAATGTCGAAAAGATCAGCGATCTGGCCGGCCTGTCCTCGACCAACCCAGCGATGGCAACCATCCTCACCATCCTGATGTTCTCGCTGGCCGGTATTCCGCCGCTCGCGGGTTTCTGGGGGAAGTGGTACGTTTTCCTCGCGGCGATCAACGCCAATCTCTACGCACTGGCGATCATCGGCGTTCTGGCCTCCGTGGTGGGTGCATTCTATTACCTGCGCATCATCAAGATCATGTGGTTCGATGAGCCTGTCGGCGGCTTCCAGCCCATGGCCGGCGAACTGCGCCTCGTGCTCGGCGTTTCCGGTGCCTTCGTGCTGTTCTACGTGCTGATAGGCGGCCCGATCAGCACCTATGCGCAAGCCGCTGCGAAGACGTTCTTTTGATGGGCTTCACGCTGGCGCCGACTGCGGCTTCCCAAGGCTATCGCCTCGAAGCGCATGACAGCGTCGGCTCCACCAACGCGCTGGCGCTGGACCATGCCCGCGCCGGCGATCCCGGCAAGCTGTGGGTCGTTTCCAGAAAGCAGGAAAGCGGACGCGGGCGTCGAGGCCGTGCCTGGGCGACGCTTGAAGGCAATCTCGCCGCTACGCTGCTCGTGGTTGTCGAAGGTGAATTGCGCACGGCCGCAACACTCGGCTTCGTCGCCGGGTTGTCGCTGGCGGATGCGCTCGATGCGGTCGTGCCCAAAGGACGCGTCGCTGTCGGACTGGACGGTGCGAGTGCCGGTCGTAACCGTTTCGAACTGAAGTGGCCCAACGACGTGCTGGCTTCCGGCGCCAAGCTTTCCGGCATCCTGCTGGAATCGGCGTTGCTGGATGGCGGCCGGTTTGCGGTGGCGATCGGTATCGGCGTCAATGTTGCTACACATCCGGAGGGGCTGCCCTATCCCGCCACATCGCTGAAAGCCCTGGGTGCGACCTGCGATGCCGAGACTCTGTTTCTGGCGCTGTCTGACGCCTGGGCCGAAAATGCACGGCTGTGGGCTGAGGGGCGCGGGCTCGATGCCATCCGCCAGCGGTGGCTGGAGCGAGCGGCAGGGCTTGGGGGCGAGGTCGCGGTCAGAATCGATGGCGATGTCGTGCGCGGCATCTTCGAGACCATTGACGAGGACTGCCGTTTTGTGATCCGCGAAAGCGGAGGACGCATTATAACAGTTGCCGCCGGTGACGTGCATTTTGGCGCAGTGGCTTCGACTGCCGCGCAATAGCTTCCACGACGCGCGTTACGCGCACGATGGAACGAAAGGAGAGACTGGATGGCGAAAGCGGATAACGCCGAACTCGTGTTCGTGCCGCTGGGCGGTGTCGGCGAAATCGGCATGAACTTCGCCCTCTATGGCTACGGCCCCGCCAACAACCGCGAATGGATCGTCATCGATGTCGGTGTCACCTTTCCGGATCCCGCCCATCCGGGCGTCGACCTGATCCTGCCGGACACCCGTTTCATCGAGGACAAGCTTGCCAACCTGCGCGGCATCGTCATCACGCATGCGCATGAGGACCACTATGGCGCGTTGCACGATATCTGGCCGAAGCTGAAGGTGCCGGTGTGGATGACGCCATTCGGTGCGGGCCTGTTGGAAGCAAAGCGTCAAGGCGAGGCGGATGCTCCGAAGATCCCGGTGACGATCTATCGGGCAGGCGAGAAATTCACCGTGGGGCCATTCGAGATCGAGGCGATCCCGGTCGCGCATTCGATTCCGGAGCCGATGTCGCTGGCGATCACCACGCCGGTCGGCACGGTGATCCACACCGGCGACTGGAAGATCGATCCGGCGCCGTCGATCGGTCCAAAGACCGACGAAGCACGTTTCCGTGCCTATGGCGACAAGGGCGTGCTGGCACTGGTCTGCGATTCCACCAATGCGCTGCGGGACGGGGATTCGCCTTCCGAGCAGGAAGTAGGCGCGAGCCTGAAAAAGCTGATCGAGGAGGCGAAGGGCCGCGTTGCCATTTCGACCTTCTCGTCCAATGTCGGACGCGTGGTGGCGATCGCACGCGCGGCACGCGACGCGGGCCGACAGGTGCTGGTGCTTGGCCGCTCGCTGAAGCGCGTCATCGATGTGTCCGGCGAGCTGGGCTACATGGACGGGCTGCCGGAGTTCATCGGCGAGGAGGACTACGGCTTCATCCCGCGTGAGAACCTTGTCATCATCTGCACCGGCAGCCAGGGCGAGCCGCTGGCGGCTCTTGCCAAGCTGTCACGTGACGAGATGAAGTCGGTGGCGCTGACGGCCGGCGATACGGTCATCTTCTCGTCACGCACCATCCCCGGCAACGAGAAGGCGATCCTGGAGATCAAGAATCGCTTGATCGATCTCGGCATGAAGATCATCGAGGACGGCGATGCGCTGGTTCATGTGTCCGGCCATCCGCGCCGCAGCGAACTGAAGCGCATGTATGAGTGGGTGCGGCCTGAAATCGGCGTGCCGGTGCACGGCGAGGCAGCGCATCTGGTGGCGCAGGGGTCGCTGATGTCGATGTCGGGCATCCGTCAGGTCGCGCAGGTGCGCGACGGCGATATGCTGAGGCTCTATCCCGGTGCAGCGGAAGTCGTCGACCAGGTGCCGTATGGCCGCGTCTACAAGGACGGCAAGCTGGTCGGCACCGACGAGGCGATGGGCATCCGCGAGCGGCGCAAGCTGTCCTTTGCCGGCCATGTCGCGGTCAACGTCGTGCTGGACGACAAATATGAACTCGCCGGCGATCCCGACCTCGTTGCCATCGGCGTGGCCGAGGCCGACGCTGCCGGCGAGCTTCTGGAAGACATCATGCTCGACGCTGCCGTCGGTGCGGTCGACTCGATCCCTCGCCAGCGCCGAAAAGACCTCGACCTGGTCCAGGAGTCCGTACGGCGTGCCGTGCGTGCCGCCGCCAACGAGACCTGGGGCAAGAAGCCGCTGGTGACGGTGTTTGTGACAAGGTGAAAAGGGAGTAGGCAATCGGCAGTAGACGGCTGAATCCCGTTTGCTGAACCGCCTTGGGAGCTGGATGCTTGGACGATTGAACCATGTAGCGATTGCAGTGCCGGATCTGGCTGCGGCCAGTGCGGTCTATAGCGATACGCTGGGTGCCAGGGTAACCCCGCCGCAGGCGCTGCCCGAACACGGCGTGACGGTCGTTTTCATCGACCTCGGCAACACCAAGGTAGAGTTGCTCGAACCGCTCGGCGAGAACTCACCGATCGCGGCCTTCCTGGAGAAGAACCCGTCCGGTGGCATGCACCACGTCTGCTACGAGGTGGACGACATCCTTGCTGCCCGCGACCGGCTGAAGGCCGGAGGCGCGCGCGTGCTGGGTGACGGCAATCCGAAGATCGGCGCCCATGGCAAGCCGGTGTTGTTCCTGCATCCGAAGGACTTCGCCGGAACGTTGGTGGAGCTCGAACAGGCATGACCGGAGGTACCATCACCCCGTGGGACTGGATCTCGATGGTCGCAGTCTACTTCGTGGTATGGTGGATCACGCTGTTCGCCATTCTGCCGTTCAGCTTCCGCCGGCAAGATGAAGAAAACGAAGTGGTGCTGGGCACCACGGCCAGTGCGCCCAAGAAACCCCGGTTCCTTTACGTCATCATCTGGACAACGATCTGGGCCTTCATCGTCCTGGGTGCCTATTACGCCGTGACGGTCGGTCTCGGCTGGACCGTCGACGACATTCCGCAAATCCTGCCCAGGTTCGACGAACCGGTTCGGCCGCAAAACTGAATCACCATCGCGCAGCCTGTCTCAGAACAGGAGCGCTTCTCGTTCCGCCCTTGAGCCAGCCATGCCGGCGCGTGCTGCCGCAACCACCGACGCAGACGAAGTCTCGGGCAGACCTGCACCGAATGGCGGTTCAGGAGCGTATTCCAGCGAAAGCTGGATCGTTTCGGCTTCTTCCCTACCGATCAGTTCAGCAATGACCGTCAGACCGAAGTCGATGCCGGAAGTGACGCCGCCTGCCGTGATCAGTGATCCGTCCTTCACGACGCGCGCTTTGGTGGGGATTGCTCCAAAACCGGGGAGAAAGTCGACAGCGTTCCAATGGGTCGTTGCATGACGCCCTGACAGGATACCGGCTCGTCCGAGAAGGAGCGCTCCGGTGCAAACCGATGTCACGAACCGGGCAGCGGCAGCTTTCCCGCGGATGAATGCGAGCGTCTCCTCGTCGCTGAGGAGAGCGTTCACGCCAGCCCCGCCGGGAATGCAAAGAACGTCGAAATCAGGAGCGTCAGCGAAGGTCGTATCCGGTTTCAACCAGAGGCCGGTTGCGGAGCGCAGAGGCTGCAAATCCTTCCAGACGAGATGAACTTCCGCATCCCTTGCCGAAGCGAACACTTCGTAAGGGCCGGTCAGGTCGAGTTGTTGGACTTTGGGAAAGCACAATATGCCGAAGCGAAATGCCATGTGGTTCTCCTTGGAGCTGATCACCGTTCAGGGAACGGCGGTCAGCTTTATCTCGTTGCCCTGAGGCAATTCCGGGCGAAAAAACCGCTACGCTTTCTTTGGAATTGCTCTGGATTGACGATTTGATCGTAGTCCGGGAAAATTGGCGCGTGTGCCAATCATCGCTCGTTTCATGCCAAACTCATCCATCCATCGTGTCGAAATCCTGGCCTTCCCGAACGTCCAAATCCTGGATGTGACCGGACCGGCGCAGGTTTTTGCCACTGCCAATGATCTGACGGGTTCGGCTGCGCCCAAACCCTATGAGATCGTGGTTGTGGCGGAGACGCCGGAAATCACCACAAGTTCCGGTATTGCACTGCGGACCGCCCTGTTATCGGAGGAGGCGCCTTATCCAGCGACTTTGATTGTTGCAGGCGGCTACGGCGTCAATGAAGCGAGTCGTAACGCTGTTCTTGTCGATTGGGTCAAACGACGTTCCCTTGTAGCGAAGCGAACGGCCTCGGTGTGCAGTGGTGCCTTTCTGCTCGCCGAAACCGGACTTCTCGACGGGCGCCGGGCCGTAACGCATTGGCGGCGTTGTGATGAGTTTGCGGCGCGTTTCCCTGCTGTCAGGCTCGACCGCGATCCCATCTTCGTATGCGACGGTGCGGTGTGGACTTCTGCGGGGATCACGGCAGGCATCGACCTGGCTCTCGCGATGGTCGAACACGACCTCGGGCGCCGACTTGCATTGGAGGTCGCACGGCAACTGGTTGTCTTCCTGAAGCGCCCGGGCGGTCAGACCCAGTTCAGCACGGTGCTTGCGTTCCAGGCGACGGACGAAATGTTCGAAAGCCTGCATGTATGGATTGCTGCCAATCTCCATCGCGATCTGTCGCTGGCGTCACTGGCCGATCAAGCAGGCATGAGCCTTCGCTCATTCTCCCGACATTACCGGCAACGCACGGGGTATACACCGGCGCGCGCCGTTGAAACGATCCGGTTCGAGACGGCACGACGGCTCCTGGAGGATGGGCTGAGTGTTGCCCGCACCGTCAGACGGTGTGGTTTCGGCTCCCCGGAGACGATGCGACGCGCGTTCCTGCGCTATCTTGGCATCGGCCCGAACGCCTATCGCGAGCGGTTCCATGGGTAAGAGAGACACAGCGCGCAATGCAAAGGGATGTTGCGTTGCAGCATCGAATTTTGCGCTGATAGTTTTTTGACAGGCGCCTGCTGCGTCAGAAGCCGCGAAATTGACGAAAATGACACCGTGGTGACAGCCGCATGACAGTGTTTTTATTGATGTCGAAGAGAGCGCCGGCAGCCGGTTTTGCTTCGCAGTACGGCGAATGAACTTGAGTAAATCTGGAAAGAAAAGGTGAGGCGTTTTGCCATCAAAAGCACGATGCCGCGTCTGAGCCGGCTTAATGCTTCACCTTATTGGAGAACGGCAATTGATTGATTGCTCAAAAAAAATGCAAGGCACGAAGCCTTGCAATTTAAACGCGTCCGATCTGCTTTCCGTTTCCGGCGGCTGCGAGTTACCGCGCCTAGATCGCATCCTCCCAAGACTTTGACCGCGCAGGAGAACAGGTCTTTAACCCGTCCTCTCGGTTATCTGTGCACACTAGAACAGCGCGCATGAAAATGTCACGTTAAATTTTGCTTCGAAATGGGCATTCTTGTGCTGCATTGCACAATAAAACAGCTTGGCTTGCCTAACAAAGCGACATGCATTACCGGCGCGCACTTGCCACGGACGCGCGGGTTTCCATTCCGCCATGAAATGGCTATGAAGCCCTTGCATTGAAGCCTTCCAGGCGCCGATTCCGGCGCGGCCTTCCTCATTTACGGACCAGCCCATGCGTTTGTCGCGCTATTTCCTGCCCATCCTGAAAGAGAACCCCCGCGAGGCCGAGATTGTCTCGCATCGCCTGATGCTGCGCGCCGGAATGATCCGCCAGCAGGGACAGGGCTCCTTCACGATGCTGCCACTGGGCAAACGCGTGCTCGACAAGGTCTGCGCCATCATCCGGGAAGAACAGAACCGTGCCGGTGCTCTCGAAATACTGATGCCGACCATCCAGTCGGCAGAGCTTTGGCGCGAAAGCGGTCGTTATGATGCTTATGGCAAGGAGATGCTGCGCATCAAGGACCGGCAGGATCGTGAACTGCTCTACGGTCCGACCAATGAGGAGATGGTCACGGAAGTCTTCCGTTCCTACGTCAAATCCTACAAGGATCTGCCGCTCAACCTCTACCATATCCAGTGGAAGTTCCGCGACGAGGTGCGCCCGCGCTTCGGCGTCATGCGCGGCCGCGAGTTCCTGATGAAGGACGCCTACACATTCGACCTCAATTATGAGGGCGCCAAGGCTGCCTACTACCGCATGTTCGTGTCTTACCTGCGCACCTTTACCCGCATGGGCCTGAAGGCGATCCCGATGCGTGCCGATACCGGCCCGATCGGCGGTGATCTTTCACACGAATTCATCATTCTGGCGGAAACCGGCGAGAGCCAGGTGTTCTGTCACAAGGACTTCCTGTCGCTGCCTGTGCCCAGCGAAAACGTTAACTATGAAAACGACGCTGAAATCGCCGGCATCGTGCAGGAATGGACGACGCCTTATGCGGCGACGGACGAAATGCATGACGAAGCCGCCTGGGACAAGATCTCCGATGGCGAGCGTCTCTCCGCGCGCGGTATCGAGGTCGGCCACATCTTCCACTTCGGCGACAAGTACTCGAAGCCGATGGGTGCCAAGGTGCAGGGGCCGGACGGCAAGGAACATAACGTTTCCATGGGTTCATACGGCATTGGCCCGACGCGCCTGATCGCTGCCATCATCGAGGCGAGCCATGATGACGCCGGTATCATCTGGCCGGAGAGCGTAGCGCCGTTCGACATAGCCCTGATCAACATGAAGGTCGGCGATGCCGATTGCGACCGTGCCTGCGACGAGCTCTACGCCGCGCTGACGGCGGCCGGCAAGGATGTGCTCTACGACGACACCGACCAACGGCCCGGCGGCAAGTTCGCCACCGCGGACCTGATCGGCCTGCCCTGGCAGGTCATCGTCGGACCGCGTGGTGTTGCGGCTGGTGAGGTCGAGATCAAGAACCGCAAGAGCGGTGAGCGCGAGACAGTGCCGCAGGCGACCGCTCTCCAGCGCCTGGGTGCTGCTGCATGAGCCAGACGGCGGCAGCCAAGCCGGCAGGCGCCGGACCTTTTTCGGGTTTCGAGCGCATGGTGGCGTGGCGCTATCTGCGTTCGCGCCGCAAGGAAACGGTGATCTCGGTCATCGCCTCGATCTCGTTCCTCGGCATCATGCTGGGTGTCGCGACGCTGATCGTCGTGATGGCGGTGATGAATGGCTTCCGCGCCGAGCTGCTGTCGCGAATCCTCGGTATCAACGGTCATCTGATCGTGACGCCAGTCGATCTACCGCTGGAGGACTATGCCGAGCTTGCCAAGCGCATCAACGGCGTTCCCGGCGTCAAATACGCCATCCCGCTCGTCGAAGGCCAGGTCCTGGCGCAAGGCAATGTCGGCTCGGGTGGAGGCGCACTGGTGCGCGGCATCCGCGGCGAGGACCTGGGCAAGATCACGCTGGTTGCGAACAACATCAAGCAGGGCTCGATCGTCGGTTTCGACACGGCCGGCGGTGTCGCCATCGGCCGTCGCATGGCAGAGAATCTCGGTCTGGTGCTCGGCGATACCATCACGCTGATCTCGCCCGACGGCGATGTCAGCCCGCTGGGCACCACGCCGCGCCTGAAAGGCTATCCGGTGACGGCTATCTTCGAGGTCGGCATGTCAGAGTACGACACCTCGATCGTCTACATGCCGTTCTCCGAAGCGCAGATGTATTTCAATTCGGAAGGCAAGGCGCAGAGCCTCGAGGTCTATCTCGACAATCCTGACAATGTCGAAGCGATCAAGCCCAAGGTGGAAGAGGCGGCGCAGCGGCAGATCTATCTGACCGACTGGCGCCAGCGCAACCAGACCTTCTTCTCGGCGCTGCAGGTCGAGCGCAATGTCATGTTCATGATCCTGACGCTGATCGTGCTGGTGGCGGCGCTGAACATCATCTCCGGCCTCGTCATGCTGGTGAAGGACAAGGGGCACGACATCGCCATATTGCGCACCATGGGGGCGACGCGTGGTGCGGTGCTGCGCATCTTCCTGATGACCGGAGCCGCGATCGGCGTTGTCGGCACCGTCGCCGGCGTGCTGCTGGGCGTTGTCATCTGCCTTAATGTCGAGCGCATCCGCGAGTTCTTCTCGTGGCTGTCTGGCACGGTCCTGTTCAACCCCGAGCTCTATTTCCTCAGCCAGCTGCCGGCCAAAATGGACGGGGGCGAGACGTTCTCGGTCATCGTCATGGCACTTGTCCTCTCCTTCATCGCAACGCTGTTCCCGGCCTGGCGGGCGGCGCGGCTCGATCCAGTCGAAGCGTTGAGGTACGAGTGATGTCCGAGCCGGTACTGGAACTGAAAAGCGTCGAACGGCACTATGTGCAGGGACCACGCAAGCTCACCATCCTGAATGGTGCTGACTTCACCTTGCGGCGCGGCGAGATGGTGGCGATGGTGGCGCCGTCGGGTACCGGCAAGTCGACGCTTCTGCACACCGCAGGTCTGCTCGAACGGCCCGACGGCGGCGATGTCATCCTGTCCGGCCGCGCTTGCGGGCGACTGTCGGATGACGAACGCACGGCGATCCGCCGCAACGACATCGGCTTCGTTTATCAGTTCCATCACTTGCTGCCGGAATTCTCGGCGCTTGAAAACATCATGATGCCGCAGCTGATCCGCGGTCTGTCGAAGCCGGAAGCTTCCAAGCGCGCGGCTCAGTTGCTGGATTACATGCAGATCGGCAAACGCGCGCAGCATCGGCCGGCAGAGCTGTCCGGCGGCGAGCAGCAGCGCGTTGCGATCGCGCGCGCCGTTGCCAATGCACCACTGGTGCTTCTAGCCGATGAGCCGACCGGCAATCTCGACCCGACGACGGCGTCCTATGTCTTCGATGCGCTGGAGGCGTTGGTGAGGCAGTCTGGGTTGGCCGCCATGATCGCCACGCACAACCATGAACTTGCCGCTCGCATGGATCGGCGCGTGACATTGGCCGAAGGCAAGGTCGTACCATTGTAAGGAAGGAACACGTCGTTTCCATGTGCTCCTACGGCATCGATCCGATTCGCCTGATCAGTCTGCGCCTGGATGCCACCGCATGAGCCAGGCTGCGGCAGCCAAGCGGGCAGGCGCCGGACCTTTTTCAGGTTTCGAGCGCATGGTGGCGTGGCGCTATCTGCGTTCGCGCCGCAAGGAAACGGTGATCTCGGTCATCGCCTCGATCTCCTTCGTCGGCATCATGCTGGGTGTTGCCACGCTGATCGTGGTGATGGCGGTGATGAACGGGTTCCGGGCAGAGCTGCTGTCGCGCATCCTCGGCACCAACGGACATCTCATCGTCTCGCCGGTCGATCTGCCGCTGGAGGATTATGCCGAGCTTGCCAAGCGCATCAACGGCGTTCCCGGCGTCAAATACGCCATTCCGCTGGTCGAAGGCCAGGTGTTGGCGAAGGGCAATGTCGGCTCAGGCGGCGGGGCACTGGTGCGCGGCATTCGCGGCGAGGATCTCGACAAGGTCACGCTGGTTGCCAACAACATCAAGCAGGGCTCGATCGCCGGTTTCGACACCGCAGGCGGTGTCGCCATCGGCAGCCGAATGGCCGAGAACCTCGGCCTGGCGCTGGGTGATACCATCACGCTGATCTCGCCTGACGGCGATGTCAGTCCGCTTGGCACCACGCCACGCGTGAAAGGCTATCCAGTGACGGCGATCTTCGAGGTCGGCATGTCACAATACGATGCCTCGATCGTCTACATGCCGTTCTCCGAAGCACAGATGTACTTCAATTCGGAAGGCAAGGCGCAGAGCCTCGAGGTTTATCTCGACAGTCCCGATGATGTCGAAGCGATCAAGCCCAAGGTGGAGGAGGCAGCGCAGCGGCAGGTCTACCTGAGCGACTGGCGCCAGCGCAATGAGACCTTCTTCTCGGCGCTGCAGGTCCAGCGCAACGTCATGTTCATGATCGTGACGATGATCGTGCTGGTTGCGGCGCTGAACATCATCTCCGGTCTGATCATGCTGGTGCAGGACAAGGGGCAGGATATCGCCATCCTGCGCACCATGGGTGCGACGCGTGGCGCTGTCCTGCGCATTTTCCTGATGACAGGTTCCGCGATCGGCGTGGCCGGCACCATTGCCGGCGTGCTGCTCGGCGTTCTGATCTGCTTCAATGTCGAGCGCATCCGCCAGTTCTTCTCCTGGCTGTCTGGCACGGTCCTGTTCAACCCCGAGCTTTATTTCCTCAACCAGTTGCCGGCCAAGATGGAAGCAGGCGAGACGCTCTCCGTCGTCGCCATGGCGCTTGTGCTTTCGTTCCTGGCAACGCTGTTCCCGGCCTGGCGGGCGGCGCGGCTCGATCCCGTCGAGGCGCTGAGGTACGAGTGACGGCCGAGCCTGTCTGCTGGGCGCGTTTCACCACAGGCTCGCCTCCGGCATGGGCCGCCGCGTGACAATGGCCAAGGCAAGCTCGCACCGCTTCGAAGCTGGCTGACACTTCCTTCGCGTCTATCGAACCTTGCGTCCATGACCTTCTGATGAGGAGCAGGCAGGGCGAGCCCTGTGAATTCCCGGCATAAGCGGGCGCTCCTCCAATCCCATCAACCTTTCCTTAACCTTGGCTTCAGGCACCACCCGGAATCGTTCGGTGGTGCTGCTTTGTTCCGTTGACTTTAGAACAAAATTAGAACAAATTACGTACATATTAACAACAGGAGCCAGCCATGACCGACCTGATCCAGGACGTTGCCTCTCTTGTCTGCATGAGCGCTTTCCTCGTCTCGATGGCGATGTGGATCGGCGCGATGTGAGGGAATCGCCACGGCCGCGGGCCGTGGCAAACGCACAAAGGCCGACGCTACGGTTGGCCGCCAGGACAGACCATAGTCCGACCGGATACCGGTATCCGGACTAATCTTTCAGAAACAGCATCGATGAAGTTTCGGCGCGAGGTGTCGTTCGGATACTTGCGATGATCGCACGCGCCCCTTCTTCCTTATGGTTTGCGTGCCGCAATCTCCAAGGAGTGTGGGACAGGGAGGAGGCCAGAACCGGCCCCTCAGCCTGCCTTGCGACGCAACTCGACCTCGGGTGCCTCAGCGGGCCCGAATACGGTTTCGAAACCGGCTTTCAGGGCAATGTCGAGATCTGCCATCGTCACCGGCAAGCCGAGATCGACCAGTGAGGTGATACCATGATCGGTGACACCACAAGGGACGATGCCACCGAAATGCGACAAGTCTGGTTCGACATTGATGGCGATGCCGTGGAACGAGACCCACTTGCGCAGGCGGATGCCGATCGCCGCGATCTTGTCTTCGGCCGGGGCTCCGTCGCGTGATATTGGCCGGTCGGGCCGCACCACCCAGACGCCGACGCGGTCTTCCCGCCGCTCTCCCTTGATGTTGAAGGCGGCGAGAGTTGCGATGATCCACTGTTCGAGTGCAGCCACAAAAGCGCGTACGTCCTCACGCCGGCGTTTGAGATCCAGCATCACATAGGCGACCCGCTGGCCAGGCCCATGATAGGTGTATTCACCGCCTCGGCCGGCTTTGAACACCGGAAAGCGATCCGGGTCGATCAGGTCGCCTGACTGCGCGCTGGTGCCGGCAGTGTAGAGCGGGGGATGTTCGACCAGCCAGATCATCTCGCCTGCGGTGCCCGCGCGAATCGCTTCGGCGCGCGCTTCCATGACGTCGAGCGCGTGTGTGTAGTCGGTGAGACCCGACTCGATACGCCACTCCACCGGCGCGGAGCCGGCAAAGGGCAGGAACGTCGTGGCTATCTGGCTGCGTTCGGTCATGGTGCTCACGGAAAGGCTGATCATCATATGGCGTCAATCCGCGCCGACGTCCAGTTCCGGCGATTGTCCCAGCAATTTGGCTCACTTCCATCTCGGGGAAGAGGCGATCCGCATGGATTTCCAAATGAGGCGGCATTCCCATGGAGCGGCTTCGCCGACGTCACTCAGCTTTCTGGAACGATAGGATAAACCTTTCGTTGGTTCAGGAGATCGCTGCTCAGAGATCTCAGAACCAGGAGGAAGAACCATGACTAAGCTGCTTTGTGCGAGTGCAATGGTGCTTGCGGTTATGACCGGCGCAACTTTGGCCGCCGGGGAAAAGGGAACTTCTGCACTCGATAATCCCGAGAAAATGGCACCTTTCTATACCGACAAGGACATGAAGACGCTGAAATCCGATGCCGACTTCAAAGCGGCCTGGATGGCGTTGACCGATGATGACAGAGCCGGAATGAACAAGGAATGCGGCGACGAGGCTATCGCCAAGGAGCATGACAATTTCTGCAAAATGACCAAGGAGCTCGGCGGAGCCAACTAGGTTCAAACAGGTCTGGACAACGCTTCAGGCCCTTGTTGCAGAAATGCGGCTCAGCGCCGTGGTCGGCTGGTACACCTCTGATCGAGATGGCCAGTCGATCGCCGTTTCCAACGATCTCACCATAAGCCGGAGGCCGCAGAAGGGCTATATTCTCGGAGAGAGAATGGTGCGGTCGAGAAGACTCGAACTTCCACGGGTTGCCCCACAGCGACCTCAACGCTGCGCGTCTACCAATTCCGCCACGACCGCACGTGGTAGGAGCCGGAGTGGACCGGCCCGCGGCGTGTAGCAAATCGTTTCCGGCGAAACAAGGCCATCTCAAGCAATAATCGCACGTTCCGGCAAAGAGTTTTCGCGGGGCGGACCTGGCCGCTTGCAGGAGCCTGGATTGGTACACTTTTCCGGCCGTCATACGGCTTCTATCCGGCAGCGTCTTGTTCTAAACCGGCACTGACCCTTTCCCTTCAAACCGGTCGCGGGGAAATCATGAAAGGTGAGGAGCACAACGAGGCCGAACCGATCCACGCCGAAATCTACGGCGAGGATGGCGTCATTCGTGCGCCCTTCGTTGCCCATATCGGCGCGGCGATAGCCGATCGCGACATCCTCGCCCTCAAGCGGGAAGTGGGGGATCTGCACCAATCGGAAGTCGGCGACCTGCTGGAAGCGCTGCTGCCCGAGCAGCGGAGGGCACTCGTTGACCTTCTGGGTTCCGATTTCGATTTCTCGGCGCTGACCGAGGTCGACGAGGCGATCCGCCTCGACATCGTCGACAACCTGCCCAATGCACAGATCGCGCAGGCGGTGCAGGAGCTCGATTCGGACGACGCCGTCTACATCCTGGAGGATCTCGATCAGGAGGACCAGGACGAGATTCTCTCGCAGTTGCCGTTCACAGAGCGCATCCGGCTCAGGCGCGCGCTCGACTATCCGGAAGAAAGCGCCGGCCGGCGCATGCAGACCGAGTTCGTCGCCGTGCCGCCTTTCTGGACGGTAGGGCAGACCATCGACTACATGCGCGAAGACAAGGATCTGCCAGACCGCTTTTCCGAAATCTTCGTCATCGATGCGACGTTCAAGCTGCTCGGCGCTGTCGGGCTCGACCAGGTCCTGCGCGCCAAGCGCGCAGTGAAGGTCGAAGAGATCATGCACGAGACTCGCCACGCCATTCCCGCGACGATGGACCAGGAGGAGGCGGCGCGCGAGTTCGAACAATACGACCTTCTGTCTGCCGCCGTCGTCGACGAGAACGAACGGCTGGTCGGCGTGCTGACCATCGACGATGTCGTCGACGTCATCCAGCAGGAAGCCGAGGAAGATCTTCTGCGTATGGGTGGTGTCGGCGACGAAGAACTGTCCGACACGGTGGCAGCGACCTCGCGTTCGCGCGTACCATGGCTGTTGGTCAACCTCTGCACCGCTTTCCTTTCGGCATCGGTCATCAGCATGTTCGGTGCCACCATCGAGGAGATGGTGGCACTGGCTGCGCTGATGCCCATCGTCGCTTCGCTTGGCGGCAATGCCGGCACGCAGACCATGACTGTGACTGTGCGAGCGCTCGCGACACGCGATCTCGATATCTACAATGCCGGTCGCGTCATTCGTCGCGAAGTGCTGGTGGGGCTGCTCAACGGTGCCATTATCGCTACCCTGCTCGGGCTGGTCGCCGGCACATGGTTCCAGAATGTGGATCTCGGCCTCGTCATCGCGGCGGCGATGATCGTCAACATGCTGGCGGCATCGCTCGGTGGCATCCTGATCCCACTTTTCCTGGACAAGTTCGGAGCGGACCCCGCGATCTCGTCATCGATTTTCACCACTATGATCACCGACGTGATCGGTTTCCTGGCCTTCCTGAGCTTCGCCAGCTGGTGGCTGCATCTGGGCTGAACGGTACCCCCGGGCGCGGGTGAACTGGCTAGGCTCCGCTGCAAAACTACAGAAACAATTGAGAATTTTTGCCTGCAATTGACTTTTACGTAAATGCCGTGCGAAGCTTCAACGGAACCCGCATGCTGTTCGATTCTCGCATCATTCGTCTGCGAGGAGTGGCACGACGGACAACGGCGTAAGCGCCCGGAGTGACTATGCGGGAATACTACACGATCACCGAACTGACGCGCGAATTCGATATTTCGACGCGCACGCTGCGGTTTTACGAAGATGAAGGGCTGGTCGCTCCCGTGCGGCGCGGGCGCACGCGCCTGTTTCGCCCCTCCGACCGCCATCTCATCCGTCAGATCCTGCGCGGCAAGCGGCTAGGGTTCGCCATCGCCGAGATTCGCGAAATCATCCAGATGTACAAGGAGCCGCCCGGCGAAGTCGGACAGCTCAAGCTGATGATCAAGCGCATCGAGGAAAAGCGCGATTCGCTGCGCCAGAAGCGTCGAGACCTTGAAGAGACGCTGGCTGAACTTGACCAGGCCGAAGAGTCCTGCGTGGAGCGGCTTGTGGAGCTCGGCGTCAGCACCTGAGCCCAGCCGCGTCTCATCCTTTGGTACTCCTCGGAACAGACGCCAAGCTTTTCCGTTGTACTCCCATCAGCGTCTCTGCAATGATCTAAGGGTTGTGCGAGCTGGGGGGCTCGGGATTTGGATATGGACCTCAAGGGGCTCGACCTTGCCCTCGACAAGGTTGTGGAAGCAACGCTCAATCCGTCGCTTTGGCAAGAGGTAGTCGACGGTATCGCTCAGGCGACAGGCTCCCACGGAGTCAACATCATTCCGGTGGCAGAGCGAGCGCCCGGGCTGATCGTATCGACCGAAAGCCTCGGGGGAGCCTTCGAGGACTATTTCAACAATGGCTGGTACGCGAACGAGTGGCGGCTGCGCGGCGTGCCGTTCCTTTTGCGGCAAGGCACGGCCTGTGATCCGGAATACACGTCGCGTGATGATTTCGAAAATCATCCCTATTACCGCTTCCACGCCAAGCACGGTATAGGGCGCTCGTGCATGGTGGCCTTTTCGCGACCTGAGGACATGCTGGTCATGACGCTGCATCGCAAACTTACTGACGACTTCTTCAGCGATGAGGAGGTCGCGGTGCTGCGTGCGATGCGTGATCGTCTTACCATGGCATCGACACTGATGCGCAGCGCCATGCAGCATCGAATCGCCGGCATGATGGACGCTTTCGAGATGGCAGATGTGGCGGCCATCTTCTTCGACCGCTTCGGCAAGGTGACGAGTGCAAACGATACTGCCCGCCGGTTGCTGGGGGCCGAGCTCCAGGTCAGCAAAGGGGAACTGCGCTCGCGTCGTTCCGAGGAGACGAAGCGCATCCGGGAACGGATGCGCTCGGTGCTCACCGAATCGTGGTTGCGTCCCGACGGTGCTGATGGCCCGATCCTGATAGCGCGCGAGGGAAAGCGACCGCTGGCGATGCGTATCCAGCGGCTGGGCGGCAGCCTTCCGGACTTTTTCTCGCCATCCGTCGGAGTTTGCCTTCTGGAGGACCCGGAGCGGCGCAACACGGCCGAGCCGCGACTTTTGCGCCAGACCTTCGGGTTGACACGCACCGAGGCCGAAGTCGCCGCGCTGCTCGGCCAGGGCTTGCGGCTGCGGCAGATTGCCGAACAGAAGTCGATTTCCTATGAAACGGCACGCGCGCATCTGCGCTCGATCTTCGCCAAGACAGGTGCCAGCCGGCAAGCGGACCTCATCGTGCTGGCAGGCAACCTCGGAAGCGTCGGCTAGCCGTCGCCGGCTCCTCGCTGTCGATACAGGCTGAGTTCATTGGCTATTGCCGCCTATCGCGCGGGTTGTCCTGGCGCTCAGTTGAGAGCAGGAAGCAACCACTCCAGCGCCGCCGTTACCGCAGCCCCTGCCGAAAACACGATCAAAGCAAATTTGTAGAACGGTGAGGGTGACGGGTCATACCCTCGGATTTCGTGCCCTGGGTTACTCACAGTGATACTCCCCAACATCACTCAGCGTTCTCAGGTTAGCACCGATGCGTTACCAGAAGGTACAAGTGGCAATCAGCGCGAAATCCAACGCAAACGGGATGCAGCCTGCGTGCCGCCTCTCGCGGTGATCGCCTGGGTTCGCTGAAATGCAGAGCCGCATGACGTGCCATTCGCGCGTCGAAATACACGCGGATCCTCGTGCGCTGGAAAGCCAAATTATGCAGGAAAATCAAACTGGTACGCCCAAGGGGAATCGAACCCCTGTTACCGCCGTGAAAGGGCGGTGTCCTGACCGCTAGACGATGGGCGCAGCCAAGGCCGGCTTATAGTGTCGTTGTGCCCGGCGGGCAACCCGTCAAAATCGGGTTTTTGCATTTTTTTACAACCTTTTCGAAGCAGGCCTGAAAGAGCGAGATTTCCAGGGTTTCCACGGCTCGGTCTGCGTGGCTCAGCAAAGGCCGGATCGCTGGCATGGTTGGCGCGCTGCCTTGCTCGATGCCGCGAGGGGGGAGGCGATTTCCTACGCGACCGCGAATCTGTCCAGGTGGCAGCCCCTGCTGCCAGACGGATAATGCAGCCTCAGTCGCGCTCGCCAAGGCCGTGGGCCTGACGCTGTTCGGCAGATGGTGTGTGATTTCTCCAGATTGCGCAGCCTGAACGATTTGTTGCGAGCGTGTTATCTTCTCGAACGAGAGAGGATGACATGGCGTTCGCGATCAAGGCCGAGATTGCCGATCCGCAGGCGGAACATTTCGCGTTCAGCGAACAGAAGACGATGTATGGCGGCAAAGCCATCGCCGCTGGTGACACCATCTTTCTGTTCGCGAGCGAGAACGAGGGCGGAAATGGCCTCGTCGCGCGCGGCATCGTGCTTTCGGTCGAAGCGGTCGCGAGGCAGCCAGACATCGAGCGCCAGACGCCGCGCGTCAGCATAACCGTCAAGCGTACCGCGCTTGCCAGGCGGCCGCTCGGTCGCAGCGAACTCAGGCATCTGACCGACTGGCAGGATGGCCGGCCAGGAACCGAACTCAATTTCAAGTTCTACCGCCAGGCCACGAACAAGATCGTCGGCCTCTCGGAGAGCGCGGCGGCGTTTCTCAGAAAATTCTTCTAGAAGAGGCAGAGCGTTTCGGTCGAAGCGGAACCGCTTTAGGTCGGCCTAGCCGCGGCGGCGGCAGCGCCAGTTCCAGTCACGCTCGGGACCAACGTCGACATGCACGGATTCGGTGTGGCAATAGGTGCCGACACCGCCGCGTCCCGGGAGCGAGCGCACATAGGTTGCCAGATCCCATTTGCTGACGCCGGCGATCTGGATATCGGCGGCCGCGCAATACATGTGCAGCGAGTTCTTGGCGCCGCGCGCACGCACGTTGCGGGCCTGATCGCGGTAGCCGGAAGTCACGATCAGCTTCTTGCGATAATGTCCTTCGATCTGCTTCAGCACGCGTACCAGCGATGGTTTGAGACAGGCGACATCCACGCTTTCGGTCTGTTTCAGCAGGCCGTTGGGGGCAAGGCGCGCCAAGCCGGCGGCAGAAGCCACCTGATAGGAGCCGCCCTCATCGTCTTCATTCAGGTCGACGTCGCTGTCATCGTAGGTGCCCGAGCGGCGGGTGATTTCGAACAGTGCGGTCTTGCGCACGCCAGGCAGGTTGTTGAAAGCCGACGAACTGTCCACGGAGGCGAGCATCGCCTGCTTCTGACCCGCTTCGGCCGAAGCCAGCGTGATGATCGGCTTGGCTGGCTTGTCTTCCGGAATGATCGCCTGTTTGGCTTCAGCTTGTTCCGTGGGCACGATCGGTTTCGGCTTTTCAGCGACCGGCGCAGCCTTGGCTGGCGAAGAGCCGAACAGCGAGGCGAGGAAGCCTTTCTTTTCGGGTTTGGCCGGTGTTGCCGGCATTTCGCCCGCGGTCACATAGACCGGATGGTTCATTTCCGGCGTCGCCGCGCTGGCCGTTTGTGTTGCCGCGGCAGCCGGATCGATCGCGCGCTGGCTTGTCGCGATGCCTTGCTGCGGCAAGACGGTGGTGGTTCCGGCCGCAACCTGTTGCGCCGCAGCCGCCGTCTCCTGGGGGCTCTGTTCCGGCGCGACGAGCTGCTGTGGCGTGGTGCCGGCGATCGCCTGCGCATCGGCAGGAGCAGTCAGCGGGAATGCCGGCGTGCCGGGCTTTGCGGTGGGCAGGTAGGCGATCTGCTCGGGCAGGGCGGTGTCGCCTTCGGCAGTCATCAGCGTCTGCGGGGTCGTCGTGGCTGCAAGGGCGGGATCGGTGGTGTTTTGCGTGGTCGGTGCGGCGGGATTAGTTCCGGCCTGGGAAGCAGCATAATTCGGATCGGCAACGCCGAGGTCGGGCGCGCCAGTCGAGGTGCAGGAAGCCAGCAGCAACGCGCACAACGCGGCCATGACGGCGCGGCGTTCTCCTTTCGCGAAGCGCGAGCTGTTTGCCCTCAAATCCAAATTCCCCCTCGCTAGCCGATCCGAACCGTCATCTCAGGCGCCGGGGCGCCACCGAATGATCGAGTTTCCGCAATCGGAAACGAGACCTGTGACAAATCCGCAAGCTTCCTTCTGAAATCGTGCGAGCCTGCGTGATTTGCGTCAAAATGATGATTGACGTGACCATTTCGCCCGCTTTGGCGAACAGGTCAACTCACCGCATATTACAGATTGTTACACTCGCACCTTCACGTAGTCGCCGGGAGCGTCACCCAGCGTTTCCATGGTCTTGCCCGGAATTCGAGGGGGCACGCGGGTGCCGTCCTTCGCCTCGATCCAGCGTTGCCAGTGCGGCCACCAGGAGCCTGGGTTCTCGGTGGCAGCGGCGATCCAGTCCTCGAATCGTCCAATCGGCTTGCCGCCGGTCCAATGCTGGTATTTGCCGAGGGCAGGTGGATTGACGACACCGGCGATATGACCGGAGCCTGCCATCACATAATCGACCTCGCCGCCGAAATACTGGCAACCGAGGAAAACCGAACGTGCCGGCGCGATGTGATCTTCCTTGGAGGCCAAATTGTAGACGGGAATTGTGATGTCGGAGAGCGAGACCAAGCGTCCGGCAAGCTCCATCTGGCCGCGCGAAAGGTTGTTCTCGAGGTAGCAATTGCGCAGGTAGAAGGAGTGGTTGGCTGCAGCCATGCGCGTGGAATCGGCGTTCCAGTAAAGCAGGTCGAAGGGAAGGGGCTCCTTGCCGCGCATGTAGTTGTTGACGACATAGGGCCAGATCAGGTCGCCAGAGCGAAGCATGTTGAATGCAGTCGCCATCTTGGTGCCGTCGAGGAAGCCCTTGCCACGCATGGCGATTTCGAGGGCCGCGATCTGCTCTTCATCGACGAAGACCTTGAGATCGCCGGCGTAGGTGAAGTCGACCTGCGTGGTGAAGAAGGTGACAGATTTGACGCGATCGTCGCCTTCCTGCGCCAGGAGAGCAAGCGCCGCAGCCAGCAGAGTGCCGCCGACGCAGTAGCCGATGGCATTGACGCCGCGTTCGCCTGTTGCCTGCTCGACGACGTCCAGGCCGTATTGCAGGCCCTCACGGATGTAGGCTTCCCAGTTCTTGGTGCCGTGGCGTTCATCCGGATTGATCCAGGAGATGACGAAGACGGTGTGGCCCTGTTCCACTGCCCAGCGGATGAAAGATTTCTCCGGATTGAGATCGAGGATATAGAACTTGTTGATCCATGGCGGGCAGATGAGCAATGGCCGTTTCAGCACGGTTTCGGTTGTCGGGCTGTACTGGATGATCTCGGCGACGTCGGAGCGACCCACGACCTTGCCCGGCGTAACCGCGATGTTGCGGCCGATCTCGAATTTTGAATAATCCGCCTGACGCAGTTTCAGGTCGCCTTTGCCGGCGGCGATATCTTCGGCGAACATCTTCATCCCGCGCACCAGGTTTTCGCCGTGCGATGAGACGGTTTCGCGAAACAATTCCGGGTTGGTTAGAATGAAGTTGGACGGCGAGATCGCGTTCGAAACCTGCTTCACATAGAAACCGGCCTTGTGACGCGTATGCTCGTCCAGCCCTTCGGCATGCTCGACCAGGTCAGCCGCCCAGCGCGAGGTGACCAGATAGGCCTGCTTGAGAAAATCGAAGAAAGCGTTCTTGCCCCATTCAGGGTCCTGGAAGCGCTTGTCGCCGCGTTCGGGTTTGACGCCCGTGGCCTCGTCCTCGACGCCACCGATGCGGTGGATGGCGCTGGCCCAGACATTCATGTAGCCCGCGAACAGCCTGGTCTGTGCCTCCAGCGCCCGCTTGGGGTCGGCCAGCCAATATTCGGTGAGCTTGGAGAAGGTCTTGACCATGTCGGCCATAGGCTCGGCAACGCTGTCGCGCACCTCGCCGCGTTCACGCGGCTCTGCCCAGGCCGAGGCGGCTTTGCCCGCCTGCTCAACCACGCGCGCGAGATTGAGCGCGAAACGCTCTGGATCTTTTACCAGATACTGCTCGACGGATGGCGGTTCATGGTCGTCCGTCTTGCCTGCATCGGGTCTGTCGGCCATGGTTTGCGCGGTTCCTCCCTAGGCATTTCTTGACATAGTATCATGCAAGGTCGAATAGGAGCCAAGATGCTTTTGCTCTCCCGTGACGGGAAAGTGAGCTTTAATGGCCATTGCGGGAAAGTAGTATGACAATTCGTTTTGGTCAGCTTCTGGTTGTCAGCGCCGAACGGTTGTCGCTGGCGCTCGTTGTCGCCGGCGGCCTTGCCATGGCTGGCTGCGCGAGTTCGAGCAGTGGACCCTCGATGGCAGTAGAGTCCGGCGGTTCGGTGACCGGCCCGAAAGATACCGGCACGTTCCCCAATCTGAACATCAAGCCGCGGAATGCAGCCACGCAATTCACGGAAGACGAGAAGAACGCCAAGCTCGCGCAACTGGCGGCTGCCAAGTCCAATGTGCAGGCGCATCCCGGTGATCCGGCCGCCGCGGCCGATGCCGCCGAGCTGGACAAGCTCAAGGCCAGTCACGCCAAGAATGCCCTGAAGCAGATCGGGGCCAAGTGTGACCCCGCTCTCGACCCGAATTGCAAATAAGGCTATAGCGCGCCGCCAAAGCGCCTCTCGATCGGAACGAACATGGAAGAGTTTCACAAAGTCCGCCGTCTTCCACCCTACGTCTTCGAGCAGGTCAACCGCCTGAAGGCCAGCGCGCGGTCACGCGGCGCCGACATCATCGATCTCGGCATGGGCAATCCCGATCTTCCGACACCACAGGCCATCGTCGACAAGCTCTGCGAAGTGGTGCGCGATCCACGCACGCATCGCTACTCGTCGTCGCGCGGCATTCCCGGCCTGCGGCGTGCCCAGGCCAATTATTATGCGCGTCGTTTCGGCGTGAAGCTCAATCCCGATACTCAGGTGGTGGCGACGCTCGGCTCCAAGGAAGGCTTCGCCAATATGGCGCAGGCAATCACTGCCCCGGGCGATGTGGTGCTGTGCCCGGATCCGACCTATCCAATCCATGCTTTCGGCTTCATCATGTCGGGCGGGGTTATCCGCTCGCTGCAGGCCGAGCCGAATGACGGTTTCATTCCGGCGCTGGAGCGTGGCGTGCGCCATTCGATCCCGAAGCCGCTGGCATTGATCCTCAACTATCCCTCCAATCCGACGGCCTATGTTGCCACGCTCGACTTCTACAAGGACGTCGTGGCCTTCGCGAAGAAGAACGACATCATCATCCTGTCGGACCTGGCCTATTCGGAGATCTATTTCGACGGCAACCCGCCTCCCTCGGTGCTGCAGGTGCCGGGTGCGATCGACGTCACCGTCGAGTTCACTTCGATGTCGAAGACCTTTTCCATGCCGGGCTGGCGCATGGGCTTCGCCGTTGGCAATGAACGGCTGATCGCTGCACTGACGCGCGTGAAATCCTACCTCGACTACGGTGCGTTCACGCCGATCCAGGTCGCGGCGACAGCCGCGCTCAATGGCGACGGCTCCGACATCGAGGAAGTGCGCGATATCTATCACAAGCGCCGCGACGTGATGGTCGACGCTTTCAGCCGTGCCGGCTGGGAAATCCCGGCGCCGGCGGCGACGATGTTCGCCTGGGCACCGATTCCCGAGCCGTTCAAGCATCTCGGTTCGCTCGAATTCTCCAAGCTTCTGATCGAGCACGCCGATGTTGCGGTGGCGCCGGGCATCGGCTTCGGCGAACATGGCGACGATTATGTGCGCCTGGCTCTGGTCGAGAACGAGCATCGCATCCGGCAGGCGGCCCGCAACATCAAGAAGTTCCTGGCGACCACCGCCAAGCAACCCAACAATGTGGTGCCGCTGGCGGCGCATCGCTGAGCCGCTTGCCACCAATCATCCCGAAAGACCGAGAAAGAGGGGCCGTCCATCATGGCTGAATCCTTGCGTGTTGGAATTGCCGGCCTCGGCACCGTTGGTGCCTCGGTCGTGCGCGTGCTCACCGAAAAGGCCGCCGAACTCACCCGCCAGTGCGGTCGCACCATCACGGTGACCGCTCTCTCGGCACGCAACCGTGACAAGGATCGCGGCGTCGACCTGTCCACGGTGTCCTGGTTCGAAAACCCGGTCGATCTTGCCCGCTCGAACGAGATCGACGTGTTCATCGAGCTGATCGGCGGCGATGAGGGGCCGGCGCGCGACAGCGTCAGGGCCGCGCTCGAGGCCGGCCGCCATGTGGTGACCGCCAACAAGGCGCTGCTTGCCAAGCATGGCGTGGCGCTTGCCGAGATCGCCGAGAAGAAAGGCGTGCTGCTGAACTATGAAGCGGCCGTGGCCGGCGGCATTCCCGTCATCAAAACGATGCGTGAGGCCATGGCCGGCAATTCGGTCAATCGTGTGTTCGGCATCCTGAACGGCACTTGCAACTATATCCTGACCCGCATGGAAGCCGAAGGCCTGTCCTTCGAGGCATGCCTCAAGGATGCCCAGCGTCTTGGTTATGCCGAGGCTGACCCGACCTTCGATATCGAGGGCAACGACACGGCGCACAAGCTTGCCATCCTCACCAGCCTCGCCTTCGGTCACAAGATCGCTGCCGACGACATCTATCTCGAAGGCATTTCGAACATCACCCAGGCCGACATTCGTGCAGCCGCTGAACTCGGCTATCGCATCAAGCTGCTCGGCGTTGCCCAGCGCACCGATAGCGGCATCGAACAGCGTGTGCATCCGACCATGGTGCCGACAGCCTCGGTGATCGCCCAGGTTCATGGTGTCACCAACGCCGTGGCGATCGAGACCGATATACTGGGAGAACTGCTGCTGTCCGGCCCCGGCGCTGGCGGCAATGCCACGGCGTCAGCAGTCGTCGGCGACATCGCCGACATCGCCAAGAGCCGCCCCGGTTTCCAGCACGGCCCTGTGTTTGGTCGTCCGGCCAAGGAACTGAAACCTTACAAGAAGGCGCAGATGCGCAGCCATGCCGGTGGTTATTTCATCCGGCTTACCGTGCATGACCGCGTTGGTGTGTTCGCTTCGGTGGCCAAGCGCATGGCTGACAACGATATCTCACTGGAATCGATCGTTCAGCACGCCGTCGGGCCGGAGGCGGTCGACAAGAAGACCGTCATCCTGGTCACGCATGAAACCACTGAAGCGGCGGTACGCAAGGCGGTCGAAGCGATCACCAAGGATGGTCACCTCACCGACAAGGCACAGGTGATCCGCATCGAACGGGCCGGCTGAGAACGTCTGTCGCCTATCCAACGACATCGGATGAGGCAAAAAGACCTCAGATCCAGCGGCGCACGCGCTTCGCGTAGTCGTGGTACTTCTTGCCGAATTTGCCGGCCAGGGTCTTTTCTTCGCGCCGGATCACCAACCTGCTCGTCACCAATCCTGCTGCAAATGCCAGCAGGATGAGCCAGACGTTGCCGGTGATAAGCCCGATACCGATGACCAGTGTCGCCAGAGACAGATAGATCGGGTTACGGCTGATGCCGAATGGTCCGCTGGTCAACAGATGCGCCGGCATGGCGACCGGGTTCAATGGCGTTCTGGCCCTGTACATCATGCGGATTGCGGTGAACCACAACGCCACCGCGCCCAGCGCAGCCAGCCAACCGAAACCGAACAGGATGTCGCCGAGGACATCACCGAACCAGGGCAGGGGATAAAGAACACCCAGGCCCACCCCGATGATCAATGCGATCAGGAAGACGATGGGCGGCAAAGGAAACGGCAGGCGTGCGGCATCGGTCATTGCGGTTCCCCAGGGCTCATGGCGTCCTCGGTCTGAACCGTGCATGTGCTGGCGAGATCACTGATGCGCGTCCTGGCCGAAGCCGGCTGGTCGCCCTTCATGATGCCTGTCAGCAGGCCGTCCTTCTCGACCGCGGTGAGCATGCAACCACAATAGCGCACACAGAAGGCGGCGTCGCGGCTGTCCTGGCACGATGCCTGGCAGGCATTGGTGAAGCCGAGCTTCGGATCCTGCGCGGGCGCAGGCCAGACCTGCGCGAACAGCCATACACAGCCTATCAGCACCGGCTGGTGGATGAGGTAGAAAGCCAGGCTGTGGCGACCGATGAAGGTGAGTGGGTATTCAAGCGTCTGGCCGAGCGAGACGTTTGCCAGTCGTTCGAACAAGCCGGCTGCCCTGGCGATCTTGGCCAGGCCGATGCCGATCAGCACCGCGCCGAACCAGGGAAACAGCGGCACATAGTCGTTCGAGCGCGGATCGGCCGATGAGAGGCCGACCCACAGAAGTGCCGGATGATCGAAAACAGGCGAGCGCAGATAGAAGGGAGCCGCAATGACCAGCGCGGCGGCAACAAGCGTGAGCAGTGCCGGCACGCGCAGGAACAGCAGGCCGAGCACGCTGGCCAGGGCGATCTGATGCAGGATGCCGAAGAAGATGAAGCCGCCGGGCGTGGCGAGATAAGTCGCCAGGGATATTGCCGCGGCAGCGGCCACCACCATGGCGAAGCGTTTCCAGAAGCCCTGCCAACGGATGCGGTCGCCGTGCGCAAGCACCAGCGAGACGCCGACCAGAAAAAGGAAACTCGACGCAATGCAGCGCGCATAGAGCTTCCAGGGGCCGTGTGCCGTCAATCCGGGGCTCGCATAACCGAAGAATTCGAGGTCCCAGGTGAAGTGGTAGCTGGCCATTGCCAGAAGCGCGATACCGCGCAGGGCATCGATCAGGGTAATGCGCCGGGCGGAAATTGTCTGCTGTTGAAGGTTCATGCGGCGGGATTCGAAGTTGCAGTTGCTCAATGCCTAGCATGGATGTGGGCTAAGCGAGAGTGGTTGGCGGCTCTTCTTCCGGGCGGCCGGGTGTAGCAATGGACTTCCGAAGCGTTGACCAGACTGCCGCCTCCGTCTAGCAATGCAACGATGAATGCTGAAATGATCGCTATCGTGGTAGGAAGGCGCATGGGCAGGATGGTGTAACCATCCGGCGAAAGCACCCATGCGCGGCAAACGGGCTCCTGACGGAGCCTTTTTTATTGCCCTCGGATCGGAGCGGCCACGTCCGATCTGCTGACCACCACAAAACCAAGGAAGCGATCATGACGAAAGATCGTCATCCCCCGGATTCGGGTATGCCGGATGCAGAGACCTCGGGCGGCATTTCGAAATCTCGATTTGTCGTTCTTGTCCTTTTGTCCGCACTCTCGGTGTTGCCGGTCAACATCATTTCGCCGTCACTGCCCAAGATAGCGATGGAGTTCGATGTGGACTTCGAACTGATCAGCCTTGCGGTCGCCGGGTATGCGATTGTGACCGCGCTCGTGGAGCTGGTCTCCGGCGCAATGTCGGACCGCTTCGGGCGCAGACCGGTGGCACTTGTCTCGCTCTCTGTCTTCATTCTGGCCTCGATCGGCTGTGCGTTTGCTCCCGACATTGTTGTTTTCCTCGTGTTCCGCGCGATGCAAGCTTCGATTGCCGCCTGCTTTTGCGTGGCTCTTGTCGCCATCAGGGAAACATCGGACGGGCATGATGGGACGAGCCGGGTGGGCTATGCGGCGATGGCATGGGCCATGGCGCCCATGCTCGGTCCTACCCTGGGAGGGACGCTGGATGAATTCCTGGGGTGGCGAACGATCTTTGTCGTTCTTGCGGCCTTTGGCGCAATTATCCTGTCTTTATCGAAACGAGAATTGAGCGAAACAGCCTCTCCTGTCAGGCGGGGCGGGACCTATCTCGGCGCATATGCACGGCTGCTGAGCTCCGCCGGTTTCTGGGCGTACGTACTCGTAATGGCGCCTTCGTCAGGGATACTCTACATTTTCCTGGCCGGCGCACCTCTGGCGGTTGGTGGATCGAGCGCGACGCTTGGCCTGTTCATGGGGATGGTTCCCGCGGGTTTTATCTGTGGCAGTTTTCTGACCGGCCGTTACGGCTCAAAGGTGCCCCGGGCCACGTTGCTCATCGCTGCTCGCTTGCTGACCTGTGTCGGGCTCCTGTTTGGCCTGCTCCTGTACGGGGTCGATATGACGCATCCGTTGGCCTTCTTCGGCCCATGCATGTTCATTGGCCTTGGCAACGGGCTGACATTGCCCGCTGCCAATATGGGCGTCATGTCCAGCCACAAGGACATGGCGGGCACTGCCGCGGGATTGGCGGCGGCAATGTCGATTGGTGGGGCCGCACTGATCGTTGCTGTTGCCGGGCAGTTCCTCAACCGACCGGCAACTGTCGGTACGATTTTGAGCGCGATGCTGATCGTCGCGGCGATGGCCCTGGCAGCCGCGGTTGTCGTGGCTTTTGTCGATCCCGCCTCGCGAAGAACGAACTGATCGACCCCGCAGGCTTGATGCGTGGGCCTGCCGTTGTGCCAGCCGACGAAAAGTGGTTGGCCGGCTTCGCAATCCGGCGCGAGCACGTCGGTTTCCTGCTACCGGCCCGGCCATTGGCGACGCAAGTTTCCCTTTGCGAGTCGTTAGTTGGGAATTCATGTCCACGCATGTCCGCCATCCGATCTGGCTACCGGCGGTTCCGCCGGCGGATGCGCGCACCTTTGCCTCGCTTTACGCCATCGAATCCGCTGCGCGTGCCACGGTCGCCTCGGTCATCCCGATCCAGGCCTATGAGATCCTGAAGAACGAGCAGACGGTCTCGATCCTCTATACGATCGTGTCGCTGCTGGGTCTTTCGGTTACGTTGTTCATGCCCATGCTGATCCATCGCTTCGCGCGCAGATGGGTCTACACGGCCGGCGCGCTGCTGCTTGGGATCGGCTCGCTGTTCTTCGTCACCCATTCGCTGCCGGGCCAGATTATCGGCATGCTCTGCAGGGTGATGGGCGCAAGCGCGCTGTCGATCACGCTCAACCTCTACATCATGGATCATATCCGCAAGACCGACCTCATGCAGGCAGAGTCGCTGCGCATGGCATGGTCGATGATCGCCTGGACCAGCGGCCCGACGCTCGGTATCTTCCTCTATACGCGTTACGGCATCTACGCCGCGCACGGAGCCGTGGCTGTTTTCGCGCTCTGCCTGCTTGCGCTGTTCTGGTACTACCGGCTTGGCGACAATCCGATGATCGTGCCGGGCAAGAGCCGCCCCATCAATCCGTTCGCCAATATCGGGCGCTTCGTCAGCCAGCCTCGTTTGCGGCTCGCCTGGCTCATCGCGTTCGGCCGTTCCTGCTACTGGACGACGTTCTTTGTGTACGGTCCGCTGTTCATGGTCATCACCGGGCAAGGTGAACTCGCCGGCGGCCTGCTGGTTTCGGCTGGCAACGCTCTCCTCTTTGCTGCCATTTTCTGGGGCAGGGCAGGCAAGCGCTACGGCGCGCGCAACGTAATGACGCTGGCCTTTGTCGGGATGGCGGTGTCGCTGTGGCTTGCCGGCGCCATCGGCGAACTGATTCCGCTAGCCACCGCCGGTCTGCTCCTGGTCGGCGCCTTGTTCACCATCGCGCTCGATGCCATCGGTTCCACGGCGTTCATGCGATCGGTGCGCGCCTATGAGCGGCCACAGATGGCCGCTGTCTACCGCACCTATCTCGATTTCTCGGAGCTGACGCCGCCCCTGGTCTATTCGCTGGTGCTGGCTTTCTTCGGCCTGGGATCGGTTTTTGCCACCCTTGGCTGTCTTGCTGCTGTCTGCGCCGTTGTTACCTGGCTGTATCTGCCGAAATCGATGTAGGACGCCAACCGATCGTCAATGACGCTGATGCGTCTGGCGATGGCGGAATTTGGTTTGCCGGACGCCACGATTCTTTCTATAGTTCCAGCCGTCGTCGGTCCCTTCGGGACCAAGAGGGAATACGGTGGGGAGGGGGAAACCATCCGAAGCCGTGGCTGCCCCCGCAACTGTGAGCGGTAGTCCTCTCCAATGCCACTGAGGTTCGCCTCGGGAAGGTGGGGAAGGGCGCTGATCCGCAAGCCAGGAGACCTGCCGGCGACGGCAATGACGGTAATGCCCTCGGGTGGAGGGCGAAAGGACAGACCATGAATACCGCTTCCGTTTCTCTCGGCGCTTCGACCTCTTCGCAGTCGCGCTTCCTGCAGCTGGCAATGGCTGGCCTGCTCGGCATCTTCGTCATCGGCTTCACCGGCTTCTCGCATATCGAGGCCGTGCACAACGCTGCCCACGACGCCCGCCACTCGATGGCGTTCCCCTGCCACTAACCCAGGGGGAACCCACCATGTCTGTTTTTCGCAACGTCGTGTTCGTCGCGGCGATCGCTGGCCTTTTGGCCGGCATCGTTCTCGCCTGCCTGCAGGCCTACGCCACCGTTCCGCTGATCCTGAAGGCGGAAGTGTATGAACAGGCCGCCGGCGGCCATGAGCATACGGCTGCGCCTGTCGCTCCCGCTGCCGATGCGGGCACCAATGCAATGAGTTCGGCTGCGCCGGCTCCCGCAGCTGCTCCGGCGGAGGAAGAGGAAGGCTGGGCACCCGCCGACGGTGTCGAGCGGTTCTCGTTCAACGTGCTCTCCAATGTCGTCACCGGTATCGGCTTCGCGCTGATCCTTGTTGCCTTCTCGGAATTCGCGGGTGGTATCGGCAATTGGCGCCAGGGCGTGTTCTGGGGACTTGCGGGTTTTGCCGTGTTTACATTGGCGCCAGGCCTCGGGCTGCCGCCCGAACTGCCGGCTATGCCTGCGGCCGATCTTATCCCCAGGCAGGCCTGGTGGATTTCCACCGTCGTCGCGACGGCCATCGGCCTTGCGCTGATCGCTTTTCGCCGGTCCCTGCCGCTCACGGTACTCGCCATCGTGCTGATCGTCGCCCCGCACGTCGTTGGCGCACCGCAGCCGGCAAGCTATGACACGCCGATCCCGGAAGGCCTGCATCACCAGTTCGTGGTGGCGGTCACACTGACCAACCTGGTGTTCTGGGTTGTTCTGGGAGCGGTCGTCGGCGTCGTGCGTGGCCGCTTCACCGGGCAGGCTTCGAGCCTTCGCGACAGCTTTGCCTGATCGCCTGACCTTCATCATCGGCGGTGCGCGCTCCGGCAAGAGCGCGCATGCCGAAAAGCTGGTTACCGCTTTGCCGGCGCCCTGGACCTATATCGCGACCGCACAGGCGTATGACGATGAAATGCGCGAACGCATCGCGCATCATCGTGCTCGACGCGGTGAAGGCTGGGAAACGGCGGATGCACCACTCGACCTTGTCGGATTGCTGGCGCGCCTGCCGGACGGGCGACCGGTGCTGCTCGATTGCCTTACGCTCTGGCTCACCAATCACATGCTGGCCGAGCATGATGTCGAGGCCGAATGCGCCAGACTGACAGCTCTGTTATCGAAACCGCGCGGTCCATGGTTCGTGGTGTCCAATGAAGTCGGCCTTGGCATCGTGCCGGACAATGCGCTGGCGCGTCGCTTCCGTGACGCTGCCGGGCGTCTCAACCAGCAAGTCGCGGCGGTTGCCGACGATGTGGTGCTGACCGTTGCCGGCCTGCCGCTCAGGGTGAAATGACATGATCGACGACAGTGAAGCCGAGCGCCATCGCGCCAAGATGGCCAAGCGCAAGGCGGTGCAGGACGCCGAGGTGGCGCAAAAAACCATCGAGAAAGGCCTGCTCATCGTCAATACCGGTCCCGGCAAGGGCAAGACCACCGCTGCCTTCGGGCTGGCGCTGCGCATGCTGGGTTACGGCCGGCGCGTTGGAGTGGTGCAGTTCATCAAGGGCAAGTGGCACACCGGCGAGAAGGACGCTTTCAAAGCCTTTGGGGATCAGCTGATCTGGTATTCGATGGGCGAGGGCTTCACCTGGGAAACGCAGGATCTGAAGCGGGATGTCGCCGCCGCGGAAGCCGCCTGGATGAAGGTGGAGGAGCTGATAGCCGATCCGTCCATCAGCCTGCTGGTGCTGGACGAGCTCAACATCGCGTTGCGCTACGACTATCTGGATGTCGATCGGGTCGTGGCTGCACTGAAGGAGCGGCGCGAAGACCTGCATGTCGTCGTTACCGGGCGCAATGCCAAGCCGACGCTCACCGAAGCTGCCGATCTCGTCACCGAGATGGGCGCGACGAAGCACCATTTTTCCGCTGGCGTGAAAGCCCAGCAGGGCATCGAGTTTTAAGGCTCACCACATCAGCAGGGCCAGCGCGCCAAACAGCGCGATGAGCAGCATGTCCGCAGTCCAGTAAAGCCTGAGTGCCTGGCGGATGTCGGCGCTGGTAACAGCGGTGCGGCCGCCTTCTCCCATATGGCGGCCTTCCACCAGAACTCCGCCATAAGAACGCGGGCCGGCAAGCGCGAGGCCGAGGGCGCCGGCCATCGCTGCTTCCGGCCAGCCGGCATTGGGCGAGCGGTGATGGCGTGCGTCGCGCCGCATGGCGCGCCACGCTTCGGCCGGATCGGCGCCCTTTATGAAAAGCGCGGCGACTACGATCAGCAAGCCTGTCAGCCGCGAGGCGGGCAGGTTGACGAGATCGTCGAAGCGCGCGGAGGCCCAGCCGAACGCCTCGTGGCGCTCGGTGCGGTGGCCAATCATCGAATCTGCGGTGTTGGCGGCCTTGTAGGCAACGCCGCCGGCCAGTCCGCCGACGCCAAGCCAGAAGGCGGGGGCAACAATGCCATCGGAAAAATTCTCTGCCAGGCTCTCGATGGCAGCCCGTCCGACAGCGGCTTCGTCGAGCTTTTCCGGATCGCGGCCGACGATCATCGACACCGCCTTTCGCCCGGCAGCGAGACCGCCGCTGTCAAGCGCATCAGCGACTGCCTCGACGTGGCTTGCCAGGCTTTTCTGCGACAGCAGCGAGCTTCCCAGCAGCGCGACGGCGACAATGCCGAATGGCAGGGCCAGCAGGGCAGACTCCGCGACCCGGGCGATCGTCGCCGGCACGGCAACGATGAGCAGCAGCGCAAACAGGCCGGCCATGCGACGCGCCGCGTCGCTGTCGGCGGCGCTGTTGAGCCTGCGATCGAGACAGGATATCAGGGCGCCGATCCACGTCACCGGATGACCGATGGCGCGAAACAGCCGGTCCGGATAGCCGAGCCGAGCTTCGATCAAAAGCGACAGAAAGGCGGTCAGGGCGGACATGAGGCTTCCAGGCGAGGCAATTGCGGCAGTTGATCACGGCGGAAGCCTCGGCCGGGCGCGGGCACTGTTTCCTGACGCACCGGAGCCGTTTGTCGATCTCTCGACCGGGATCAATCCGCACTCCTATCCGCTTTTCGATCCGCCCGCCACAGCGTTCACCCGATTGCCGGAAGCTGCCCGGCTTGCCGAATTGCAGGCGGTTGCCGCAACGACCTATGGCGCACCTTCGGCAGCCCATGTCGTCGCAGGCCCGGGCACACAGATCCTGTTGCCGCGCGTCGCCTCACTGGTGAGTGCGGGGCGCGCGCTGGTGCTGTCGCCGACCTATGCCGAGCATGCCCGGGCGGCTGCCATCGCCGGTCATGTCGTTGCCGAAACCACTGATTTCGACGCCCTGGCCGAAGCGGACGTCGCCATCCTGGTGAATCCCAACAATCCGGATGGACGCGTCGTTTCGCGCGAACGGCTGCTCGGGCTCGCCGATGCCATGAAAGCCAAGGGCGGTCTGCTGGTGGTCGACGAGGCGTTCATGGACGTTGGCCCGCGCGATGCAAGTCTTGCTGCCGACGCCGGTCAGGGTGGGTTGGTGGTCCTGCGCTCCTTCGGCAAGTTCTTCGGGCTGGCCGGTGTGCGGCTCGGGTTCGCTTTGACGGACAGGGCAACGGCTGCACAACTGGGCAGTCAACTCGGTCCCTGGGCGGTGGCAGGGCCAACGCTGGAATACGGAATTCGCGCGCTCACTGACATCGCCTGGCAGGAGCGGATGCGGCAGCAATTGAACGCTGATGCCGCACGGCTCGATGCGCTGTTCCTGCGTCAAGGCGTGCCGATCAAGGGTGGAACGTCGTTGTTCCGCTACCTCGATTTCGGCGGTGCTCGACGTCTGTTCAGCGCACTTGGCCGACAGGGCATCCTGCTGCGCCATTTCGTGGAGCGACCGGATACGCTGCGTTCCGGCCTGCCCGGGTCGGAACACGAGTGGCAGCGGCTCGACGCCGCTCTTGCCGGCTGGGCCGCAAAGCACGATGGTTCGCAAAACAGGATACGCGCATGATCATCGTCTGTCCGCTCTCCAAGGTCGAGGCTACGGTCAATCGTGCCGGTGCCGAGCGACTGCTGTCTTTGCTGGCGGCCGGTACGGACATGGTGCGTCCGGCGGCAATCCGGCCGGAAAATCATCTGCATCTCGTCATGCACGACATCGCAGAGGCACAGGAAGGCATGACGCTGCCCGGCGAAGAGCATGTGCGCGCGCTGCTTGGTTTCGCGCAAGGCTGGAATCGGTCGCGGCCGCTGGTGGTCAATTGCTATGCCGGCATCAGCCGCTCGACGGCTTCGGCCTACATCATTGCGGCTGCTCTCGCCCCGGAACGCGACGAGATGGAACTGGCCAGGACATTGCGCTGGCTATCGCCTTCGGCCACGCCAAATCCGCGCCTTGTCGCGGTGGCCGATCACATCCTTGGCCGCGATGGCCGTATGGTGGCTGCCATCGCTTCGATCGGCCGTGGTGCCGACGCCTATGAAGGCGTGCCGTTTGAGCTCGAGATCGAGTAAGGAGCTTCCATCGAGAGTGGAAGCTCCTTACAGCACCCAATCGCTCAACTTGGCAGCACGAACATCCTTCAGCAATGTGATGAACCCATCAGCCTGGTGCTCTGCCGTCAGGCGACCTTTTTCGGCGGTTGCAATCGAAGCGTCCCCCACCACGCCATGGGGGTTGAGGTCACGCGCGATCCAGGCATAGGCATGCGTTCCGGTCTGGCGCAGCAGCGAAAACGCCTTTTCCGCCTTGGCGACATTGGAGACGAAGTTCTCCGCCTTGCCCATGTCGACCAGATCCGGGCGGAAATGCAGCATCAGGGAAGTCTCGACATCGCCGCCGTGGATGCCATGGCGATCTTCAAGTTCGGTATACATGCCGGCAGGTCGGCCGAAACGTTGCCAGCTCGTCTTCACGGCAAGCATGTTTTCGCGCACGCGCAACTCGCGCGTGACGATGCCCATGATCTCCTCGTTGCCGCCATGCGAGTTGACGACGACCAGTTTCTTCACTCCGGCGCGGGCAATGGAAAGGCCAAGTTCGGTCCAGGCCTCGATCAGCGTTGCCGGCGGCAGGGTGAGTGTTCCCGGCGCATGCACATGTTCGTTGGACTTGCCCACCGCCTGCACAGGCAGGATTCGGATGTCGAGGTCGGTGGGAAGCCGCGCGATCATCGTTTCCAGCATGCCGTTCATGATGCTGGTGTCGGTCGACACCGGCAGATGTGGACCATGCTGCTCGATCGCCGCCACCGGCAGAACCGCGATCGTCGTTTCCGGGTCTATCGCAGCATATTCGGTGGTACGGAAATCGCCCCACCACACGCGTCTTTTGGTCGTCACATCAGTCTCCGGATTGTAGGCCGCATTCGAGTTCCCTTATCATAGAGGAAGGGACTGGTTGTTCATCCCGCCGCAATCACCTCAACCTCGACTTTGAATTCCGGCCGCGCGAAGCCGCCGACGATCATCAGCGTGGAGGCCGGCGCAGGGTCGGCAAAGGTGCGGTCCCGCACTGCCATGTAAGGCTTGAGATAGGCACGATCGATGACATAGGCGTTGATGCGCACGACATCCTTCAGGCCGAGCCCTGCCTCGGCCAGAATGGCTGCGATGTTCCTGAAGCACAGTTCCGCCTGTTCCTCGACCCCTTCTGGTATGTGATCGTCCGCGGTGATCGCTACCTGGCCCGCGCACAGGATGAGCCGCTTGCCGGCAGGGACCTCGACGCCATGGCTATAGCGGGCAAAAGGCGTCTTGATCGACTTCGGCATCAAATATCGGAACATCGCGCTCTCCATTCGTGGCGGGGAAACTAGGCCGGGACGCAGTCACGATTCAAGCGCTGCCTGTGCGATGACAGTATTACTTTCACCATGAACTATTCATGGACAGTTGCCCTGAAAGTGGGCACGATGACGCGTGAAGCTGCAGGGCAGGGAACACCCAACACAATGCTCTTCCGGAATTGCGCGGTGGACGTTGTGGCATGGCCTTTGCTTTGTCGGTCGGTATGACGCTGTGTCGCGTGCGAGCGAAGGGGAGAGGAAATCGATGACGAGGATCTTGGCCAAGGCCACCGTGACGGCCGCCGCATTGCTCGGCGGCTGGATGTCGGCTGCGATCGCCAACGAGAAGGTGACGTTCGCCACCAACTGGCTCGCTCAGGCTGAGCATGGCGGCTACTATCAGGCCGTTGCCGACGGCTCCTATGCGGCCTGCGGCCTTGACGTGACCATCCAGCAGGGGGGTCCACAGGGCAGCGGGCGGCCGCTCCTGATGGCCGGCAAGATCGATTTCTACATGGGCGGCAACATGCTGCAGGCATTCGATGCCGTGCATCAAGGCATTCCCTTGCGCGTCGTCGCGGCCACCTTCCAGAAGGAGCCGCAGGTCATCATGGCGCATCCGGGCGAGGGCCTGGACAAGTGGGAGGACCTGCCCAAGGCCGACCAATACATCATCGGCGATGAGGGCGCGCAGAGCTTCTTCCTGTGGATGGTGTCTGAATTCGGCTTCGACGCAGCCAAGCGCGTGCCTTACACCTTCAATCCCGCTGCCTTCATCGCAAACAAGAAGTCGATCCAGCAGGGCTATGTGACCTCCGAGCCGCATGCCGTGGCCAAGGAGGGCGGCTTCCAGCCTAATCTGTTCCTGCTCGCCGACTACGGCTTCAACACCTACGCCACCACGATCGAGGCGATGCAGACCACGATCGACAAGCGGCCGGAGGTGGTTCAGTGCTTCGTCGATGGCTCGGCCAAGGGCTGGTACAACTACCTCTACGGCGACAACAAGGCCGCCAACGAAGCGATCAAGAAGGACAATCCCGACATCAACGACGAGCAGATCGCCTTCTCCATCGAGATGATGAAGAAGTACGGCATCGTCGATTCCGGTGACACCGAGAAGCTTGGCATCGGCGCCATGACCGACGAGCGCATGCAGAGCTTCTACGACAAGATGGTCAAGGCAAAGGTGCTGCCGGCCGGCATCGACATCAAGCAGGGCTACACGCTGCAGTTCGTGAACAAGGGCGTCGGTCTCGATCTGAAGAAGTGAGCGCTATCCCGGCAAACCGCGCGGCTGGCGCAGGCCCATCCTGCTCCCGTTACGGGAGCAGGAGAAACGGACGCTTATCCGCGGAAAGGCACTGATGTTGCAGAAGGTGGCCGACAGGGATGACAGCTGGCAGCGCGGAAGCGCGCCGCTGCTTTCGTTCAAAGGCGTGGGCAAGGTCTTCTCCAATGGCGTGACCGCCTTGGACAATGTCGATCTTGCCATTCGCGAAGGCGATTTCGTCAGTCTGCTCGGTCCTTCGGGCTGCGGCAAGTCGACGGCACTCAGGCTGATTGCCAGGCTTTCCACGCCGACCTCCGGCCATCTGGAATGGCGCAAGGCGCTGGGAGACGACTGCGTGGGCTTCGTTTTCCAGGAGCCGACATTGCTGCCCTGGGCAAGTGTGTTCGACAATGTCTGGCTGCCGCTGCGCCTGCGTGGCGTCTCGCGCCTGAAAGCAACGCCGGCGGTAATGGAGATGCTGGCGCGTGTGCATCTGGAGAATTTTGCCGATGCCGTGCCAAGGGAGCTTTCGGGCGGCATGAAGATGCGTGTTTCCATCGCACGCGCCATGGTCACCAAGCCGCGTGTGCTGCTGATGGACGAACCGTTTGCCGCATTGGACGAGATCACACGCTTCAAGCTGAACAACGACCTGCTGGAACTCTGGCAACAGGAGCGTTTCACCGCCGTCTTTGTCACGCACAGCGTGTTCGAAAGCGTCTTCCTGTCCAGCCGCATCGTCGTGATGGCCGCCAAACCGGGACGCGTGTTCCGCGACATGGCCGTCGATGCACCGTATCCGCGTGACGAGGCGTTCCGCACCTCACCGGCCTATGCGGAACTGTGCCGGCGGACATCGGACGAATTGAGTGCGGCCATGGATGCCAAGGTGGAGGCGCGACCATGACCGCCATCGAGAGCCGGTCGGTCGTTCTCGACCCGGAGGAGGCGCGGCGCGTTCGCCAGCAGCGACTGGAAAAGATCGGCTCCTGGGCACTGCCGCTTGCCATCATGGTGCTGGCGATCTGGTTCTGGGACCGCATCTGCGTGTGGAACGACATTCCGAAGTACATCCTGCCAAGGCCGGGCGTGGTTGTGCAGACCCTTCAGGACGATGCTCCACTGCTGTTTTCCTCGCTGCTGGTTACCCTCAAGATCACGTTCCTCAGCCTGGCGCTCGCCATTCTGGGCGGGGTAGGGCTGGCCGTGTTGTTTGCCCAGTCGAAATGGGTGGAAATGTCGTTCTTTCCTTTCGCGGTCATCCTGCAGGTGACGCCGATCGTGGCGATCTTTCCGCTGATCAACATCTATGTCGACAATCAGACTGCGAAGCTCCTTCTATGTGCCTGGATCGTTGCCTTCTTCCCGATCCTCTCCAACACGACGCTGGGGCTGAATTCCGTCGATCGCAATCTGCGTGACCTGTTCCGGCTGAACGGCGCGACGCGCTGGCAGGAACTGTGGCACCTGCGCCTGCCGGCAGCCATGCCCTACTTCCTGGGTGGTCTGAAGATCGCCGGCGGCCTGTCGCTGATCGGTGCTGTGGTGGCCGAATTCGTCGCCGGCACATCCGGCCAGGCCTCGGGGCTCGCTTCACGCATCATCGAGGCTGGCTATCGGTTGAACGCGCCACGGCTGTTCGCCGCACTTATCCTGATTTCATTGACCGGCATCGTCATCTTTCTCGCGCTGTCCCTGCTGTCGCATCTCATCCTGCGCCGCTGGCACGAGAGCGCGATGAAGCAGGAGGCATGATGGTGGCCGTTTCAGTCAGTTGCCGAGGCTGCGTTCCGTTCACCTTGAGTGACCGGGCCGTGGCGGACGCGGAGGTGCATTGAATATACTGCCGATCCCGTCGTCCGGAGCCTATATATTTGAAAATGCTCGCCTTCATGCCTCGCTGACCGTCGGTTTCGACGGCTTGGCGGACGCCGACGGCTTTGTGAGCGCGGATGTCGCTGTTGACGGCGACCAGATCGTCGCTATCGCGCCACATCGTTTGGGGTCGTCGTCCGCGCCGGGAGCGATCGATCTCAAGGGGCGCATCGTCCTGCCCTGTTTCGTCGATTGCCATACACATCTCGACAAGGGCCATATCTGGCCGCGTAGCCCCAATCCGGACGGTTCTTTTGCCGGCGCCCTGCACGCGACGCATGCGGACAGGACCGCGCACTGGAACGCAGGCGACGTCTCCCGGCGCATGGACTTTGCATTGCGCACGGCGTACGCGCATGGAACCAAGGCCATACGCACGCATCTCGACAGCGCCGCGCCGCAGGATGGCATTTCCTGGCCGGTGTTCGAAACAATGCGGGAAAAATGGCAGGGACGCGTCGACCTGCAGGCCGCTTGCCTCGTCGGCATCGAAGAAACCCGCGATGAGACCTGGTTCGCGGGACTGGCGCGTCGTGTCGCTGCCGCGAGAGGTGTGCTGGGTGCCGTCACCTATATGGTTCCTGACCTCGATGCCTTGCTGGACAGGATGTTTACTCTCGCCATCGAGCATGATCTCGATCTGGATTTTCATGCCGACGAGACCGATGCCGTCGACGCTGTTTCCCTGAAGAAGTTAGCCGAAGCGGCATTGCGCCATCGGTTTGAGGGAAAGATCCTCGTCGGCCACTGCTGTTCCCTGGCACGCCAGCCCGACGACGAGGTGCTGGATACGCTGGACAAGGTGGCGCGGGCAAAGATGGCTGTGGTGTCGCTGCCGATGTGCAATCTCTATCTGCAGGACCGCCGGCATGACGCGACCACGCCGCGCTGGCGTGGCGTAACACTGCTGCATGAGATGAAGGCGCGAGGCATTTCTGTCGCGGTGGCTTCGGACAACACGCGCGATCCGTTCTATGCCTATGGCGATCTCGACATGCTTGAGGTCTACCGTATGGCGACCCGCATCTTGCATCTCGACCATCCGGTAGGCGATTGGCCTCGCGCGGTCGCACAGACCCCGGCGGATGTCATGCGGCTGGCTGATACCGGCGTGTTGCAGCCGGGCGGACCGGCCGATCTGGTCGTTTTCAAGGGACGAAACTGGACCGAATTGTTGTCGCGTCCAGAAGCTGATCGCATCGTTGTTCGTGATGGCAGGCAGATCGATACCAGCCTGCCGGGCTATGCCGAGCTCGATGAACTGGTGGGGGCATGATGGATATCGCTGCGCTGAAACGAGACCTCGAAGGCCTGAAGATCGAGGACAACGAGAAGATCGTCCAGCAGAAGAGCCGCGACTTCTACTGGTACAGCCCGGTGCTCAAGCGCCAGCTGGAGCAGGTTACCGGCGATCTCGTCGTCTCACCGAAATCCGAAGCGGAAGTGGTGCGCATACTCGCAGCCTGTTTTGCACATCGCGTGCCGGTGACCCCACGTGGCACCGGCACCGGCAACTACGGGCAGGCGATGCCGCTTTCCGGCGGTGTGGTGCTCAACCTGGCCGACATGAATGAAATCGTTGCGATTTCTCCCGGCCGCGTGGTGTGTGGGCCCGGTGCCATCCTGGCCGATATCGACAGGGCGACGCGTGCGCATTCGGCGCAGGAACTGCGTCTCCATCCATCCACCTACAACACAGCTTCCGTTGGCGGTTTCATCGCCGGCGGTTCCGGCGGCGTTGGCTCGATCAATTTCGGTGGTCTGCGCGACTTCGGCAACATCATCCGGCTGCGCGTGGTGACCATGGAGGCCGAGCCGAGGGTGCTGGAACTGACCGGCGAGGATCTGCACAAGGTCACTCATGCCTATGGTACCAACGGCATCATCACCGAAGTCGAGATGCCGTTGACGGCGGCCTATGACTGGGTGGACGTGCTGGTCGGTTTCGACAGCTTCATGGGCGCTGCCCGCTACGGCAACTCGCTGGCCTGCCAGGACGGCTTGCTGACCAAGCTGATCACCCCGATTGCTGCTCCCGTGCCGCAGCTTTATTTCAAGCGGCACCAGAAGTTCCTGCGTGATGGACAAAGCATCTGCGCGGTCATGGTCGCCCCGCATTCGCTCGATGCATTCCTTGCCTTCACGCGCCGCGATGGCGGCGAGGTGATCTTCAACGCCGCCAGTTTGACCGACGATGAGAAGAAGGGCTTGCCACCGGCCTTCGAACTGGCGTGGAACCACACGACACTGCGGGCGCTGCGTGTCGATCCGGCAATCACATACCTGCAATCGCTCTATCCGTTTCCCAATCATCTGGCTTTGGTCGAAAAGATCGACACGATGTTTCCCGGCGAGGTGTTCTCGCATCTGGAGTTCGTGCGTCTGGACGGCAACATCACCTGCTTTGGTCTGAATCTGGTGCGTTTCACCACGGAGGAGCGGCTGGACGAGATCGTAAGCCTGTTCGAGGAGAACGGCTGTCCGATCTTCAATCCGCACCGCTACACGCTGGAGGAGGGCGGCATGAAGCAGACGGATTCCGTCCAGCTTGCCTTCAAGCGCGAAGCCGATCCGCAAGGACTGCTCAATCCCGGCAAGATGATCGCCTGGGAAAACCCTGACTACGATTATCGTTCGGGGCGGACATTCCTGTTCAAGGGTCTGGCAAAAGCGAGTTGAGTGCTGCGATGCGTGTCCTGGTTATCTATGCGCATCCGGTCGAAACGAGTTTCAACGCTGCGCTGCATACGATGATCGTTGAGCGTCTCACAGCTGAAGGGCATGAGGTCGACGATTGTGATCTGTACGCCGAGGACTTCGATCCGCGGCTGACACGCGCGGAGCGCATGGCCTATCACGATACGCCGGGCAACATTGAGCCGGTGCGAGGCTACGTCGAACGACTGCGCAAGGCGGAGGGGCTGGTTTTGTGTTTTCCGGTCTGGAATTACGGCTATCCCGCCATCCTGAAAGGGTTCTTCGACCGCGTGTTCCTGCCGGGTGTGTCGTTCCGGCTGGTCGAAGGCAAGGTGCGTCCCACGCTCGACAACATCCGCAAGGTCGTTGCGGTGACCAGCTATGGCGGCTCCCGGCTGCGCGCCTATCTGGTCGGTGATCCGCCACGCAAGCTTGTCCAGCGCCTGTTGCGCGTTTCCGTCAGGCCGGGTGCCCCGGTCTCCTATCTGGCGCACTATTCGATGAATCTGTCGACGCCTCAGTCACGGGATCGCTTCATGGCCAGGGTAGCGCGCAGGATGGATGCGTTCTGATGCGGGTTCTGGTCGTCTATTGCCATCCCGTACCGGAAAGCTTCTGTGCAGCCGTGCGCGACGCCGCACTCGACGCCATAGCAGCCAAGGGTTGCGAAGCGCGGCTGATCGATCTCTATGCCGAGAATTTCGACCCCGTCATGCGAGACGGCGAACGGCGCGAATACAATGAGCGTGCGCCGGCCGACCCCGCGCTGGCGCACCACATTGCTCATCTGAAATGGGCGGAAGCAATCGTCTTCGTCTATCCGACCTGGTGGTATGGGTTGCCGGCGATGCTGAAGGGCTGGCTGGACCGTGTCTGGGCCAAGGACGTCGCCTTCGCGCTCGATTCAGGTGGACGGATCACCCCGCTGATGGGGCACATCCGGAAGATCGCGGTGGTCACGACCTGCGGTGCGCCACGCTGGTGGTCGCATATCGTTGGCCATCCGGGTCGAAAGACGATCCTGCGCGGCATTCGCGCGCTGTGCGCCAAACGCTGCAAGACCCTGTTCGTGGCACACTACCTTATGGATGCCTCGACGCCACAAAGCCGGCAAGCCTTCCTCGGACGAGTGCGGCAGAGGCTGAGCGCGTTTTGAGGATGGCTCTCCTCTCCCAGTAAACGGGGAGAAGGAAGATGCTACATCCGTACCCTTTCAGCCTTTGCATCATACATTGGCTTCAGCGAGGCCTCGGCCCTGAAGCGTTCGCCCGCAATTTCGATCTCGTAGCGGGAGCCTAGGATATCGGCTTCGCTCTGGTCCTTGGCCGGCACATAACCCATGCCGATGGCACCGCCGAGATGGTGGCCGTAGTTGCCCGAGGTGACGGTGCCGACGATGGTGCCATCGCGCACGATCGCTTCGTTGTGGAACAACAGCGGTTCAGGGTCGGTCAGGCGGAACTGTACCAGGCGGCGCTCCAGCCCGGCATCCCTTTTTGCCAGCACAGCGTCGCGACCGATGAAATCGCCTTTCGCCGTCTTCACCGCAAAACCGAGGCCGGCTTCCAGCACATGATCCTCGTCAGTGATGTCGTGGCCGAAATGACGGAAGGCTTTTTCGATGCGGCAGGAATCCAGCGTGTGCAGGCCGCAGAGTTTCAAGCCGATGTTTTTTCCGGCTTCCTCGATCGTCTCGAACACATGCGCTGTCTGGTCGGTCGGCACATAGAGTTCCCAGCCAAGTTCACCGACATAGGTGACACGATGGGCACGGGCGAGGCCCATGCCGATCTCTACTTCCTGAAATGTGCCGAACGGATTGTTTTCGTTCGAGAAATCGTTCGGGCTCACTTTTTGAATCAAGTCGCGCGAACGTGGTCCCATGAGGCACAGCACCGATTCGGATGCGGTGACGTCGGTGATGACGACGAACTCCTCGCGCACATGCTTGCGCATCCAGGCGAGATCACGCTGCAAAGTGGCACCCGGAACAACTGCGAAGAAGGCGGTTTCGGAGAGCCGCGAGACGGTCAGGTCGCTCTCGATGCCGCCGCGCCGGTTGAGCATCTGCGTGTAGACGATCCTGCCAGGCATAACGTCGAGATCGTTGGCGCAGAGCCGTTGCAGGAAGGCGAGGGCATCGCGTCCCTCGATCCGGATCTTGCCAAACGAGGTCATGTCGAACAGGCCGACATTGTTGCGCACCGCCAGATGTTCCTCGCGCTGGTTGTCGAACCAGTTCTGGCGTTTCCATGAATAGCGATATTCGCGTTCCTGTCCGTCCCGGGCGAACCAGTTGGCGCGTTCCCAGCCGGCGACCTCGCCGAAAACCGCGCCGCGCGCCTGCAGATGTTCATGGATGGGCGAACGCCGCACGCCGCGCGACGTCACCACCTGCCGGTAGGGGAAGTGGTCGGCGTAAAGCAGGCCGAGCGTCTCGGAGACACGCTCCTTCAGATAGGCACGGTTCTTCTGGAATGGCTGGGCGCGGCGGATGTCGACTTCCCACAGGTCGAATGGCGCCTCACCGTCGTTGATCCACTGCGCCAGCGCCATGCCGGCGCCGCCCGACGAAACGATGCCGATCGAATTGTAGCCGGCTGCAACCCAGTAGCCGCCGAGTTCCGGCGCTTCGCCGAGATAGTAGCGGTCGTCCGGCGTAAAACTTTCCGGGCCGTTGAAGAAGGTGTGGATGCCGGCGGTGCCCAGCATCGGCATGCGGTTCACGCCCATTTCGAGGATGGGCTCGAAATGTTCGAAATCCTCTGGCAACTGGTCGAAACAGAAGTCTTCGCGAATGCCTTCCATGCCCCAGGGTTTCGCCCTCGGTTCGAAGGCACCAAGCATCATCTTGCCGGCATCCTCCTTGTAGTAGGCGCATTCATCCGGCACGCGCAGCACCGGGAGGCGAGTCAGTCCGGCGATCGGCTCCGTGACGAGGTAAAAATGCTCGCAGGCATGAAGGGGGATGGTGACACCGTTCTGTGCGCCCAGTTCTCGCGCCCACATGCCGGCGCAGTTGATGACGACATCGGTCTCGATCGTGCCCTGGTCTTCGCCCTGGGCCCAGGAGACACCGGATACGCGCCCGTTTCTGGTGTGGACCTTGGTGACCTTGACGTTTTCGGCGATCCGCGCGCCACGCTGGCGTGCGCCTTTCGCCAGAGCCATGGCGATGTTGGCCGGATCGCACTGGCCGTCGAGTGGCAGGTGCACCGCGCCGACCACGTCCGACACGTTGAGATGCGGGTACATCTCCTTGACCTCGCTGGGAGAAATCTCGCGCACGTCGACGTCAAATGCGCGGGCGAGTGACGCCTGCCGGTAGATCTCGTGCTTGCGTTCTTCGGTCAAGGCAACGGTGATGGAGCCGACCTGGCGCATGCCGGTGCCAACGCCGGTTTCTTCCTCGAGCCTGACGTAGAGGTCGGCGGAATATTTCGCCAGCCGTGTCATGTTCTGCGAGGCACGCAACTGCCCGATCAGGCCGGCAGCGTGCCAGGTCGTGCCCGACGTCAGCTGTTTTCGCTCCAGAAGCACGATGTCGGTCCAGCCGAGCTTGGCCAGATGGTAGGCGACCGAGCAGCCGGACACCCCACCGCCGATGATGACGGCTCGGGCTTTGGAGGGCAGGTTAGTCATGCGGCCTCGCGTCGGTAGGTGGAGACGAAGCGGCGCAGCCTTTCGGCCGCTTCGAGAAGGATTGGTTCCGGCTGGCACAGGCTGATGCGGATGTGGCCGGCCGCGGCATCGCCGAAGGAGGAACCCGGCATGACGCCGACATTCTCGCGATCCAGGAAAGCCCAGGCGAACTTCTCGTCATCCGGGTCGACGGCGCTGATGTCGAGCATGGCATACATGCCACCCTCCGAGCCGCGAACGGTCACATTGTTCATGCCGCGCACCGCATCGAGGAAGAGCCTGCGTCGTCCGGCATAGAGCGTGGCGATCTGGTCGACGCCGTAGTCATTGTTCAGTGCCTCGATGGCCGCGTGGCTGACGAAATCGGTCAGGCCGTAGGTGGTGACGAGATTGAGGCTTATCAGCAGCGTGATCAGTTCCTGCGGCCCGGTCAGCCAGCCCAGGCGCCAGCCGGTCATGCCGTGGCTCTTCGACATCGAATTGATGACCAGCGTGCGCTCGTCCATGCCGGGCAGGGCGCGGGGCGACAGATGTTCGCTGTCTCCCAGCGTCCAGTAGACCTCGTCGCTCAGCAGCCACAGATCGTGGCGACGGCAGATATCGGCGATTTCTTCCAGCGACTCTCTCGTGTAGACCGCGCCGGTCGGGTTGTTGGGTGTGTTGATCAGCATGGCCCGCGTGTTCGGCCGCACTGCGGCCTCGATCGCCCTGGCGTCCGGCTGGAAGCCATCGGTGGCGCGGGTTTCGACGACCGTGAAATCGGCGCCGGCGGCGCGGAACGTGCCGGGGTAGGTGGCATAGTAGGGCGCCACGACGATGGCATGGTCGCCCGGGTCGAGCACGCCTTGCACGGCGGCATAAAGCGATGCCTGGCCGCCAGGCGTCGCGATCACCTGTTCCGGGCTCGTCTCGATGCCGGTGCAGCGCGTGGATATCCGCGCCATGGCTTCGCGCAGTGCCGGAATGCCGGGTAGCTGGGTGTAGTGGTGATGGCCGGCTCGCAACGCGGCGATGCCGGCCTCCACAGTCTCGGTGGGGGTATGGAAGTCATGGTCGCCGACCGAGAGCATGATGATGTCTTCGCCGGCCTCCAGGCGTTGCCAGGCGGCGAAGTGCACCTCCCAGCCATCCTTGCCGGAAGGTGTGATGCCGGAAATGCGGGATGAGGGTTTCGGCATGTCAGGCTCCTGCAGTCGCAGAGGTCGTCGAACCGGATCTGGTGAGCACCAGCCTGCTACCCTCGTTGAGCGAGGGTATCAGCGAGCCATATCCGGCGATGGTTGGATGCGGTGTTTCGATCGTATGCTTGTGTGTGGCGGTGATGACCACGACCTTCGTGCCGGCTGCTTCCGCAGCCTGGATGCCTGCCGGTGCGTCCTCGAAGACCAGGCAGTCCTGCGGTTTCAAGCCGAGCCTGTCAGCGGCAAGCAGGAAGCAGTCAGGCGCCGGCTTGCCGTTGGTCACATCTTCTCCGGTGATCATCAGCGGCGGTATCGGCAGGCCCGTGGCTTCCAGCCTGCGGATCGCCAGCCGGCGCGGCGACGAGGTGACGATCGCCCAGCGCCGTGGCGGCAGCGCGTTGAGGAACGCGGCAGCGCCTGGAATGGCCTCGATGCCTTCGACGTCTTCGAACTCCGCCTGGGTCAACGCCTCGACCTCGGCCATGACGTCGACGCCCGGCAGGTTCAGGCGACGGATCGTCTCCACGGCCCGCACGCCATGGATGGTCGGCAGAAATGTCTCGACATCAAGCCCATGCTTTTGCGCCCACGCCGCCCAAACCCGCTCGGCAGCCGCGATCGAGCTGAGAATGGTGCCGTCCATGTCGAACAGGAAGGCGCCGAAGGCGTGGTCAGGGAAGGGAAGGGTCATTATGCGCGCAGCCTTTGATTTTCGGGGTCCCACAAGGGTCTGTCGTCCTGGACCGTCGCCTTGAAGCGTTCACCGAAAATCTCGACTTCGATTTCGGTGCCCGGCACGGCCAGATCGGCGCGCACCATGCCGAGTGCAATGGATTTGTCCACCCTGTAGCCCCAGCCTCCCGATGTGGTTTCGCCGACGATCGCATCCTCATGCCAGAGCGTGGACATGTAAGGTGCGTCGCATGCGCCGGGTGCCTGGATGACCAGCGTCGCAAAGCGTTTCTTCACGCCCTGCTGCCTTTCGTTGAGCAGCGCCGCCTTGCCGCGGAAATCCGGCTTGTCCCATTTCACGAAGCGTTCGAGCCCACCTTGCAGGATGGTGTAATCTGTAGAGAGGTCGCCCTTCCAGGCGCGATACCCCTTTTCGAGGCGCAGGCTGTCGAGAGCGAACATGCCGAACGGTTTCAGGCCGTGCTTCTGCCCGGCAGCCCAGACGGCATCGAAGACGGCGGCAGTATCCTCGACTTTGGTGTGCAATTCCCAGCCGAGTTCGCCGGCAAAGGACACGCGCACCAGCTGCAGCCAGCGACCGGCAATCTGGCAGGCCTGATGCGAGAGCCAGGGTTGGCCCAGATCCGCATCCGTCACATCGGTCAGTATTGCCCGCGAGTTCGGGCCGGACAGGATCTGGCAGGAGAAACTTTCCGTCATGTCCTGCAACGTGATCCCGGTGCCTTCGGGCAAGTGTTTCGACAGCCACTCGAAGTCGTGCAACTGCGCCACCGCAGCAGTGATCAGGAAGAAGAAATCTTCTTCCAGCGCCATGATCGACATCTCGGTGACGATGCGGCCCTTGTCGTCTGCAAAGTAGCCTAGGCCGATGCGGCCAGGCTTCGGCACCACGCCGGTGATGAGGGTGGAAAGCCATTCGCGGGCACCTTCGCCCTTCAATCGGAAACGGCTGAATCCAGGCAGGTCGAGAATGCCGGCGGCATCGCGTACGGCCAGGCATTCCTCGCGAATGCGAGGCTCCCAGGGCCCGGAGCGGGCAAAGGTCTGTGTCGATTGTTCAGAGATGTCGTCGCCGGGCTTCGCGTACCAGGTCGCGCGCTCCCAGCCGTTGTAGGCGCCGAACTGGGCTCCCATGGCCTTGAGGCGTTCATGCAACGGCGAAAGCTTGCGGTCGCGTACCGCAGGCCAGGCATGACGCGGGAAGTGGATGGCATATTCGTGGCCATAGACTTCCATGCCCTTGGCGACGGCATAGTCCTGTGCGGATCCGAACGCGGTGAAGCGGCGCGGATCGCAGGACCACATGTCCCATTCGGTCTGGCCTTGCGTGACCCATTCGGCCAGCACCTTGCCGGCGCCGCCGGCCTGGGCGATGCCGAAGGTGAAGACGCAGGCTTCGAACGCGTTGGGCACGCCTGGCATCGGCCCAAGCAGGGGATTGCCGTCCGGGGCATAGGGTATCGGGCCGTTGATGACCTTGGAAAGGCCGGCGGTGCCGAGAATCGGGACCCGCTCGATGGCATCGTTCAGGTACCATTCAAGCCGCTCGAGATCGTCCGGAAACAGCTGGAACGAAAAGTCGGCGGGCATGGGGTCGCCGGGGGTGGCCCAGTGTGCATGGCAATTGCGCTCATAGGGGCCAAGATTCATGCCGTTCTTTTCCTGGCGCAGGTAATAGGAAGAATCGACATCGCGCAGCAGCGGCAGCTTGTGTCCTGCTTCCTTCGACCAGGCGGCGAGCTCGGGGATTTCGTCGAAGAGGATGTATTGATGGCTCATCACCATCATCGGCACTTCGCGGCCGAACATCCTGCCCACTTCGGCGGCCCGGTAGCCGGCTGCGTTGACGATATATTCGCAACGGATTTCACCCTGCTCGGTGACCACCACCCATTCGTCGCGTTCGCGGCGCACGCCGGTGACCGGACAGAAGCGGATGATCCTGGCGCCGTTGTCACGGGCGCCCTTTGCCAAGGCCTGAGTGAGCTGGGCGGGATCGATGTCGCCGTCATTCGGGTCGTAGAGCGCGCCCTGAAGTTCGTGCGTCTCGATGAAAGGGTAGCGTGCCTTGATCTCGTCGGTGCCGATGACCTCGATCGCCATACCCTGGTAGCGGCCCATGCCTTTGGCGCGCTGGAATTCCTGCATGCGCTCCTTGCTGTGGGCCAGCCGGATCGAACCGGTGACGTGGTAGTTCATCGGGTAGTCGACTTCCGTCGCCAGTCCCCGGTAAAGCTCGGTCGAATAGCGCTGCATGTTCATCAGCGACCAGGATGAGGAGAAGGTCGGCACGTTGCCGGCCGCGTGCCAGGTCGAGCCGGAGGTCAGCTCGTTCTTTTCGAGCAGGATGCAATCGGTCCATCCGGCCTTGGCCAGATGATAGAGGGCCGAAACGCCCACCGCGCCGCCGCCAATGATGACCACACGCGCCGTCGTCGGAATTCCGGCCATTTTTGTCCTCCCCGATCTCCAGGCGGAACGCGATCAAAAAAGATCCGCATTCCACCCTATCTCCTTGTTTTGGCACACGATCTTTGACGAGGCCGAGGTTTCGCCGGCCTCCGATCCAGGATTATGCCGCTAGTAGACAGGCGGCGAGACGACCCAGATCACCACCGCAGGCACCGTTCCCGGGTTCCTCCAGCGGAAAGGCTTGCCGGCGAAACGAAAGCTGTCGCCCTCGCCAAGTGTGTGCCAGGCGCCGTCGATCTCGATCTCGAACGTGCCGGACGTGACGTAGCCGGCTTCTTCGGTCGGTCTTGTGGCGGCCTTCTTCAATTCCGCGCCCGGCGCGAATTCCGAGCGCAGCATCTCGAAACTGCCGCCAAGGTCGGGTGACAGAAGCTCTTCCACCAGTCCCGATTCGCTGGTACCCAGCGCTCGCCGCCGGCCGGCGCGCACCACGACACCTCGCTCGTTTTCCTCCGGCACGTCGTGGCTGAAGAACAGGCTGATCGGGACTTCGAACAAGTCCGCCAGGGCTCGCAGGTCGCCTAGCGACGGCACCGAGAGGCCGCGCTCGACCTGACTGACCCAGCCGACGGAGCGGCCGAGCTTCAAGGCGATTTCGGCCAGCGTCAGGCCTCGCGTCTTGCGCAGCGCGCGAATGTCCGCAGCGAGAAAACGTTCGCCGGTCTGCGCATCCGGTTGGGCAGCAGGTGATGTCACTTTTCAACCGTTCGTGAAAAAATCATTCAGAATTTCATGAGACGCCAACTGCGTGAAAAGATCAAGCGCGATCTTGGGTGGGACTGAAAAATCCATAGAATGGCTGCTTTAGGCTTTCGGCGGGACCAACATGCCGCGGCAGCACAGACAAAATTGCTTGCGGTATTTTAGCGCTTCATGCAAAGGCACCGCGACTGCGCGTTGGGGGACGTGCTCCTTGAAATCCTGCGTTGAAGAGATTGCCATGCTGGCACCGGAAAGCAGAGCCCCGAAGTCGGACGAAACGACGGTGGTGGACGAAGCGATCATTTCGCGCCGCTCCGTGCGCGCCTTCCTGCCCGACTTGGTCGAGGATGCAACGATCCGCGACATTCTCACGGTTGCCTCGCGTGCGCCGTCCGGCACGAACATGCAGCCGTGGAAGGTGTATGTCGTCAAAGGCGAGGTGAAGCAGACGCTGAGCGATGCCATCCTGAATTCTGGCATTCGCGCCGAGAAGGCGGAATGGGACGAATATCGCTACTACCCGGATCAGTTCTTCGAACCTTACCTGACGCGCCGTCGCGCCAACGGATTCGGTCTCTACGGCGCGCTGGGAATTGGCCGGCGCGAAGTTGACAGGATGCGGGCACAGCACGATCGCAACTTCATCTTCTTCGATGCTCCTGTCGGCATGATCTTCACCATTGACCGGCGGCTGAACCAGGGTTCGTGGATCGATTACGGCATGTTCCTGGAGAACATCATGATCGCGGCGCGGGCCAGGGGCCTGCATACCTGCCCGCAAGCAGCTTTTGCACCTTACCACAGGCAGATCCGCCCGGTGCTTGGCATTTCCGAGGAAGAAATCGTCGTGTGCGGCATGGCGCTGGGCCATGAAGACACATCAAAGCCGGAAAGCACCTTCCGTACCGACCGCGCGCCGCTGGAGGAGTGGGTGAGGTTCGTCGAGTGAGGCAGTCGGCAATGGGCAGTAGGCAGTAGTGCCGCCGCAACCTTTTGCCGAACTGTGCCGCCCTCAGATATCCTCTACTGCCTACTGCCTACTGCCTACTGCCTACTGCCTACTCACTACTCACGACCGCATTCCCGCTGACATTCTGGCCATCCTGCGGTGTCAGCCGGCGGTAGGCGAACAGAGCGCAGAGCGTGATCAAGGCTTCGATCACGAACAATATGCGGAAGTCCGCCACGGAAGCGTGGCCTCCAGGCCCTGCCAGGAGCGACAGAACCGCTGCCGCAATGCCGACGCCGATGGCGACGCCCAGCTGCCACAGGATGTAATAGAGGGCGCTGAAACGGGCGAGCTGCTCGGGCTCGATATCGGCATAGGCAAGATTGCCAGTCGAGGCCCATTGCACCGAGCGGAACACCCCGAACATGAAGATGTAGGTCAGCACGATCCACACCGGTGTCGTTGCCTGGATCAGGGCAAAACCGGCGACAAGGGCCGCTACGATGGGCGTGTTGGTGACCAGAACACGGCGGAAGCCGTAGCGTTTCAGCATGGCGGGCATCATAAAGCGCGTGAGCAACGAACCGACCGCTGCCATGAACGTCAGCGATCCCGCGTGAACGGCGCTCATGCCGAAGCCGAGCTGGAACATCAGCGGCAGGATGAAGACGACGGAACTCAAGCCGATCGTGTCAAGGCCGCCCCCGGTCAGGAAAGCGACGCGGAAGGTACGGATGCGCAGCAGCCTGAGATCGAGCACAGGATTGCGTGCCCGCAGCAGATAGAAGATGGCGAAGCCGAGCAGCACGATGGCGAGCGCGACTTGCATGGCAATCAGGCTTCCCGCCATGTCCTTGGCGGCGAGCGAATCCATGCCGAGCACCAGAAGCACCATGCCGACACCGACAAGCGCGAAGCCGGGAAAGTCGAATCGGGTGCGGATCGGTTTCCTGGCTGCCGGAAACAGGGCCGCGGCAAGCAGAAGCGCGGCAAGTGCCAGCGGTACATTGATGAAGAAAATCCACCGCCACGAAATGTAGGTCGTCAGCGCGCCGCCGACGAGCGGGCCGACCAGAGGCCCCGACTGGCCGGCCAGCGAGATGTACATGTTTATCTTCAGGGTGCGATTGCGCGGAAAGCTCTGCAGCACAACGATCTGGCCTAGCGTGCCCATCAGCGCGCCGCCAAAGCCTTGCAGGGCACGGGCACCGACGAGTGTCCACATGTCGTTGGCGATGCCGCACAGCGCCGACGCGACACCGAACACGATGAGCGCGAAACAATAGGCGTTGCGCAGGCCGAAGCGATCGGCAGCCCAGCCGCCCAGCGGCATCATGATGATCAGGCTGGCGACGTAGGCGGTGACCAGCAGGCCAAGCTGGCTTGGCGGGCGCGCCAGCGTCTCTCCGATGCCGGGAAGGGCGGTGACGACCACATTCTGGTCGAGGCTGGTCATGAAGACGCCACAGGCAACGGTGACCGGAATAAGCAGCGAAACGCTGTCCGGTGGCTCGACGCGACCGGCGGTGGTCGCGGAATTCTGTGTATCCATGGGTGACGAAGTCGAAGTGTCGGCCTTTTCAGTCAATCGGCGGCGGCCGAAACCGTCGATTCTATCAGGCAACTATCGAACCGGACCTCGTTTCCCTCTAGCGTCAGGATGGGCTCTTCGTAAGGCCAGTTTCCGGTAACGAGTGGATTTGCTGGTTAGCGTGCCGGCATGTGGGCCATGCATTCGAGCTCGAGCTGAGCACCCAGCGCAAGACCGTTCGCACCGAACGCGGAGCGTGCCGGCAAGCGGTCCGGAGCGAAGTACTCAAGATAGACCCGGTTGAAATCGCCCCATTTCGACATGTCGGCCAGCATGACCGTACATTTGAAGATATCGGCGAAGCCAAGGCCGTTTTCCCGAAGGACGGTGCCGATGTTCTCCATTGTCTGGCGCGTTTCGGCCTCGATGCCTCCCGGCACCAGCTCAAGTCTGCCAGGCAGGTTGCCGAGGGCGCCCGACAGATAGAGGATATCGCCAACGCGCACCGCCTGGCTGAAGGGCAGCTTTGCTGCTTTGGCCGCCGGCGAATTGATGAATTCCATGACGCGGCCTCCTTTGCTCCCGTTCTCAGGCGACCTCGTACCCGACTTCTTCCGCCGCATGCCCGAGTGCTTTCCAGAACGAGCGTGCAAAGGAGCGGAAGACGTAGATGTCGAAACGGTCGCCGCCCGTTCTCTGGATCTGCGCGAAGACGTCATGATGGGTGGTGGAGCGCGCTGCGCCGACAGGAAAAGCGGGCAGGGTGAAGTCGATGGCGAAGAATTTCGCCAGGACCCATTCGGCCTCGGGGCCTTCGATACGGATCGCGGTGCGGCCATGCGACAAATCCGTCACGGTGCCGATTGCCGGTGTGATCGCCTTGGCGAGCGCAGCGGCAACGCCTTCTGCTTCGTCGACAATGGTGAACTTGCCGGGCGCAAAGCCGAACACGGCCTTTTCGCCATCAATGGCACCACCGCCGGCGCCGTCCGGCAAGCCAATGCCGGTTACCTTGCGGATGGCGGCGATGGCCCGCGCTTCCTCACCCGGCCAGGCAGCAACCTGGATGATGGAACCGGGACGTGTTTCGGACAGGATTACGCCGACGCCGTCCTCGAAGCGGCCGTGCGAGCCCGAATGATAGACAGGTTCCAATGGCGAAAGGCGCTCAACCATGCATGCGGCTCCCTTCCGGGTCGAAGAAGTGGTGGCTGACGATTTCGACCGGGCCGAAGCGCTTGCGCAGCGGATCGGACACATAAGCGCGTGTGCCGCGACGGTTCTTGCCGCCCTGGACGAGCGCGAGGGCGATGTATTTGCCGAGTGCCGGCGCATAGCAGCAGGCGGTGATATGGCCGATCGAACCGTGCGGATTGTCCTCGTCGAGTTCCTCGACGATATGCGCGCCACCGTTGAGCGGCCTGTTGTCGAGAGCGACAATGCCGACGAGCTGAAGGCGATCAGCTGCAACAAGACCTTCGCGGTCCATCATGGCCGAGCCGATGAAGGGCTTCTTCTTCGACAGCATCCAGTCGAGGTGCAGGTCACGCGCGGTGGTGCGGCCGTCGATCTCGGCGCCGGTGACGTGACCCTTCTCGATGCGCAGCGTACCGAGCGCCTCCAGCCCGTAAGGCACCAGGCCGAACGGCTTGCCTGCCTCGACCAGGGCTTGCCAGACGTGGGTGCCGTATCCGGCGCCACAGTAGACCTCGTAGGCCATCTCCCCGGAGAAGGACAGCCGGCAGATCATCACCGGAACATCCGCAATCTTGCCATGGACGATGCCCATGAAAGGCAAAGCGGCGTTGTCCACGGTCGTGCCTTCGACGCAGGCGGCGAGGATTTCCCGCGCCTTCGGTCCACCGATCGCGGCACCTGCCCATTCGTCGGTCACGGACGTGACGGTGACCTTCAATTCCGGCCAGATCACATCGAGGAAGTATTCCAGATGCTGCATCACCTTGCCGGCGTTGGCCGTTGTGGTGGTCATCAGGAAATCGTCCTGGCCGAGGCGCCAGGTGGTGCCGTCGTCGAAGGCCAAGCCGTCCTCGCGCAACATCAAGCCGTAGCGCGCCTTGCCGACCGGAAGGCTTGAGAAGACGTTTGTGTAGACGCGGTCGAGCAGCTCCGCGGCGTCCGGACCTTGAATAGCTATCTTGCCGAGCGTCGACACGTCGACGATGCCCGCGGTCTCGCGCACGGCCCTGGCCTCGCGCACATAGGCCTGCTCGACCGTTTCGCCGGCGTGCCCGTAGATCATCGGACGGAACCACAGGCCTGCGGAATACATCGTCGCGCCCTGGGAGAGGTGCCAGTCGTGCATCGGCGTCAGCCGCTCCGGCTTGAGATCGCCATATCGTTCCGCGGCCAGCGAACCGATGGAAACGGCGGTGTAAGGCGGGCGAAAACGGGTCGTGCCCACCTCAGGAATGGGCTTGCCAAGCGCCTCGGCCATGATGGCTAGGCCCGGGACATTCGAGCTCTTGCCCTGGTCCGTCGCCATACCGAGCGTGGTGTAGCGCTTCAGGTGCTCGACCGAAACGAAGCCCTCGCGATGAGCCAGGCGCACGTCATCCGCGGTGACGTCGTGCTGGAAGTCGACGAAACTCTTGCCGTCGGCCTTGATCTCGAACACCGGCGCCGGTTCGGGATTGACCGAGGCCGGCTCGATTTCCGGCTGCTCGATGAGCCGTGCCTTGCCTCCGGACGCTGTGAGGCCGGTTGCGTAGCCGTCGACGATCGCGTCGTCGGTGGCGAGCCGTCCGGTGAAGGCGCCGGCACCGTTCCAGCTCTGCGTCGGCTGCGGCGGCAGGAAGGCCTGCAACTGTTCATTCCATTCGGGTTTCGCACCGGCCTGGCTGGCCAGATGCAACACCGGCGACCATCCACCGGACATCAGCAGGCAATCGGTCTGGATGCCGCGCGGTTCACCGGTCAGTGCCCCGCTGGCGCTATCCAGCCGCTGGATCCTGATGCCGCTCAATGTCCTGCCGCCATCGGTCGCCGATACCGCATGCCCTGCGATCAGTTCCGCGCCAGCTGACGCGGCCAGCGCGCGTGCCTGATCGGAAATGTCGGTGCGGACATCGACGATCGCGGCGATGTTGGCCCCAGCCTTCTTCAGGCTCGCAGCCGCCTGGTAGGCCGTGTCGTTGTTGGTGAAGAGAGTGAGCTTTTCGCCCGGAAGTACGCCATACTGGTTGGTGTAGCGCTGCGCCGCGCTGGCAAGCATGACGCCGGGGCGATCATTGCCTGGGAAAACCAGGGGACGTTCCAAGGCGCCGGTGGCGAGCACGACCGACTTGGCGCGAATGGTCCAATGGCGATGGCGCGGCTCGCCGCGTGCTGCGGTTTCCTTGTGGTCCGCAACGCGCTCCAGGGCAGCCAGCGTGTTGCCGTCGTAGTAGCCCCAGATCGCGGTGCGCGGCAGCAATCGGACATTGTTGCGGCCCTTGAGGCCGTTGACGATTTCACTGGCCCAGTCTGCGGCGCGCGTGCCGTCGATGGTTTCGCCGGACCAGTTGGCAGAGCCGCCGAAACGCGGATCGAGCTCGGCCAGGATGACGCGTGCGCCACCTTCGGCGGCCGCCTTGGCAGCCATCAGGCCTGCAGGGCCTGAACCGACCACCAGCACGTCGCAGAAGGCGTTCATGCGTTCATAGCGGGAATCGTCGGCTGTCGTGCCGGCGCGGCCGAGGCCGGCGGCGCGACGGATGAAATGCTCGCAGAACATCCAGAAACGGGTGCCCTTGAGTGGCCCGATCACCGGCCCCATGAAGGTCTTGTAGTAGAAACCGGCGCCGATGACCTTGCTTCCGAGCTGGTTGACGGCGCCAACATCCCATTTCAGCGACGGAAACCGGTTCTGGCTCTCGGCCCGCAGGCCGTCATAGATCTCGACTGCGGTTGCCGGGATGTTCGGCTCCCGCGCCGTGCCGCGCAGGATGGTAACCAGCGCGTTCGGCTCGTCCACACCGGCGCTCAGCACACCACGCGGCCGATGGTATTTGAAAGAGCGACCCAACAGCGTGACGCCGCTGGCAAGCAAGGCAGAAGCCAGCGTATCGCCGGGATGGCCGGTGAAAGGCACGCCGTCGAAGGTGAAGCGGATGGTCCTCAGCCGATCGATCTGACCACCGGTTTCGTTGCGGCGCGGGCTCATGCCTTGGCTCCGGGCTTGCGCCGCTCGGTTGCGCGATGATGGACGTTTCCGCGCACCGGCACGGTGCTCGAAACGACATGGGTCACTGTGTTGCGCAGCACGCGGATATGGCTGCGGCAGCCGCCGGAGTGCTGCCAGATCTCGTTGTGGTCGCCGGCGGGATTTTGCCGGTCGTAGACATATTCGTTCCAGGCCTGAAGGTCCTGCGAATTGGGGGCTGGGCGCTGGCGATTGCCGTCGCCCTGATAGGTGAATTCGGAGACGTCTCGCGGGCCGCAGTAAGGGCAGGTGAGCAGCATGGTCAGTCCTAATGCAGGCGGGGTGTTGCGCCCTGGCCCTTCTCGTCGATCACCGTGCCACGATGGAACCGGTCGAGCGTGAAGGCGGCGTTCAGTTCGTGAGGTTCATCACGCGCGATGGTGTGGGCAAAGCAGAAGCCCGAGGCGGGTGTCGCCTTGAAGCCGCCGTAGCACCAGCCGCAATTGAGATACATGCCGGGCAACGGCCCGGTCGTGATGATGGGCGAACCATCCATCGACATGTCGCAGACGCCGGCCCAGGAGCGTAGCATGCGCACACTGGCAAGGCTGGGGAACAGCGCCAGCATCTCGGCCATCACCTCTTCCACGATCGGCAGGTTGCCGCGCTGGGCATAAGAATTGTAGCCATCGAGATCACCGCCATAGATCAGGCCGCCCTTGTCGGATTGGCCCATGTAGAAATGGCCCATGCCGAAGGTGACGACGGTGTCCAGAAATGGCTTCAGCGATTCCGAGACGAAGGCCTGCAGCACGTGACTTTCGATCGGCAGCCGGTCGATTCCTGCAAGCTGCATGACGCGGCCGGTGCTGCCGGCAGCAGCGACTGCGACCTTCCTGGCGCGGATTTCGCCGCGGGTTGTGACAACGCCGGTGACGCGATCTCCGTCGCGCAGGAAACCGGTGACTTCGCAGTTTTCGAGAATGTCGACACCGCGCCTGTCGGCACCGCGTGATATCCCCAGGCCACGGCATCGTGGCGGGCGGTGCCGGCACGCGGCTGCATCATGCCGCCGATAATCGGAAAACGCGCGCTGGCCGAAACATCGATCGCCGGCATCAGCCGCTTGATCTCGGCAACCGACATCAGTTCGGCATCGACGCCCTGGTGGCGCATCGAGTTGCCGCGACGGGCATAGTCGTCGAACTGGGCCGGGGTGTGCGCGAGATTGAGCACGCCGCGTTGCGAGAACATGACGTTGTAGTTGAGGTCATGGGAGAGGTTCTCCCACAGCTTCATCGAATGTTCGTAGAAGCGCGTGTTCGGCGGCAGCAGATAGTTGGAGCGCACGGCCGTGGTGTTGCGGCCGACATTACCCGAGCCGAGATAGCCCTTCTCGACCACCGCGACATTGGTGATGCCATGCTCCTTGGCGAGATAATAGGCGGTCGAAAGGCCGTGACCGCCGCCGCCAATGATCACGACGTCATAAGAAGCCTTGGGGTCGGGCTTGCGCCAGGCGGGTTTCCAATCCTTGTTGCCCGACAGCGCATTGCGCAGCAGCGAGAGAGCCGAATATTCCGCCATGCCAACTCCATCCCGAATCCGCATGCGGCTCGGATAGCCCATTTCGGACGGAGACTATAGAGCCAGCCTCGGCGCGAAAGCCAGAATTGCGCCACGGCTTTTCGACTGGCCGACCAGCGTGTTCAGGTGTGAAGCAGCTTGCTCCGCCCCAATGCCGTCTCTATCAAGGGCGAGATTTCGCAGCCTTGAAGGTTGCTTTACGGGTTGCCGATCTATGTTTTTTCGATTTGTCCGTCTTTTGCTGATCCTGGTTCTCACTGCGGCGATGCCAACGCTGGTGCTGGCGCAGGCTGGAATCCCGTTGCTCGATGAAACCGCCGAGCCGGCCGCTCCAGCTCCCCAGCCGACTCAACAGGCGGTGCCGCAACAAGCCGCGCCGAATGGAACCGCTCAACCCGCACAGCCGCCCGTGCAGGCTGCGCCGCCGACTGCCCAGGCCACGCCTGCGCAGACAGCATCATCCGACGAACTCGTTGCCGAACAGCAGAAGGCGCTCAAGGCCCTGGTGGCGAAGACGGACAATTTCGCCAAACAGATCGACGACAATCAGGAAGACGATGGTGCGCTGGTCGACATCAGGACCCAGCTGGAAGAGCTTTCCAGGCAGGCGCTCGGGACCGCGACAGTCTTTCGGCCGCGGCTGACCGAAATCAATGCCCGGCTCGAGCAGCTGGGGCCGCCACCCGCGCAGGGGCAACCAACGGAACCAGACATCGTCGCTACGGAACGCAAGGCGCTGACGACGGAAAAGGCCGAGATCAATGCCGTTATTGCTGGTGCCCAGACGCTCTCGGTCCGTATCGCGAGCACAGGTGACAAGATCTCGACCTTGCGCAGCGAGCTTTTCCGCAAGACGCTGACCAAACGTTATGCGCTGAACGACCTGCTGAGCAGCAAGCTTGCCGTCGATGCCAATACCGAATTCTCCAATCTGTCCGGCGCCGTCAGTTCGTGGTTCTCGTTCGTCCTGAAATTCAAATACCAGGCTGCACTGGCCGCCACGCTCATGGCGTTGGCGGCGGCGTTGGTGCTGCATATCGTGGTGCGGCGCATTTTCGGTCGCATCTTCGAGCCGGACCCGACCGTCGAGGACCCAACCTATCTCAGCCGACTGTCGGCGGCTTTCTGGTCGACCCTGTTGCCGACGCTCGGCCTCGGCGTCTTCCTGAGCCTGGCCTATTTCTTCTTCGATTATTACGGGGTGCTGAGAGGCGATATCGGGATATTCCTGCGCTCGATCATGGGCGTCATCCTGATCGTGTTCTGCGTCCATCGCCTGACCAATGCTGCGCTGTCGCCAGGCATGCCGAAATGGCGGCTGATCCCGGTCGAGTCCGGCCCCGCGCGCTGGCTGGTGTTGCTGTCCACCGCCATGGCGGTCGTGCTTGGTGCCAACGGCTTCCTGTCGGTGGTGAACGAGCAGATGGGCTCGCCGCTGTCGCTTACGGTTGGACGCAGTTTTGTTGCGACCGTCATCGTCGGCCTGATCCTGATCATGATGGGCCTGGTGCGGCCGTTCCGTGCCAAGTCCGGCGAGTGGCGGCCATGGCCAGCCTGGCTGCGGTTCCTTGCCTACGCACTTGGAACCATAATCATTGTCGCGGCCTTGCTCGGCTATATCGGGCTCGCCATTTTCCTGGCGGGCCAGGTCGTCATCACCAGCACGCTGCTGATCACTGCCTATATCGGTTTCCTGTCTGCGCGTGCCATCGGTGCCGAGGGCGGTTTCGCGGAAACGTCCGTGGGGCGCTGGATTGCCGGTCGGACGAGCCTGGAAGAGGGCACGCTTGATCAACTGGGACTGGCGACAAGCATTGCCCTCAACCTGCTGATCGTCGTCGTTTTCCTGCCGATGCTGCTGCTGATGTGGGGCTTCCAGTTCGCCGACATCCAGGCATGGACCTACAGGATTGCGATGGGGGTCACCGTCGGGTCCGTCACCATTTCGCTGTTCGGCATCCTGACGGGCGTGCTCGTCTTCATCCTCGGCTACTTCCTGACGCGCTGGTTCCAGTCCTGGCTTGACGATTCCGTGATGGCGCGCGGCAAGGTCGACACCGGCGTACGCAACTCGATCCGGCTTGTGGTCGGCTATGCCGGCTTTGCGCTGGCCGCGGTCGTCGGCATCTCATCGGCGGGCATCAACCTGTCGAACCTTGCGCTCATCGCCGGTGGTCTTTCCCTCGGTCTCGGTTTCGGCTTGCAGAATGTCGTCTCCAACTTCGTCTCCGGCCTGATCCTGCTTGCCGAGCGGCCGTTCAAGGTTGGGGACTGGATCGTTGCGGGCGACGTCAGCGGGACGGTGAAGAAGATCAGCGTGCGTGCCACGGAGATCGAGACCTTCCAGCGCCAATCGGTGATCCTGCCGAATTCGAACCTCATCAACAGCGCGGTCGGCAACTGGACGCACCGCAACAAGCTCGGCCGTGTCGAGATCAATGTCGGCGTCGCGTATGGCTCGGATGTCCGGCACGTGCACGAAGTCCTGACCGAGATCGCGCGGGGGCATCCGCTGGTGCTGAAGAACCCGGAACCCTTTGTGCAATTCGCCAATTTCGGGCTGAACGCGCTGGAGTTCCAGGTCCGCATTTTCCTGGCCGATATCACGAACGGCGGCTCGGTGCAGAACGATATCCGTTTCGCCATCATGGACGCTTTCGAGAAGGAAGGTATCGAGATCCCGTCGGCGCCACGCCAGCAAATGCCTCATATGAACAAGGAACCCTGGCCGAGCGACGACGACAAGACCGAAGCGTTGCATGCCGAGGAGAAGGCGGCGAAGGAGGAGGCGGAACGCAACCAGCCGAAGGGTCGCCGCAAGCCGCGTCGGCCCGATCCAGGCTAGTGGCGCGGGCCGGCTACCCAATTGCGGCATGAATGAGGCATTCAGTTGCGGTTCAGCTTGTTTGTCCTATAAGCTTGATTGCGAAGGGCGAAAATGCCTCGCGAACGCAACAGAGGCGGTGGAAACACCGGAATAGCAATGTGGAAGATCCTCATCGCCGCCGTCGCTCTCATAGCCGCGAGCGAGGTTGGCCATACGGCCAGCGCGGTCAACAAGGACAATGAAACACGTACGCTGATCGTCACGGAAGGCGGCGGCAAGAGCGAGTTGACGCTTGCGGGCGGCGAGACCGTCGAGTTCTGCGCGAGCGGCTGCTTCGTGACCCTGCCGAATGGCGACCTTGAAGCACTCACCGGTTCGGAGACCGTCGTGATCTCCGGCGGCAACGCGACCGTGAAGTAAGCGCAATCTGCTCGCCGCGAAGAGACAAGGCCGGACATCTGTCCGGCCTTTAACTTATGTAAAATCGCCAGGCTGGGACATGTCTGGTGCCATCTCCGATGCCTGCCGGGCGACCATCAGTTCGGCGCGATGATGTTCAGGCCAAGCGCCTTGTCGAACCTGGGGTGGACAAATGCGTCATAACATTGGTTGAGCTTGAAGCGCCGGTGCTCGGCCAGAGCCGGTTCATAGAGCGTGTAGAGGATCTTGTTGTTCGCTGTTGGCGGACAGGTCGGCAACAAGACGAGATCTGTGTTGGCAACGGCCTGTTCTTCGGCTGAACCAGGCAATGGCACGGTACGGCCGGGATCTGCGCCGATCGTGACGTGCAAGGGCGCGGAGCGTTCCATCAGCCAGGGAAACGGATTGACGAAGTTCAGCGACATGATCGTGCCGAAGCGGACGCCAGTTCTGGTCTCGATGTCCCGGATGGTATCGATCGCCATGTCGACTGTTTTCAAATAGACGATCTGGAACTCGAAATCAGAATAGAAGAGTGGGTTCGGCAACTCGTTGACGTCTGCCAGGTCCTGATAAAGTCCGCTGTGCTCGGAATAGAAACGCAGCATGTTGTCGGAGCGGGCCTGCACCTCCGGCCGCATGTTGAGCGCGCCGAGCGTCTTCAGATTGCCTTCCTGAAGCGGAACGTTCCTGACGGCACCGACATAGGTGCGCGCGGCTCGTTCCACGACGCGTACGACCAGCGGAAGAGCGGCTGCGGCGACCAGTGCGCTGACGGTCAGCGCCAGGCCCGGGCGGTTGGCGATCCTGCCGGTCTTGAGCAGAATTGCCAGCAATATCGGCCAGAGGAAGAAGAAGGCCTGGCTGCCCGTATTCTGTGTTTCGAAGAGGATGCCGGCAAGCATCACCACTGCCAGCCAAAGGCTGTCGCGGCCGAACAGCGAGCTTCTTCCACCCGGTTGGGTGGCAAGCTTGCGCCAATCCGCCCAGACCAGCACTGCCACAAGGGCTGTCGTCGCAAGCACGACACCAAAATTCTGGGAAAGGGTGCGCAGGAGGCGTGGTACGAGCGTGCCGCTGTTCAAGCCGACCAGCACGATGATGTCGTTGACATAGCCGCCGACCAATCCCGACGATATCTCCATGCCGGCAAGGATTGCCATGAAGGCTACCGCGGCGATCAGAGCATCGCGCAGGGCAATGCGTCCGCCAATCAGGGCACAGACACAGATCAGGCCCGCAGCAAGAAAGCCGGTGATCTTCACGAAGAAAAGCGAACCCATGCAAACGGCTATGAGGCCCACAAGCAATCGTCTGTCGCGAACGAAGGTGAAGGCGGCGACCAATACGTAAAGTATCTGGCAAACTTGGCGGTTATAGACGCCGAAACCATCAGAGCCTGGATAGGCATACATGTCGCGCGTGTCGAACGGCAGGAGTGCAAAGATCAGGAACGGAATGAGCAGGGCAAAAGCCGTCAAGCGGGACCGTTTGTCGACGTGCCAGACGAGGGCTGCCATGGCGGGGGCAGTGATGGCGAGAAGCGACCAGTGCGCGAGCAGGACGGGGTGTCCGTTGGGGAAGAGCGTCAGCCAGCCGACAAAGAGGTAGTAGCATAGCGGCCCGACCGGGATGAAAAAGTCACGCACCGGAATCTGGCCATCGTAGATGCGGTTGGCTGCATCATAGTAGATGTAGATGTCCCAATACATCGGCCCGACCGGCAGCCGCAGCGGGACCAGCAGCAGGACGAAGACGAGGAGTAGCGCTGCCGCCAGCAGCACCAAAGGGCTGGCCAATGCCGACAACAAATGCCGGCCGCCGACCTTGGAAGCCTGTTCGAAGGCCTCGCTCACCTTCGGTCTCCGCGGCACTCCAGACGAGAATATCGGATCATGGTTTTCATCTATCAGCAAAACCGAAAGTAAGGGTTAAGTCGACTTGGTCGAGGCGAGCCGGATCGGCTGCCGCCGCGCACGTCGCGCGGCTTTTTTGCAATGTCGCAAACAGGCTGCAATCGCATCGCGGCGGCCTATAGTGTGCGCGCAAGCATCATCTCGGAGTGGCATGCAATGGCAGGGTTCCCGAAAAAGGCGAAGGTCGTCATCATCGGGTTGGGAGGGATCGTCGGCGCGTCGGTGGCGCACCATTTGATCGAGCGCGGCTGGGACGACATCGTCGGCATCGACAAGTCCGGCATTCCGACCGACGTCGGTTCGACCGCGCATGCTTCCGACTTCTGCTACATGACCAGCCACGACTTCCTGTCGTGCTGGACTTCGCTCTACTCCCTCGAATTCTATGACAAGATGGGGCACTACGCCCGTATCGGTGGTCTCGAAGTGGCGCGGGTCGGCGACGATACCCGCATGGATGAGATCAAGCGCAAAGTCGCTTCCGCCAAGGCCTTCGGCACACGTGCGCGGCTGATCGAGCCGGCCGAGATCAAGGAAAAATTCCCGCTCATCGAAGAAAGCCTGGTGCAGGGCGGTCTGTGGGATCCTGACGCCGGCCTCGTCATCCCGCGTTCGCAGACGGTGGCGGGCAAGCTGGTCGACCAGGGCGTCGCAGCTGGCAAGCTGCAGGCCTTCGCCAACACGGCAGCGAAATCCCTGGTCATCGAAAATGGCCGTATCAAGGGCGTGGTCACCGATCGTGGAACGATCGAGGCCGACCATGTGGTTGTTTGCGCCGGTCTGTGGGGCAGGCTGATTGCCGAAATGGCCGGCGAGGACCTGCCGGTGATGCCGGTCGACCATCCGCTGACCTTCTTCGGTCCGTACAATGAATTCGCTGGTACCGGCAAGGAGATCGGCTGGCCGCTGCTGCGCGACCAGGGCAATTCCGCCTATATGCGCGATACCGGTGACCCGAAGACCACAGAAGGCGGTCAGATCGAATGGGGTTACTACGAGGAAAAGAACCCGCGCCTGTGCCATCCGCGCGAGCTGCTCGAAAAGCATGAAGCCCGTCTGTCGCCATCGCAGCGCGATCTGGAAATGGAGCAGATCCTCGAGCCGCTGGAGCGCGCGATCGAGCTGACGCCGATCCTTGGAGAAATTGGCTACAATGAAGGTCATTCCTTCAACGGTCTACTGCAGGTTTCGGCTGCCGGTGGTGCGTCCTGCGGTGAGAGCCAGAAGGTGCGCGGCCTGTGGTATGCCGTCGCGATCTGGGTCAAGGACGGCCCGGGTTACGGCAAGCTGATTGCCGACTGGATGACCGACGGGCGCACCCATGTCGATCATGCTTCGATCGACTACAGCCGCTTCTACCCGCACCAGCTCGAAGAGGGCTTCATCGAGGGCCGTTGCGGCGAAGCCGCGCAGAAGATCTATACGCCGGCCGTCCATCCGCGTGAGCCCTACGCAACGGGGCGCAACGTCAAGCACTCGCCCTTCTATGAGCGCGAGAAGGAACTCGGCGGCTATTTCATGGAACTCGGCGGCTGGGAGCGTGCGCACGGCTATGCCGCCAACGAGCACCTGCTCGAAAAGTACGGCAACCGCGTGCCGGTGCGCGAGAACGAATGGGACAACCGCCATTTCTGGCGCGTGTCGAACGCCGAGCATCTCGCCATGAGTGAGGATTGCGGCATCGTCAACCTGTCGCATTTCTACATGTTCGACGTCGAGGGGCCTGATCATGTCGAGCTGATGGAATGGTTGTGCGCGGCCAAGATCGGCGGCGACAACAACATCGGCAAGGGCATCTACACCCACTTCCTCGACGACGAGGGCATGGTGCGTGCCGACCTCACCGTCATCCGCATGGCCGATCGTTGCCGGGTCATCGACGGAGCCGATGCTGGCCCGCGTGATTTCCATTATGTGAAACGGGTGGCTGAGGACAAAGGCTTCAACGTCACCGTCACCGATGTTGCTGAGAAATTCGTGACCATCGGAATCTGGGGACCAAATGCCCGCCCGACCTTGCAGAAGGTTGTCGAAGATCCGGCCAGCCTGGCCCCGGAGAATTTCCCGTTCGCGGCGATCAAGCCGATCAGGATCGCAGGCAAGGACGTGACGGCGTTCCGCATCTCCTATGTCGGTGAGCAGGGCTGGGAACTGCACATGCGCTACGAGGACGCACTTGCCGTCTGGGATGCGCTGCGCGCCACCGGGGTCATGGCTTTCGGCGTCGAGACCTACGCCAATTCGCGTCGCATGGAAAAGAGCCTGCGTCTGCAGAACGCCGATCTGCTGACGGAATACAATCTCCTGGAAAGCGACCTGCAGCGCCCGAAGGTCAAGGAAGCCGATTTCCGTGGCAAGGCGAGACATCAGGAGCATCGGGCGCGTGCGCACCAGCCCGCAATGCTGTGCACGCTAGTCATGACCGACAACATCGATTCCAACGGTGTCGCCCGTTACCCGGTCGGCGCCATGCCGGTGATGGACCCCGCAACCGGCGAAACGCTGGTCGACGAGCTTGGCCGACGCTCATTCACCACCTCGGTGGCTTATGGCCCGACGATCGGCAAGAACATCGCATTGGCCTATCTGCCGTGGGCCTACGCCAAGGAAGGGCAGAAGCTGCAGGTCGAATATTTCGCCGAGACCTATCCTGTCGAAGTGGTCGGCGTCGGCTACAAGCCACTCTACGATCCGGAGAACCTGAAGCCGCGCAGCTGAAGCTGCCCATCGACTATTCCAGAATCATATCGACCAGCGCCATATAAACCTGATCATCGGCGAGGTGCTGGTTGTAACCGCGTGCGGTGTAAAGACCTAGCAGAGCCAGATAGAGCGTTTTTGCTCCGGCCTGGGCTTTGCCGGGTTCCAGTCCGTTTTCCAGAAGCTCTTTTTCGAGATAGCCGACGCGCGCGGCATCGACGGCGCACAGGCGCATGCCGACATGCGGATCTGTGGCGGCCCATGCTTGCATGGCTGCTTCGGCGCGCGCTGAATCGATGCCGAAAATGGTCTTCGTCAACGCTTGTCTCGCGAGATGGCGCAGGCGCCCTTTCGGCGTTGGCAGCCCAGCGGCGTTGTCAATAAGCTGCTGAGTGAAATCGGCTGCCCAAAAATCCAAAATCGCCGCGAGCAACTGCGCGTGGTCCTTGAAGTGCCAATAGAACGAGCCCTTGCTGACTCCAAGGGTCTTGGCAAGGCGCTCCACTTTCACGGCTTCCACTCCGCCCTCAGCCAGTGCGGCGACCGCCGCCACAAGCCAGTCGTGTCGGCTCAAATCCCCTGTTCTGGTTTTTGCATTGCGGTTTTTGTCGGCCATTCGGTCGTATCCTTGTGTCACTGCGCCGCACCATACGGTGCCGTATGGATGTGCGGGAGTGGGAGTGATACATACGCTTCCGTATGGAAGTGCCGCAAGGCGCGGCGCCGTCAATCGACGGGAGAAAGTCATGGTCAGATGGAGCGCGGTCGCACTGATCGTACTTGCGGTCGTTCACCTGCTGGTGCTGGGGATCGACGTTCCGGCCGAATTGCCGAAGTGGCTTGAGTTCAGTCTTTGGACCTTGGACCATTGGCAGCCATTGCGAGCGCAACCGCTCGATCTTGCGCTGAGTAGTGGCGTGTTCTGGGCGACGGCCGGAAGTTTCGCGGTCCCGCTGTTGATATTGGGTTCTCTCCTGCTGTGGCTTGATCGGCGCGGTGACCCCATACCGGCCTTTGTCGGCTGGACATTGGCGGGGTGGACCGCACTCATGACTCTGCTGATGCCGCCCAGTGGTTTCCCGCTTGGCTTGTTGATCGCGCTCTGCCTCGCGGTTGGCCTCGAACGTCGAAAGACGCAAGCCAAAATCTCGAAAATGTGAGGGGGAAAACGACGGTTCGAATGGGCGGTACCTTTTTGGGAAGCCGAATCTCGCTTACCCTCGGTTCATGTCGGCATCCGCAGCCCGTTTCCTCATTGCCGGCGCCGTTTCGGCGCTGACATTTGGATTGATGCCCGAGGCTGAGGCTGCCGAACAGGTCGATGTCGAACTGGTGCTGGCCGTCGACGTTTCGCTTTCCATGTCGCCTGACGAATTGGAAATCCAGCGACGTGGCTATGCCACGGCGCTCACCGACGAGGCGGTGCTGCGCGCCATTGCCGACGGCATCCATGGCAAGATCGCAATCACCTATGTCGAATGGGCGGGCACCAATTCACAGGTCGTGGTCGTGCCGTGGACGCTGGTTGCCAACCGGGCAGATGCCGAGCATGTGGTGGCGCGACTGACGGCGCGCCCACCCAACAGCGCGCGTCGGACGTCGATCTCGGCGGCGCTTGAATTCGGCGCGGATCTGTTCGCCGAGAGTGGTTTCGACGGAACCAAACGCGTCATCGACATTTCCGGCGACGGACCGAACAACCAGGGCGCTCCCGTGCCGCTCGTGCGGGATGCCGTGATCAAGCAGGGTATCGTCATCAACGGCTTGCCGCTGATGACCAACGGCGGCATGGAGGCGTCCTACGACATCCGCGATCTCGATCAATACTATCGCGATTGCGTGATCGGCGGGCCGGGCGCATTCATGATCCCGGTCAATGGCTGGGAACAGTTTCCCGAGGCGGTCCGCCGCAAACTGGTGCTGGAACTGGCCGGTGCTGCTTCACCGCAATGGGCAGCCGAGGAGGCAGCCCACCCACCCATCGTGCTGGCTGAGGCCGGACCGACGATCGACTGCCTTGCCGGCGAGAAGAAGTGGCGCGACCGCAGCCTGATGTTCGACAGCCGGTGAGATGGCTCTTCCCGTTGTGCGGGGAGAAGGGGAAGGTTCAGGCTGCCAGCAACTGCTTGCGATCGACCCGCTCCTGCTGCGGCGAGCGTGCATAGAGTTCGCGGTAGCATTTCGAGAAGTGCGACGCCGAAACGAAGCCGCAGGCCACGGCGACCTCGACGACCGGCAGCGACGACTGGATCAACAGGTGGCGGGCGCGGTCGAGCCTGATCTCGAGATAGTAGCGGGCAGGGGAGCGCCCCATCTCGGTCCGGAACAGACGCTCGATCTGGCGTCGCGACAGGTCGACGTGGTCGGCAATCTCGATCAGTGACAGCGGTTCAGCAAGGTTGGCTTCCATCAACTCGATGATGGTCAGCACCTTCGAGTTCTGCACGCCGAGGCGCGCCCGCAAAGGCAAGCGCTGGCGGTCGGTCGGGCTTCTGACGCGATCGGTCAACACCTGCTCGCAGACGCGGTTGACAAGGCTTTCGTCGAAATCATCGCCGATCAGCTTCAGCATCATGTCGAGCGCGGCTGTGCCACCGGCGCATGTGTAGATGTTCTGATCGACTTCGAAGAGATCGGCAAAGACATTTGCCTTCGGAAAGGCTTCCTGGAAGCCAGGCAGGTTTTCCCAATGGATGGCGCAGCGTTTGTTGGACAGAAGACCAGCAGCGGCCAGCACATAGGCGCCAGTGCACAGGCCACCGACGGCAACGCCGCGATTATACTCCTCCCGCAGCCAGGCAAAGACCGACTTGTTGTGATATTTCTCGACGTCCATGCCGGTGCAGATGATGGCCATCGATGGGCGATCCGGCCCGGCCATCTTGCGGCGCTCCTCGTCGAGGGAGGTGTTGACTGCACACAGCACGCCGTTCGAGGCGGGCACCGGCTTGCCGTCCGCGCTGGCGAGGCGCCAGCGATATGCCTCGTAGCCAAGCATGCGGTTGGCAATGCGCAGTGGTTCGAGCGCTGTCGCAAATGCGACCATGGTAAAATCAGGAACCAGGAAAAAGACCAGCGATCGTTTGATCGGATGCTTAATAGCGTTCACGAAAATTCTTCCTCCCATGACGCGAACAGAATGTCGCGATCAGCATAGCGTCATCAGGAAAATTATTTTCTGTCAATCGTCTAGAATGGTTCTAAAAGATAAAATTTGCGACATGGGTCGCAAATCGGCTACCAAAAGCGCTTTGGATCCGGCGATGCTGGCTTTGCGCTTCTGGCGATGCCGCAAAAATGCCAGTCTTTCCAAGTTATGTCTGATCGCGCCGCAGCGAGGGTCGTGACTGCGGGCGTTCCAGCGGCGCGCTCGACTTGACATTCTCGTGAATGGAACGAAGCGTTAACCGTGTTAACCGACATACTGCGTCTTTGATCCGCAGCTACCGCTCATAAGCCCGTGTTCGCAAAACTCGCCAAACTCAGTTCCGCAATTCTCCTGGCCGCACTCGCTGCCGGATGTGTTTCGTCCGCGCTCGATGTCGGCGCGAAGGGTATACAGCCTATTGCATCCAAGCTGGTCGCCGAGATGAAGCGCAAGGGAATGACGCCTTCGTCACCCATCCTGGTGCGTATCTTCAAGGAAGAGAGCGAGCTCGAAATCTGGAAACGTGACGGCAGCGGCAAGTATGCGTTGCTCAAGACCTACCCGATGTGCCGTTGGTCGGGCCAGCTCGGACCCAAGAAAAGAATTGGTGATCGGCAGGCGCCTGAAGGGTTCTACCATGTCAGCGCCGACAGGCTGAACCCGAATTCGCAATACTATCTCTCGTTCAACCTGGGTTACCCCAACAGGCTGGAGGCCGCGCTCGGTTATTCGGGCGAGGCCCTGATGGTGCATGGTGCCTGTTCGTCCTCGGGATGTTACGCGCTGACCGATGAGGGCGTGTCCGAGATCTACGCGGTGGCGCGTGAAGCCTTGAAAGGTGGTCAGACGTCCTTCCAGGTTCAGGCCTTTCCGTTCCGCATGACCGCCCAGAAGATGGCGCGCAATCGCAGCAATCCGAACTACGGCTTCTGGACCGATCTGAAGAAAGGCTACGACAGTTTTGAGGTGACGCGTCGTCAACCCAAAGTGGCCTATTGCGACAAGCGTTATGTCTTTGACACCGAGTTTGCCGATGGCGACCCGGTCGACCCGCTTGCGGCATGCCCGCCCGCCATATCCGGCGCCGATGCGCTGGTGGCAGCGCGGACCCAGAGTGATCTTTCGACCGCCGAGACGATGGCGTCGACCATGACCGGCACGACGGTCCACGCCTATGCGGATGGCGGCATGCATCCTACGTTCCGCAAGCTGCTCGCAGCCAGTGGCGACAAGGCCCTGTCGAAAAGGACGTCGCTGACGAAAGTTCCGATCAGCCGGCCGGAAGCGGCGCTGGCGGATCCTTACAGCGTTTCGGAATAACGCTCCGCAGCGATCTGGCGCGTGCCAGCCGGCACCTATAACGAAAACGCCGCCACGGCGAAACCGAAGCGGCGTTGAGCAAAAACGGCAGTCGTGCCGGTAAATTCTGCGCCTTAGGCGACGAAACCGAGACGGGCAGCCGCGACCGCACCGGTCTGGCCAGGCATGGTCTTGGCAAGGCGCTGACGCTCGAGAGCGGTGGTCAGGTTGATTTCGCGGCGGGCGAACAGGCGGGCGAAGAGCTTCATCGTTTTCTCCAATCGGTTGCTTAGACGGGGCGCCTTCGCGTGATGGAGTGGGGCAGCTCGTTTGCTGCGGTGCATATAGGCCCGTCCAAGCGAAAACAAAATCGCAAAAGCGAAGCGTTTCGCACGAAAAAGCGACATCGCTGTTGTCGCGATTTCGGTGAAAAATCGATATTGTGTATTTTTTACAATGTGTTGGTCTGGCTTTGGGTCGCTATGCAACTTGTTCATATGCGTCATGCAGCCATTGCATGGCCGGTTAACGACGGCGACCGACATCGAAAAGCCCGCCGGAGGGGTCGCGGCGGGCTTCAGATGCAATAACGCGCTTTCATTTTGCGCCGGCCCAGCTTCCGACGCCGGGAGCGACCGCTTTTGAACTGACATCCGGCCAGCCGATATCCTTCTGCACCTCGGCGGGAAGGGAATTGATGGCGCGCTCGGTGAGGTAGCGGCTGCGGGCCGCACCGAGTTCGGTGGCGATCCGACCGATGGTCGACAGAATGGTCATGCACTTCTCCTTCCACGGTTGGCTGGAAATTCCGCTGGCGGGCCAGTCGATGCAACTGCTGTTCCAGCAATTGTCAGCAGTGACCGATCAGGCCTTCTCGACGCTGTTGACTATGAACTTTCCGTGATATTCAATCAAACGAAATGGGATGATGCTTTGCATCAGAAAATTTGAAGGTGATGCCATGAATGCGCCACTCAATCATCCGCTTCCCTTGCTCGATCTGGATGTGCTCCGCACTTTTGTGGCGATTGCCGAGACAGGCAGCTTTACCACGGCGGCGACGGCTGTCTTCCGCACGCCGTCGGCGGTTTCGATGCAGATCAAGAAACTCGAGGATGTGCTCGGCCGTTCGGTGTTCGCACGCGATGCACGTTCGGTGGCTTTGACCACCGACGGCGAAATGCTGCTTGGTTATGCGCGGCGGCTGCTCGCCATCAATCGGGAGGCGGTTTCCAAGTTCATCGTGCCGGACATTGTCGGCATCGTGCGACTGGGCTCGCCGGACGATTATGGCGAACGCATCCTGCCGCATGTGCTGAAGCGTTTCGCGAAGTCGCATCCTTCGATAGCCGTCGATGTCACCATCGACCAGTCGATCAACCTGCGGCGGCGCATGGACGACCGCGCGCTTGACCTCACGCTGCTCACCAATTCCTACAAGACCAGCGCGATCGGCGCCGAGGTGCTGCTGACCGAGCCGATCGTCTGGGCCGGCGCAAAGGGGGGCTGCGCGCATCTGCGCGAGCCATTGCCGGTGTCGATCTGGGAGGAGGGCTGCGTGTGGCGCGCCGGCGCTCTGGAAGCGCTTGGCCGCGAGGGGCGCAACTATCGTGTTGCCTACATGAGCGCGCATACAGCTGGTCAGCGGGCGGCAATCCAGGCCGATCTCGCGGTGGCGCCGCTGCCAAAATCCTTCCTCGGCAACGACATGGTCGAACTCGGCCCGAAAGACGGCATGCCGCATATCGGCAATTACAATCTGGCGATGATCGTCACGCCGGATGCCAGTGCTCCGGTCAAGGCGGTTGCCGACCACATCCGCGCGACCTTCGACGTGTTCAGGGAGACAGGACGCTTCTGAGACTGCCGGTTATTCGGCAGCGAGCGGCATCTCCATCCGGAGTTGCTGCCTGCTCAGGAACGCCACGATGCGGTCGCGGGCGCGACGGGCTTCAGGCATGTTGATCAGTGGCCAGACGTGGAACATGCCTTCCTCGTGAACCAGTTCGACGTCGACACCCGCCGCCCGCGCCTTGTCGGCGAAGATCAGATTGTCGGGCGTCAGGAGATCGTGCGAGCCGGTGAGGAGCAGGGTGGGCGGAAGTACCGTCAGGTCGCCATAAAGCGGGCTGATGTGCCAGTCGCTGCGGTCCATGCCGGCGCCATAAAGGCGTACGGCTTCCAGGCCACCGGGAATACCCAGCCACGGATCACGCTGCTCGGCTTCGAACACCTCGGGATTGGCCAGCGACATGTCGAGGCCCGGCGAGATCAGAACGTGGCTGCCGGGCGTCGGCAGGCCTTCCTCCGCCATCATCATGGTCAGCACCACCGCCATGTTGCCGCCGGCTGAATCACCCATGAAGATGATGTCTTCCGCAGCGGTCTCTTCCAGCATTTCGCGATAGACCGAACCGACCATGCCAAACATGTCGTGGAAGTCGTGTTCGGGCGCGATCGGGTAGATCGGCACGGTCATGCCAAAGCCGAGGCGTTCGGCCATCTCGGCAATCAGAGCCCAGTGATAGGTGGTGATTTCAAAGACATAGGCGCCGCCGTGCAGGTAGAGAATCCGCTTGCTGCTGCCGTTCTTCGGCGCGATGTCGTAGACGGGGAAACCGGCAACGCTGCGCGTGGAGACGTCGAAACGCTGCGTCACCATGGGTGGTGGCTGGTGGCACTGTTTCTTGCGCGCATGCTGAATCCAGCGGTGCATGTTCTCCGGGCTGGAGAACGCCTTCTTGCGCGTGTGTTTCAGAACAAAAGAAACGAGTTGGCTACGGATGCTGGCCATGGAACACGACGGACTGATGCTGCGCCGGCTGGCCGGCTATGACTGCCCCAAGAGCCAGAATTTTGGGCTTCGGGGGCGAAAGTCAAGGATGACGTTGCGTCACCGATTGTACCAGCGGTCGATCGGATGCCGGTCGGACGTCAAACCGCAGGCACGTTGTCCTGCTGCAGTACGACGACGCGGGTGCCGTTCTGGACACGCCGGTGCAGGTCGATGATGTCCTGGTTGAGCAGGCGAATGCAGCCTGACGAGATCGAGCGGCCGATGGACCAGTCCTCGTTTGTGCCGTGGATACGGTAGAGCGTGTCGACGCCGTTCTTGAACAGATAAAGCGCGCGGGCACCGAGCGGGTTCGTCGGCCCCGGTTCCATCCCGCCGGCAAGCGGGCCGTACCGTTCCGGCTCACGCGCGATCATGTCCTGCGTCGGGGTCCAGCGTGGCCATTCGCGCTTGTACTGGATCACGCCGCTGCCCTCGAAGGCGAGGCCGGCCTTGCCGACGCCAACGCCGTAGCGCAGCGCCCGTCCTTCGCCGAGCACCAGATAGAGGAAACGCTTCGGCGTATCGATGACGATTGTGCCTGACGGTTCGGGGCCCTGATAGGCGACTTCCTGGCGGTAATATTTCGGATCGATCTTGGTGAGGTCGGGCGCAGGAATGGGGAAGGCATCATCGGCGACGGCAGCATACATGTCGCGATAATATTGCGGCACCTCACGCTTGCCCGGCTTGATCGCTGCGACCTTCTGCGTCGTGGTGCAGCCAGCCGCGACGAACGGGATGGCGAGAACGAATAGACGGCGGCTGATGGAAACGGGCATGATGGAACCTGAGCTTGTTGTGTCTTTTGGACCGGTCGTCGCAGAAAAGTCTGAACGCTTCCAATCACCCAAAATCACGCTTTGGTGAAAGGCGCGGATCGGTTGGGAGTTTTTCAGCGGTTCGAACAGGCGTCGAAACGGCGGTTGCCGACCATGTCCCTGTTGAAGGGGGCGAGAAAAAGGCACTTCGAGCCAGCAGGGGGCGCAGCAGAAGAGCTTTGACCTTCCCCTGTGTCGCGATGGCCACACCGAGCTTGCGCAGCGCCGCCTGAGCAATTCCAGTAAAAACGCGCAGCGGTTTTGCGTTCGCACAAAACGCAAAGACCAGCGCGTTTTCCGCGAAAAAGCAGAAACACCCTAGTTGTGATTGCGCAGATCGAGATGTGCGGAGAGCGCGGGAAAATCCGCGGCGACGATGTCCCAGTGGCTGCTGGCCCTGAGGTCGGTCACCTGCCCGGTGCCGTGCTCCTGTGGGCGCGCCACGAACGCCGTCTTCAGCCCGCACGCGCGCGCTGCTGACAGGTCGTTGTTATGCGCGGCCACCAGCATGACCTGTGCAGGTTCAAGTCTCAACGCTTCGCAGCTTGTGAGATAAGCGCGCGGGTCGGGCTTGTAGGCGCGGGCAATGCCGGCGCCGAGAATGCAGTCCCAGGGCAGGGCGCCATATCTCGCCAGCCGCGTCATCAATGCGATCGAACCATTGGAGCATGGTGCGACGATCCGGTTGGCCTTCAGCCGTATCAGGCCCGGAACGACATCCGGCCACGGCGGCAGCTTTTCCCAGGCGTGGTTGAGCGCTGCGCGCTCTTCCTCGCTGAAATGCCCGGCTATGCCGAAGCCGTCGAGCGTTGTGTCGAGGTTCTCACGGTGGAGCACGTCCAGATCGACATAGGATCGGCGGCCGGAGCGTATTTCCTCCATCCTCGGCTGATAGAGGTCGCGCCAGGCATCCGCGAAAGCGAGGCTGTCGACCTGCAGTCCCTTCGCGGCTGTCGCTGCCGCCACCTCACGGGCGACGCCGGTGCGCCAGTCAACACAAGTGCCGAAAACATCGAAGATGAGGGCTTCAACCGTCATTGCCCAGTCCCATTCCGGCACCTCCACTGTGGTTGCCGGTTTGGTGAGCAACCTATTCGCGATTGCGCCGGGCGGCACGCTCTTCCCGAGAGCGTCGGCGGGGCGCTGCATCCCCGGCCGCATCATCGCTTGCCACCTTGCGCGGCGGCAGTTTGACCTGTTCGGAAAGCTTGGGGAAGGGGTCAACCTTGTTCGGCAAGGCCATGGCGTCGATGAACAGCTGCTGGAAATTCGGCTCGAGCGCGGTTTCGATCTTTTCGATCTTCGCCACCTGCTTTTCGATTTCGCGGCGATGGTCACGGTTGAGCAGCGCCATCAGGGCGCCGGTGCCCGCGGCGTTGCCGACAGCCTTCACCTCTGACAGGTCACAATCGGGGATGAGCCCCAGCACCATGGCGTATTTCGGATCGATGAAGGAGCCGAAAGCGCCGGCGAAACGGATCGTGTCGACGGTTTCGACACCTTGCTTCTCCATCAGCAGCTTCACGCCGGCATAGAGGGCGGCCTTGGCGAGCTGGATGGCGCGTATGTCGTTCTGGGTGACGGTGATGCGCGGCTCGCCCTGGCGTCCTTCACGCAGCAGGTAGGAGAAGGTGCGGCCGTTCTGGATGATGCGCGGGCTTTTCGCCATCAGGGAACCATCGACGACTCCGTCTTCCGAAATGATGCCGGAGAGATACATCTCCGCCACGACCTCGATGATGGCCGAGCCGCAGATGCCGGTGACGCCAGTGGTCCAGGACGCTTCCTCGAAACCTTCCTCATCGGACCACTTGTCGGTGCCGATGACACGGTAGCGCGGCTCCAGCGTTTCCGGGTCGATGCGCACGCGCTCGATGGCGCCGGGCGCCGCGCGCTGGCCGGACGAGATTTCCGCGCCTTCGAAAGCCGGACCCGTTGGCGAGGAGGCGGCAACAACGCGGTTGCGATTGCCGAGCACGATCTCGGCATTGGTACCGACATCGACCAGCAGCATCATGCTGTCCTGACGGTAGGGGCCTTCCGACAATGTCGCGCCGGCCGCATCGGCGCCGACATGGCCGGCAATGCAAGGCAGCGTGTAGAAGCGCGCTCCGCGGTTGACGTCGATGCCGATGTCGTTGGTCCAGCCTTGCACGGCACCGGAGACAGCGAGGGCAAAAGGCGCCTGTCCAAGTTCGGTCGGATCGATGCCCAGGAAAAGATGGTGCATGATCGGATTGGCGACGAAGACGCTATCGAAGATGTCGTGACGGTCGACGCCGCCTTCCTCGCAGACCTTGCCGATCAGCGTGTTCACGGCCTCGCGCACGGCCTTGGTCATGGCCTCGCGGCCATCGGGGTTCATCATAACGTAGGAGACGCGGCTCATCAGATCTTCGCCGAAGCGGATCTGCGGGTTCGACGTACCGGAAGAGGCAACGACACGGCCGGAAAGCAGCGATACCAGATGCATGGCGATCGTGGTGGATCCGATGTCGCAGGCGATGCCGTAGGCTTCGTTCTTGAGGCCTGGATAGAGCGCGATCACCGTTGCACGGGAAAATTCCATGTCCTTATGGATGGCCGCTGTGACCGCCCAGTTCTCCTTGCGCAGGATCTTCTGGACTTCGGGGATGAGATGCGGCGCGACGCGCAGGTCCTTCCAGCCCCAGTCGTTCTGCAGCACGGCCTTGAGGCGCTCCAGGTCACCGGTGGGTTTGTGCATGTCGGGCTGTTCGACCTCGACGTAGCACATCTGCACCGCAGAATTGCGCTCGATGACGCGGTCGGTGGCGGCCTTGCGCACCACCTGGGCGTTGATCACGGTATCCTGCGGCACGTCGATGACGAGATCGCCCTGGATGGTGGCCGAGCAGGACAGACGCCTGCCGTCGGGCAGGCCGCGGACGCGCTCGTAGCGCTCTTCCTTGGGGCCTTTCGGCGAGATGTGGTCGAGCGAGGAAACGATCTTGTGCTTGGCGAAATTGCCTTCCTGCACCTCGATCTGGCAGCGCCCGCAGGTGGCGCGCCCGCCGCAGACCGATTCCACATAGACACCGAGCTGGCGTGCCGCATCAAGCACAGGCGTGCCGATCGGGAAGCGCCCGCGCTTGCCGGACGGCATGAACAGGACCAGAGGGTCGGTGGAGTTGAGAGGGGCGTTCATCGCTTCGACACCACCAATGTTAACGCTGCCTTGGCGAAAGTGCGATAAAGGCAAGGCGTGTGAGAGAGGCACGCTTGCCGATGAAACCCGACTTTTCGCTGGTAGCCCTGCTTCCGTCCGCTCTGTCGGCGATCTCCACCGGCATGCTTGCGGTACGCATCAGCAAAGGAAGCTGGACCAGGCATCCGCATTACCTTGCGGCCGCCATCATCGCTTCGACGGCCACCATTGTTTATCTGTTTCCGTCCCGCCCTGCGGATGCAGCCAGCGTTGCCTCGATGCTGCTTTGCGGCATCGTGGGCGGCTGCGCCGGCGTGTTCGTCTTCAGCCTGGTGCTCGGCAGCACCAGGACCGAGGACTAGAGCGTTTCCGTTTTTCACGGAAACGCGGAAACGCTCTGAGTTTTTGTTTTCGCCGCATTTTTGTAACGCCAAGTGATTCCACTTGGCTACAAAATGCTCTAGGCGCCGAACGCCTGCAGGCGCAGGGAAGGTCACGGCTTAACCGGCTGCTCTTCTGGCTTCGCGGCCGCCGCGGCGACGTCCGCCCGCAGCAGCGTCGCCAGGGGCATTGACGGCCACCGGCGCGGGTGCCGCATGTTCGCCCGGCTTGTAGTCCTTGTAGGTCTTGATCCAGGTCATGCAGTCCTTGTCGGTGCCGTTGAGCACATTGGCTGCACGGACTGCCTCCATTTCCTGCGGACGGACAGGGTTCATGATCGCCGAGGTCATGCCGGCGCCGATCACCATCGGGATGAAGCCGGCGTTGATGCCGTGGCGGTGCGGCAGGCCAAAGGAGATGTTGGAAAGGCCACAGGTCGTGTTCACCTTCAGCTCTTCGCGCAGGCGGCGAAGCAGGGCGAAGACCTGGCGGCCGGCGTCGCCCAGAGCACCGATCGGCATGACCAGCGGATCGACGACGACGTCCTCCGGCTTGATGCCATGATCCATGGCGCGTTCGACGATCTTCTTGGCGACGGCGAAGCGCACGTCCGGGTCCATCGAAATGCCGGTCTCGTCGTTGGAGATGGCAACCACCGGCACATTGTACTTCTTCACCAGCGGCAGGATCGCTTCGAGTTTCTCTTCCTCGCCAGTGACCGAGTTCACCAGCGGGCGACCCTTGGCGACCTTGAGGCCGGCCTCGATCGCTGCGGTGACGGAGGAGTCGATCGACAGTGGCAGGTCGACCAGGCCCTGCACGATCTCCAGCGTCTGAACCAGCAGACCAGGCTCCGTGGCGTTGGGGTCGACGGCGGTCACGCCCGCATTGACATCCAGCATGGTGGCGCCGCAGGCGGCCTGTTCCAGCGCGTCCTTGATGACGGTCTCGAAATTGCCAGCCTGCATCTCGGCGGCCAGCTTCTTGCGACCGGTCGGGTTGATGCGTTCACCGATGACGCAGAAGGGCTGGTCGAAACCGATGACGATTTCGCGAGTCGCCGAGGCGACAATGGTGCGGGTCATTTCAAACTCCCTCCGGATATAAAGACTTCTTTATATCGTTTCTGATGTGGATCAAGCGAATGATGTCAGTCGCGGCTGTTCAATGCGCGGTCTTCACCATGTCGACCTGGGTTTCTGTGACGTCGTCATGCAGGATGTGGCCGAGGCGCTCGGCAACCAGCGCGTCGTCGGGACGGACTTCTCGCTTCCAGGGCCGTCGACCCTTGAGCACGCCGGACTCATCGACGATCTCGGCAACGTATTCTTCCTGGCGATAAGCCATCACGTGGACGCCCGACACGCCGGGAATTTCCTTCACCTCGTTGATGATGTCGATGCAGAGATTCTTGCCTTCCTTCTTCTGGTCTTCGGCGCCTTCGAGGCGCTTGATGATGGCGTCGGGGATATGGATGCCGGGCACGTTGGAGCGAATCCATTTCGCCGTCTTGGCGGAAGCCAATGGGCCGACACCGACCAGGACGAAAACCTTCTCGGTCAGGCCGAGGTCGCTCGCCTTCTGCATGAAGGTTCTGAACATCGGCACATCGAAGCAGTACTGGCTCTGCACGAACTGCGCGCCGGCGGCGATCTTCTTGCCGAGGTGGATAGGGCGGAAATCATAGGGTGGTGCAAACGGATTGATCGCTGCGCCGAGGAAGACCTGCGGCGGTGTCGTCAGCTTGCGGCCCGACAGGAACTTGCCGTTGTCGCGCATGATGCGGACGGTTTCGAGCAGCGACATGGAATCGAGATCGAACACCGGTTTGGCGCCGGGCTGATCACCCGCCTGCACGCCGTCGCCGGTAAGGCAGAGGATATTGGCCACGCCCATGGCCGCACCGCCCAGAACGTCACCCTGGATGGCGATGCGGTTCTTGTCGCGACAGGCGATCTGCATGACCGGGGCATAGCCCATGCGGGTCAGCAACGCGCAGATACCGACCGAGGACATGTGGCAGTTCGCGCCGGACGCATCGACGGCATTGATCGCATCGACCCAGCCGTCGAACACCTTGGCGCGGTTGTAGACGTCTTCCGGATCGGCGCTGTCGGGCGGGTTCAGCTCGGTGGTCACCGCGAATTCACCGCGGCGCAGCACGCGTTCCAGGCGGCCGCGCGAGGAATGGCCGGGCAGGGGCTCCAGCGGCAGATGGATGCCAGCCGGATTTTCGTCGCGCTGGGGCGGACGCGGGCTCATGCGGATGCTCCGGTGTTGGCAGCATCGCGCGCCGCTGCAGCCTGGGCGGTCACACGCAGCCAGGCGGAGGTTTCCCGCAACGACTGGTCGACCGGTTTCTGCACATTCAGGATGGCGTCGCCGTTGACCATGTTGCGCGACCCTTCCCATGCCTTGACCCAGACGCAAGGCATATCGGGTTCGACCTCGCAGTTGCCGTTGGCGCGTACGCCGCCACAAGGACCGTTGCGCAACTGCTTGGGGCAGTTCATCGGGCAGGACATGCCGGTGGAGGAAAGGATGCACTGGCCGCACATGCGGCAGTCGAACATGAAACCCTTCACGCGCTTCTCGACGAATTTGACGGGCGCTTCGACGCGCCCGTAGCCGAGGCCTTTCCAGACCGGATGCAAGAGCAGGAACGCATCGGCGAAGCGCCGGTAGAACCACTCCAGCAGTTTCGAATGGCGGATCGCCCACAGCCGTACCGAATAGGACCTTTGCACACGCCGCTGCGGTGAAACATCCGCAGGCTTGTAGTCGCTCTTTGCTGCCGCCTTGCGGACCAAGGTCGCCTGGGTTACGCCGGCGGAAGCGCCAGCTGCGGCGTTTGCAGAGCCCGTATTCGGTGTCGGCTGGGTTTCAGACATTTTCCTTGCCGCCTGCCTTTGCGAGAGCGACCAGTCGCTCCCGGCTATAGTCCGCGTCGATGGCCGCCGCCGCCTTTTCCACTTCCGCTTCGAGGTCGTCGCCGACCGGAACGGGGTCCGCTTTGCGCCATTCGGCCAGATAGGCGTCGGTTTCAGCCGCGCCCGAGCGCATCGCCGCCATGTCGATCGCTTCGGTGAAGCGCAGCGGCAGTTCGCGCTTGGCGTTCTGCCGGCCCTTTTTCACGATGACCTGGGCGGGAATGTCGCGCCAGTAAACGACGATCAGATCAGCCATTTCTCAGTCTTCCTTCAATGGTTGGAGCATTGCCGGAAGCGGGAATACCCCGCTTCTCATCAGACGACGCGCGCGCCTTCAAAAACGACGCGCTCGAATGTCGCAAAACGATAGAGCGTCGCCGGGTTCAAGGCACCCTTGCACGCGGTTCTATTCGTCGTGCTTGCCGAGATCGTTCACCAGCTTGCGATGGAAGCGCACATAACCGCGTTCCGTCGAGCGCAGGTGCTCTGCGATGATCTCGTGGAATCGTGGCAGCCGATGGAAGGGCACCGCGGGATAGGAGTGATGCTCGGCGTGATAGGGCATGTTCCATGCCACGAAACGCACGATGCCCGTGGTGAAGGTGGTGCGCGTGTTTTCGAGCATGTTGGCGACATGTGGGCAGCGCGTATGCTCCGCAAGCAGATAGGCTCGCAGGAATGGCTGGCCCAGCAGTGCCGGCACGATCCATATCCATAGCAGCGCTGGCGATTGCAGGAGCGCCGAGCCCGCGACGAGCAGCGCATAGATGACAAGGAACCAGCGCGCCTCGGTGATCACCTTGGCGCGGCCCTTTTCCGGTACGAAGGAATCCTTGTTGCCACCGAGAGCGTTGACGGCGACGACCTTGGCCATGCCGCTCCAATATGGCCAGCCGGACAGGTAGCGCAGATATTGCGCAATCGTCTCGGGTTTCGGGCTCATCAGCTCGGGATCGTTGTCGGGATCGTGGGTGTAGCGATGATGGGCAAAGTGGAAATAGCGAAACCAGGCCGGCGGCAGCAGGATGAGGAAGCCGGAAGTGACAGCAACGAGACGGTTCAGGCGTTCGGTGCGAAATGCCGTCTCATGGATCGTTTCGTGCAGCAGCGTGAACAGAAAGACGATGAGGATGCCGAGCGGCAGCATCAACAGTGGCCAGAGAGGCACCTCGAGCAGGATGAGTGCGGCGAGCAACACGATCGATCCGCCGTGGAGGGCGAGCCGCCACAATCCGGGCGCATCCTGTTTATCGGTCAGCTCACGTCGATCGTCCACCGAGAGGGACGCGATGATCTGCCGGTGGTCGAGCTCTGACATGCGAGAACCTTAATACCGGCATGCCGTCACGTAAACGGAAGGTGGCTTCTGGCCTACCAGATGCCGCGGCGTATCCCGGTCCACACATAGAACCAGAGCGTCGGATGGAACCAGATCTGTGATGGCAGGCCGGGATCGAAGGGTTCGATGCGGCCGGCCATAACCTTTTCAATCACGTCAACACAGGCGTCACGCGAAATTGCTGCCTGGCGAAGCGGATAGGATGAGATGGTATCGCCGCGACCGGGCATGCCGCGCGTGTGGCGCAGGACCGCGCCCGTATCGACACCGGCATCGACGACGTGAACGGTCGTGCCAAAATTCTCGGCGTCGTTGTTCACCAGCGCCCAATAGGCCCCGTTCATGCCGCGATACTTCGGATTGACGCCGGCATGGTAGTTGATGACGGGGCAGGGTATCGCGGCGAGGGTGTCGCGGGTCAGCACACGGCATCCCGCAAGCAGCACGACACCTGGTTTGATGTCTGCTATCGCCTCGATCGTCTCCGGCGCGTTGGCCGAGGGCACATGCACAATGTCCTGGTCCGGCTTCGGCTCGGTCTTGAGGTTGTACTCGGCGACAATCTCCTCGGCATGCGCAGTGCCGAACCGTTTGCCGAGGCGCACCAGCACCATCGTGCCTATCTGGCCAAGAACGGAAATCCAGCCTTGACGCCTGGCGCGGCGCTTGAGCAACGACCACTTGGAAACCGGCGTTTCAAGGATAACGGTGACGCTGGTGAAATGGTCGGCTATGGCGTTGACGATTGCCCAGATGTGGCCGCCGCCTTCGGTGACGACGACGATGGGTGCCGTGTCTGCAGCCTCGTTCATCCTTGGAAGTCCAGCCTCTTAGAACCTGGTCGGGTGCGGTAGTTGCACAGGTCGCAAGTTCAGTCCCCAGTCAATATTCTCGGCCGAGCCGGTTAATCCTTTATCTCAGCACCCGCTCATGGACTACAGCCGATCAGCGCTTGAATTCGATGATGTCGAGTTTTGATTCATAGTAGGGCGCCGGAAATTCGATGCGCCAGGCATTCGGTCCTGTGCGGAAGGCATAGCCGACCTGGTCGGTTTTCGGGCCAGCACCGTAACGTTGTGTCTTTTCGCCGGCGACGAAGCCTGAGCCCAGATAGATCGAGCGCTTCTCGCCGTCGTCGTAGAATCGGCCCTTGGTGCGCTGGGAACCGCTGGTCTTTTCCAGCATCCAGCCGGAACCATCATCCGTGACGCGGCACTTGAACCAGCCATAGATGACGAGCGGGCCAAGGCCGCCCGCCTTGATCGTACGGCATTGCCAGTTGCCGGTAAGATCCTTGTCCGAAAAGGCGACCAGTGGGCGGGCGAGCACCGCATCGAGGTCCTTTACCTCGCTCGGCTGTCCGGCCTTGGCCTCGGCCAATGCTGCCTTGCGGGTCTCGTCATATTTGGTAAGTCGCGCCTTGTCCGCCGGAGTGATCAACTTCTGCACAACGCCGTCCGCATGGGCATTTCCAGCGAACAGGACGGCAGCAGCCGTGAATAGCAAGGCGCGCAGATGCATGTCGTGTCCCCTGTGTCTCGACGACGGCGTTATAGCCCGCGAGGGCAGCAGAAAACCAGTCCAACTATCGGGGAATGTTATCTAACGAGCGATCGGTAGGTCTGGTCAGTGTTCGGCGGCCGCGAGAAGTGCAGGCGCGAGATCGCCATAGCCGGTGAAGCGGTACTCATAGTCGAGTCCCAGATAGTCGGCCGCCCATTTCGCCTTTTCCTGCAGGGCCTTGTCCTCGGTCTGCGCCAGGTAGACGATCTTGGTGTAGTTTCCGAACACCATTTCTTTCAGTTCGGGATGCTTGTCGAGCTTCAGGGGCTCGATCACGAAAGCTTCGAACTGCCGCGTGATCAGATCGGTCAGGTAGAAGGCGGTGAACTCGTCTTCCGTGACTTTCGCGAATGCCTCGTTGCCGCTGAAGAAGGCATAACAGTGCGGTCCGCCGATGCGTTCGACGCGTTCTTCTTCGCAGATCCTGTCGAGTTCGCCGCGCGTGCCGCATTCGGCATAGCCAATGAAGATACGGCTGTAGCCTTCCGCTCGCGCCCTGGTGATCGCCTCGCGCATCGCCGGGGCAATCCTTTCGGGATAGACGTGCCAGATTGCCGGCAGACAGATCAGATCGACATGATCGAGATGGTTGGTCCTGCACACCGCCAGCACCTCTCGGGCGATGGCGCCGCAAGCAATGACCCGTACGCGCTCGGGGAGAGGGGCGGTCGACGGGACTTCGCCATTCACCATCACCACCGCATCGGCGAGTGCTGTCGGGTCGAGCTTCTGTTCTGTTGCCATGTGGATCACTCCAACATCGCTGCCTTGCATCGGATGGAACCGGTTCATGCCTTTGGCGTTGATGATTGTTGCATCACCATAAGGGAGACACTGTCCATGAAACTGTCACGCGTCGCACCGCTCGCCGTCATTGCCGTGGCGCTCGTACTTTCCGGCTGTGCCAACACGGTCCGTGGCGTCGGCAAAGACGTCAAAGGCACTGCCCGCGCCGTCGAGGACACGGTCAAAAACTGACCGGCTCCCCACAATTGGTAACGACATGGCCGCGTCGCAAGACGCGGCCTTTCTGCAATCAGGCAGAAGCGCGAACGTTGTGCTTGCGCTTCATGAAGTCCTTGGCGGTTTCCACCGCCACAGCGGCGTCGCGGCAATAGGCGTCGGCGCCGACGGCCTTGCCGAATTCCTCGTTGAGCGGCGCGCCGCCAACCAGCACGACATAGTCGTCGCGAATGCCCTTTTCCTTCATCGTGTCGATGACGACCTTCATGTAGGGCATGGTGGTGGTGAGCAGCGCCGACATGCCGATGATGTCGGGCTGATGTTCCTCGATCGCCTCGAGATACTTCTCGACCGGATTGTTGATGCCGAGGTCGACGACGTCGAAACCAGCGCCTTCCATCATCATGCCGACAAGGTTCTTGCCGATGTCGTGGATGTCACCCTTGACGGTGCCGATGACCATCTTGCCCTGCTTGGGCGCGCCGGTGGCGGCAAGCAGCGGACGCAGGATGAACATGCCTGCCTTCATCGCATTGGCGGAAAGCAGCACTTCCGGCACGAACAGGATGCCGTCGCGGAAGTCCTCGCCGACGATGCGCATGCCTTCGACAAGCGCCTCGGTGAGGACTGTGTAAGGTGCCCAGCCACGCTCCAGAAGGATGTTCGTGCCTTCTTCGATCTCTTCCTTCAGGCCGTCATAAAGATCGTCGTGCATCTGCTGCACGAGTTCCTCGTCGGAGAGTTCGGAAAGGATGATCTCGTCGTCGGACATTTTTGATCCATCTCCCTGCGGTCGTGCGATCTGTCGCAACGCACCAATCGTCGCTTCAATACCTACCGTGCAGCGACGCGCATCCATAGCTGATTTGCGACTTTCCGCAAAAGGAAAGCGACCGGGAATCTGTTGTTCTTCTTGTCGATTTTGCGACAGACCTTGGCGCTCGCTGGCCGTTTCGGATAGGGTGCATGGCTACGATCCGGGAAGCAGCCGTCGCGAGGCGGTCGAACGGATTTCAAGGAAGAACAATCATGAGCGAGAACGCGGCAGTCGATCAAGAAGCGGCGGGCGGCAGGCGAGGGCGCGGTGACCGCGGCGGCGCCGCGGCGCGACGTGCTGCGCGCACCGGTGGCGGACCTGGTCAGCAGCTCACCTATATCCGGCGCCAGATCAAGGTCTACGAAGTGCTGGACGAGGAAGGCCTGGCGCTGATCGAAAAGAACGCCGACACGGTGCTCGAAGAGACCGGTATCGAATTCCGCGATGACGCGGAGGCGCTTCAGTTGTGGAAGCAGGCCGGCGCCGATGTAAAAGGCGAACGTGTTCGCTTCCCGCGCGGACTCTGCCGCTCGCTGCTCAAGACCGCGCCGAAGCAATATATCCAGCATGCGCGCAATTCGGAGCGCTCGGTGCAGATCGGCGGGAATGCCACCGTTTTCGCACCGGTCTACGGGCCGCCCTTCGTGCGCGACCTCGACGGCAACCGTCGTTATGCGACGATCGAGGATTTCCGCAACTTCGTGAAGCTCGCCTATATGGCCCCGTCGATCCACCATTCGGGCGGTACGGTGTGCGAGCCGGTCGACGTGCCGGTGAACAAGCGCCACCTCGACATGATCTATTCGCACATCAAATATTCGGACAAGCCGTTCATGGGCTCCGTGACCGCGCCGGAACGCGCGGAAGACACGGTTGCGATGGCCAAGCTGGTGTTCGGCGACGACTTTGTCGAGAACAACACGGTGCTGACCTCGCTGATCAATGCCAATTCGCCGATGGTCTTCGACGAGACGATGCTCGGCGCGCTGAAGGTTTACGCACGTCACAACCAGGCCTGCATCGTCACCCCGTTCATTCTGGCCGGCGCGATGAGCCCGGTGACCGTCGCCGGCACGCTGACGCAGGTTCTGGCCGAGGTGCTGGCCGGTGCTTCCTTCACCCAGCTGATCCGGCCTGGCGCCCCGGTTCTGTTCGGCACGTTCGCGTCGTCGATCTCGATGCAGTCGGGTGCGCCGACTTTCGGAACGCCGGAACCGTCGCTGGTTTCCTATGGAGCAGCTCAGCTTGCGCGCCGGCTTGGCCTGCCGTTCCGCACCGGCGGTTCGCTATGTGCTTCCAAGATCCCGGATGCGCAGGCAGCCTATGAAAGTGCCAACACGCTGAATTCGACCATCCTTGCCGGCACCAACTTCGTGCTGCACTCGGCGGGCTGGCTCGAGGGCGGGCTGGCCTCCTGCTATGAGAAGTTCATGATGGATATCGACCAGCTCGGCATGCAGCAGAAATTTGCCGAGGGCGTCGACCTGTCGGAGAACGGCCAGGCGATGGATGCCATCCGCCAGGTCGGTCCAGGCAGCCACTATCTCGGTTGCGACCATACCCAGGCCAATTTCCAGACCGCGTTCTATCGGTCTTCGATCGCGGACAACAATTCCTACGAGCAGTGGTTGGCCGAGGGCGAGAAAACTGCGCCGCAACGCGCCAACGAACTCGCCCGGCGTTGGCTGGAAAGCTACGAGGCGCCGGATCTCGATCAGGGCATCGATGAGGCGCTGCAGGCCTTCATCACCAAGAAGAAGGAGTCGATGCCCGACGCCTTCACTTGAAAGGAGCCCGATTCAGGCCGGGCTAAAGTGGCCAGCATCATTCACAAGGAGGTCTGGCGGAGCGCGTTTTCCGATCCGGGCAAGAAATGATGTTGGTCGGTTGTCAATGAAGGACGGGTCGCCATGAGCAACCGTCGTCAGGCCAAAAATCGACAGCTGCAGACGATTTCGAACCAACTCGCCGCGCATGGGCTGACCCTGCGCGGCGGTTTTGCGTTTGGTGATGAAGAGGCGGCGCCGTTAAGTCGGGAAGGCCGGCCGGCGAAGTCCGCTCTTCTGGTCGGGCAGGCTGGTGCGGCGCCCTGGCCGCACTTCATGAAATGGCGACAAAGGCAGCCGCGGGATCTGCCAAACCCGCTCGACACATGGTCACGGCAGATCATCGATGAGGTCGCCGCCCATTTAGGAGCGTCGGCGGTCTATCCGTCCGACAAACCCTACCAGCCATTCCAGCAATGGGCGATGCGGGCGGAGGGATTGAAGCCGTCGCCGCTCGGCATTCTCATGCATCCCGAATATGGCCTGTGGCACGCCTATCGTGGGGCATTGCTGTTTGCCGACGGGATTCCGATTCAAGGCGTTCGCAATCCGATTCATCTTTGCGACCTATGTGTCGGAAAACCTTGCCTGAAATCCTGTCCGGTCGGAGCCCATTCCGAGGAGGGTTTTGCCTATGAGGCCTGTCTCGGGCATGTTCGGAGCGCCGATGGCGGGCCGTGCCGGAGCGGCGGTTGCCTGGACCGAAACGCCTGCCCCTATGGGGTAGACTATCGCTATCCCGCCGAGGTGCAGGCCTTTCATATGGCGAGCTTTGCCGATCTTTAGTCGCTAGACTGAGCGGCAGGCTCCCGAAATCCGGCGCCAGGCCGATCTGGTCCAATCGTTTCGGTTGGCCGGTGGTTGACCTCGATCTGGTATGTGGATACTCATCAAGTCATCCGATGACTTGATGAGTATCCACATGCAACCTGCCAGTCGCACCAATCTGACGGACAGCGCCGCTGAAAGCCTGCGCGCGGAAATCCTCGGCGGCCGCTGGTCGGTCGGAACCCGCATACCCAATGAAGCTACCTTGTCCGGCCAGCTTTCGGTCAGCCGGGGTACGGTACGGGAAGCCGTCCGCGCCCTGGTTTCGCAGGGCCTCCTCGAAACACGGCAGGGATCCGGAACCTATGTGCGCTCGGCTGTCGACCCGACCGCGGCGTTGGTGCGGGTCAGGCGGGCCTGTCTGCGCGATCAATGGGAGGCGCGTACCGCGCTCGATGTGGAGGCCGCACGGCTGGCGGCCCTCCGGCATGCACCTGCGGATATAGAAAGGCTCAACCGCCTGCTCGCGGAGCGCGGCACGGTCGCCGATGGAGGCCAGCACAACTTCGTCTGCCGCGACCTTGCTTTCCACAAGGCGATAGTTGCGATGTCGGGCAACCGCGCGATGGTGGAGCTCTACGACTTCTTCACCGCGGCGATTGCTGAAACCATCCAGGCAACGCTGGGGGGCGATCTGCCGGAGCCGGACGCTCCAATGCATGCGGAGATCGTCGACGCGATTGCCTCGGGCGATCCGGACCGAGCCGGAAACGCCGTTCGCGCTTTCATGGCGCCCGTCCTTTCACAACTCGACCGGCATCTCGCGCAATGAACCAGACCTTTCGTCAAAACGATACGCAGGTTGCTGCGATGAATGGGATCGACGATCAGCTTGTCGATGCCGAGGCCGACAGCCTGCCGCCGCCGCAAGCTCCGGTGCTTGCAAGTCAGGCGGCGCGCGTGCTGCTTGGCGCCAGCCTCGTGCTGATCGCCTTCAACCTGCGTCCGCTGTTTTCTAGCCTCTCGGTGCTGCTGCCGGAGATGATGCAGGCGACGGGGCTGTCCAGTGCCGGCGCTTCGCTGCTGACGACGTTGCCGGTGGTGTGTCTCGGCATCTTTGCCCCTTTTGCGCCCAGGCTGGCACAGCGCTACGGCGCCGAGCGCACGCTGCTCGGTGTGATGGCGTTGCTTGCGCTGGGTACGGCGCTGCGCGGCTTCGGGTCCGTGCCGATCCTGTTTGCCGCCACCTTTGTCGCGGGCGCTGCCATTGCGGTCGGCAATGTGCTGCTGCCCGGCCTGGTCAAGCGCGACTTCCCCGACAGCATGGCCTTGATGACGGGTCTCTACACCATGGCTTTATGCGCCGGCGCGGCTGCCGCATCAGGGCTGACGCTGCCGATAGAACACTACGTTGCGGGTTCCTGGTCGACCGCTCTTGCTGTCTGGGCGGTGCCGGCTTTCGCCGTGCTGTTGTTGTGGACACCGCAGGCATTCGCCAGTCGCCATCGTGCAAGCCATAGCGGTTTCCGTGTCACGGGGCTTTGGCGCGACCGCCTGGCTTGGCAGGTTACGCTGTTCATGGGCCTGCAGTCGGCACTGGCCTACAGCATCTTCGGCTGGCTGGCCCCGATCCTGCGCGAGCGCGGTTTCGACGCAACTGCGGCGGGCGCGATCGTCTCGGTGTCGGTGATGGCGCAGGTCGTCGCGTGCCTGGCGGTGCCGCCGATCGCGGTTCGCTGCCGCAACCAGAGCCTCGTCAATGTCGTTCTCGTCACCGTCGCAGTCATCGCACTGCTGGGTATCCTGTTTGCTCCGACGTCGATGACGCTGCCGCTGGCCATCGTGCAGGGGCTGGGGCAGGGCGGCCTGATCGCTGCCGCCATGACGATGATCGTCCTGCGCTCACCTGACCCGCACGTGGCGTCGCATCTTTCCGGCATGGCGCAGGGTGTCGGTTATGTGCTGGCCGCGATCGGCCCGCTGCTGGTGGGATTGATCCATGGCTGGACAGGCAGTTTCGCCGCTTCCGCGATCCTTTTCACGGCTCTCGGCCTCGGGGTTGCCGTGATGGGGTTCGGAGCAGGCCGAGCGCTGCTGGTCGGCGCGCGCACGGTGCGCCTCGAGGGGTGAACAATCCGGGTTGCCTGTCGCAATACCTGCGCTATCTATCCGCTCCTGTTCCGGACATGGAGACTGATGGTGGCATCAGCCAGCAAGCGCGACATCACGATCAAGACGCACGACGGCGTGGCGCGGGCTTCCGTGTTCCGAAACGGGCAGGTGAAAGCCGGCGTCATCCTCTACATGGACGCCTTCGGTCCACGTCCCGCGCTCCATGACATGGCAACGAGACTCGCAGGGCACGGCTATGCCGTGCTGTTGCCGGATCTGTTCTACCGCAACACGCCCTATGGCCCGTTTGACGCCAAGACCGGTTTTGTCGAGGAAAAGAGCAAGGCCGCACTGACGCACTGGTTGGGGGCACGACCCAGGAGATGACCGCACGCGACAGCGGCGCATTCATTGCGGCGCTTGAAGCCGAAGGCGTGCGGGGTCCCATTGGAGCGGTCGGCTACTGCATGGGCGGTGGGCGAGCCCTCAATGCGGCGGCAGCTCATCCTGACAAGATCGCCGCAGCCGCCAGTTTCCATGGCGGCCGGCTTGGAACGGACGCGCCCGACAGCCCCGCTTCGAATGCATCCAAAATCAAGGCGCGTGTCTATGTCGGCTCGGCCGGCGTCGACGGCAGCTTTCCGCCGGAGCAGTCGGCCCGACTGGCGCAGGCTTTGCGGCAAGCGGAAGTCGACCACGTCATCGAGAATTATGTCGGCATGCAGCACGGCTGGTGCGTGCCCGACCACAGCGTCTACGACGTCGTCGGTGCCGAACGCCATTGGAAGCGGCTGATCAACTTCTTCGGCGAGACGTTGCGCTGATCGATCGGCGAAGCCGCCATTTTGAACGCACCTGGAAAAAATCTTCCCATCCGCCCAAGGATTGGCCAATAGGCGTCGTCCAACAGGCAATGATGGCGATGATGCTGGACGACGAGGCATCCGACAGCGAGCTGATCGGACAAGCCCAGGAGGGAGACAGGGACGCGTTCGGCCGGCTGGTCGGGCGTCACTATGACTTTGTCTACCGCGTCGCCTATCGCTGGAGCGGCCGCAAGGCCGATGCCGAGGATGTCGCCCAGGACGTGTGCGTGCGGCTCGGTCGCGCGATCCGCGACTATCGCGGCGGCGGCGCCTTCACCACCTGGCTCTATGCCATGACCCTGAACGCCGCGCGTGACCTTGCCCGCAAGAGCGCGAGAGAGAGCGCAAAAGTGGAAGCGTATGGTGGCCATGCGCTGATCGTCGGACAGGCGCAGGTCGCCGAAGAGGACGATCCGGTCGATGCACTCTGGGCGGCTGTGCGCCTCCTTCCCGACAAGCAGCGCGAGGCCGTCCTGCTGGTCTATGGCGAAGGGCTCAACCACGCGGCAGCAGCCGAAACGATGGCAATCTCGGAGGCGACGGTCTCGTGGCACATCCATGAAGCGAAGAAACGGCTGAAAATTCTGATGCGTTCAGCCGGGGAAGTTTGACCATGGTCGATGACAACGAACTGATCAAGTTGCGCGATGCAGCACTGCCGGGCCCAAGTGCCGAGGCGCGCGCACGTGCGTTTTCTGCCGCCATGATGGCCTTTCACGAAAAAGATGAGGTGGCAGCCCAAGGAATGGCGGCAAGGCCGCGTCTCACTTCCCGAGCACTCACGCTCTGGAGAGAGATCATGCAGAAGAAGCTCATCGCCGCACCGACCATTGCCGGCCTCGTCGCGCTGCCGATCGCCGGCTACACGGCATTTCATCTGATGCAGGATGGCGGTCCGGCGCTCGATGCAGGCGGTTCCGTCACCGAAACGCTCGCCGACAAGCCGTCGCCGGCAAAACCGGACGCGCAGGCGCAGCCGCCAGTGGTTGCTGTGCCCTCGACAGAGGACATCAAGCAAGAGGTTGCTCCCTTTGCCTCTGCAGCAAAATCCGAGGCTGCTGCACCTGCCGGCAATGTGCAGGCTGCTCCGCGCAAAGAGCTTGCGCGGATGAAAAGCGCCGAAATGAAGCTCGCCGCGCCGCCGGCTGAAAGCGAAGCTGCCAATTCGGTGGCACGCAGCCCGGCGAGCACGACACTTATGGCCGAGCCGACAATCGCACCCGCACCGATGCCTGCCGACACCCTGCAGCCAGCTGAGAAAAATCGCGACCGCATCCAGGATTTCAAGTCCAATCCGGTGCGCTCGGCAAAGGAGGATCCGGTCTCGACCTTCTCCATCGATGTCGATACCGCATCCTATTCCTTCGTGCGCCGCTCATTGAAGGACGGAGTGTTGCCGCAGCCCGACACGGTGCGTGTCGAGGAGATGGTCAATTACTTCCCCTATGACTGGAAGGGCCCGAACGCGGCAGAAACGCCGTTCAACGCCACCGTCAGTGTCATGCCGGCGCCATGGAATGCCGAACACAAACTGATGCACGTCGCCATCAAGGGCTACGACATGCAGCCTGCGGTGCAGCCAAAGGCCAATCTGGTCTTTCTGATCGATGTCTCCGGTTCAATGGACGAGCCGGACAAGCTGCCGTTGCTGAAGTCTGCTTTCCGCCTGCTGGTCAACAAGCTCAAGGCCGACGATACGGTTTCCATCGTCACCTATGCGGGCAATGCCGGGACCGTGCTCGAACCAACCCAAGCGGGCGAGAAGGACAAGATCCTGCGGGCCATCGACAATCTGGCGCCGGGTGGTTCGACGGCCGGTGAAGCTGGCATCCGCGAAGCCTACCGGCTGGCGCAGAAATCCTTCGTCAAGGGCGGCATCAACCGGGTCATGCTTGCCACCGACGGCGATTTCAATGTCGGCCAGACCGATGATGACGATCTCAAGCAGCTGATCGAGAAGCAGCGTGAGACCGGTGTTTTCCTTTCGGTTTTCGGTTTCGGCCGTGGCAATCTCAATGACCAGATGATGCAGACCATCGCCCAGAACGGCAATGGCACCGCTGCCTATATCGACACGCTGGCCGAAGCCGAAAAGGTGCTGGTGGAAGGCGCATCCTCGACGCTGTTCCCGATTGCCAAGGATGTGAAGATCCAGGTCGAGTTCAATCCGGCCAAAGTCTCGGAGTACCGGCTGATCGGCTACGAGACGCGGGCACTCAACCGTGAGGACTTCAACAACGACCGTGTCGACGCAGGCGAGATCGGTTCAGGCCACTCGGTGACGGCGATCTATGAACTGACGCCGAAAGGCACCACGCAGCAGGTCGATGATCTGCGCTACGGCGCAGCAACGACCAGCAATGGCGGGGTTTCCAATGCGGAGGAATATGCCTTCGTGAAGATCCGCTATAAATTGCCGGACGCAGACACGTCGAGGCTGATCACCACCCCGGTGACCGGGGCCAACGAAGTGCCGTCCTTCGATGCGGCCGGCGCCGACCAGCGTTTCTCGGTAGCCGTCGCGGCTTTCGGGCAGAAATTGCGCAACGAGGATGCGACCGCCAAATTCGGCTACGACCGCATCCAGGAGATCGCCAACGCGGCCCGCGGTGCTGATCCGTTCGGCTACCGGGCGGAATTCCTGTCCCTGGTGCGGCTGGCCGCGGCGATGAATTGATTGTTTCTGGGCCAGGGGGAGAAGGCATTGCCTGAGCTGTCGACGAGGGTTGCGGGCTTTTCCGCAACCCTCGTTGCATTCGGTCTCAGACCGGCATGACCAGTCCTTATTCGTCGATCGTTAAAATGCCGAATAGTTTCGATACCGCACTGCAATGTAACGTCAGGTAAGGAGCTTTCGGGGACGCTCTTTAAGGGTTTGGACGTGCGCATAGACGGGATTTCGACTTCGGTTCAGGTGGCGACGGCACAGGTTGCCGAACCGGGCAGGGTATCGCAAACGACGATCAGCAGAGATGTGGAGACCGCGCGCAAGACGGCGCTGTCTGCCCTGACCAACGAGCGCTTTCGCGCGGCGCTGGAAAAACTCAGTGATCCGCGTGCACTGGAAACGATCGCACTGATGCGCAATGACGGGCCGTCAACCGATTTCGGCTCGGCGCAGGCACGCTACGCCGACAACAGCAACTAGAGCAGTTTACAATAACTGGAGCAGGTTTTTCCGCCCGGAATTTGTCTGAAACACAGCGTCGGAGCGTTTCCGGGAAAGACGGAAACGCTCCGGGAGCGACCGGTCAGGCCCGCGAACGGCGACGCTCGCGGCGGCCTTCAGCGGTCTCGTTGGCGTTGGCACTGGCCGCCTTGTTGCGCAGTGGCCCGATGCGCTCGACGATGGTTTCAACGGTCGGGCGCACGTCCTTCTTGTGCACATCCAGAGCTTTGCGCATCGCTGCCAGGTGAGCGAAGGAGGTGCCGCAGCAGCCACCGACGATCCTGGCGCCGGCATCGACGGCCAGGCGCACATAGTCGGACATCAGTTCCGGCGTGCCGGAATAATGGATTTCCGTGCCGCGGAATTCCGGGATGCCGCAATTGCCCTTGACGATGACCGTAGCGTCAGGCTTCGCCTCGGTCATGTCGAGCAGAGACGCCAGAATGTCGGACGCACCGACACCGCAATTGGCACCAACGCCGAGCGGGGCTTCGGCAAGGCCGTCGGCGACCGCGTGGATATCCTTCGGCAGCAGCCCCATCATGGTGCGGCCGGCGGTGTCGAAGGAGCCGGTATAGGTATAGGGCAGGCCGACATGGATGGCGGCTTCGGCAGCTGCGCGAATTTCATCGGGCGCCGACATGGTCTCGATCCAGGCGACTTCGGCACCGCCGGCCTTCAGGCCTTCAATCTGCTCGGCAAAGGCTTCGACGGCATCTTCGTAGCTGAGGGCGCCGAGCGGGATGAGAAGCTCGCCGGTCGGACCGACGGAGCCGGCGACGATGACCTTGCGGCCGGCGTTGTCGGCAACCGCACGGGCGATTTCGGCGGCTTTCTTGTTCAGCGCGAAGACACGATCCTGCGCATGGTGCAGCTTCAGCCGGTGACGAGTGCCGCCGAAGGAATTGGTGAGGATGATGTCGGCGCCTGCGTCGACGAAGCCCTGGTGCAGTTTCGTTATGGTCTCGGGCGCGGTCTCATTGAGGATTTCCGGCGCTTCGCCAGCCGGCAGGCCCATGGCGAACAGATTGGTGCCGGTGGCGCCATCGGCCAGTAGCACACCCTTTTCTGCGAGCAGGGCATCGATCGGATTGATGGTCGTCATGGCGCGCGCTTTCAAACTTGAGTTTGAATAAGGATATAAAGAAGTCTTTATGTCCAGTCAATGGAAGGGCGCTTTGCCTTCCGTCACTCAGGGAAGGCAGAGCGCGTCGTTGGTGGCGTGAAATCACGCGGCTGGCAACAGCTCGACCTCGATTTCGGTGCAGGCATCACCATTGGTCGGGTGGTGGTCGACCGAGCAGGCCGTGACGACGATCAGGAGATCGTGTTCGGCGCGGAGCGTTACCGACCCGCCTGGCGGGTTGATTGAAGCATCGACCAGCAGCGTGCCGTCCGCCGTCGGCAGCGAATTCTGGAAGAAGTCGACCGGGTCCGGGGTGAAGGGAAGCACGATGCCCTCGGCTGCGAGTGCCTTGTGCAGATTGTCCTGGCAACTCGGATGCTCGTTGAAGCCGGCACGGCGGTAAAGTGCCGCGTTGCAGGCCGGAAAGAGCATGTCGTGCGGGCCGGGGGAATCGTTGGCCACCAGCATCAGCAATGGTTCGCCCGTGGTGCCGTAGAAGTGTTCGCCGACGGCGGGAAACAGCCGCTCGATGATATCGCGGGTATTCGACGTGCTCAGCCAGTCCAGCGTATCTCCCGTCACAAAAGCCCACAGGTCGGCAACCTGCTGGCCCCTGGGATCGATGATGCGGATGAATTCCCCCTTCCTGATGCGGAAGGCGCGGCCGGACTGTGGAGGCACGACGATATGGCGACCCAACGATAGCTCCTGTTCTGATGATCGAGGCCTGAGCATGATCCCGAAAAGTTGCAGACTTTTCGAACAAGATCATGCGAGGAGCGCAGAATTGCCGTCAGGTGCGCGAAACGGCAAGAGGCAGGTCGGCCAGGCGCTGGGCGAAGGCGGCGGCCTCGTGCGCGTTGATCTCGGCCGCGCGGATCAGATTGTCGAAATGACCGGTCAATGTGCGGATCGGCTGGGTGGCGTTGAGCACCAGATACATGTCGCCGACATAGATCGCTGCGCGGTAAGGTCCGAAGATCGTGTAGGGGATCGAATAGCGCATCCGCCCGTCATAGAGGTAGAGGCGGAAGGTCGGGTAGAGATCATCCAGCAGGGCAGCCATGTGCAGCAGCTGCTCGCGGCGTTCTTCGGCCGGGAAGGCATCCCAGACGCCCAGGCCGCGCGCGAAGATTTCAAGTGTGTGGCGCGGCATGCAGACTTCCATATCCGTCTCCGGCCGCCGGCTGTAGTCGATGCGATATTGCGTTTCACCCGCCTGCGCCTGCCGGCTCTTGTTGGAAATTCCGGCTTCATAGTCCACCAGTGCTTCGGTACGCAGCAGGTCGGGGATGCCAGCCGGTACGTAGCGGATCTTGGTGCCCGCGGCTTCGGCGTGCCATTTCGCGATCAGCGTGCGCTCGAAGCCTCCCGAGGCTTCTTCGATCTCCAGGCTTTCGCGGATTTCGCCGGTTACGCCTTCGTCCTGGGAAAGCCCGAGCAGCCAGTCGAGCGACACCTTGAACTCGGCGGCTATGTTGAGAAGCGTTTCGGCGCGCGGCAGGCGCACCGATGCACCTGAAAGCAACTGCGACAGTGCCGATCGATCGATGCCAACGGCAGAAGCGAAGGCCGACTGGTTGAGGTCGGACCGTGTCAAGAGCATTTTGAGCCGCTCCCGGAACACGGTGGAAAGGTCTCGCTTGTCCATTGCGTCGTTCCTCCAAAAGCTAGCAAAAAGTTCTACACGTTGGTGTCATTTACGCAAAAAGGCGTAAATGAATCTCTTGGTTTGTTTACTAAACGCATCATATGCTTGCAAAGGTGCGCAATCGCAACATTTTGTGCGCTTTGTCGCGTTGAGACAGCGCATGACTGCTGACACAATGTTGTCAGGAATCGCAAACCGGTTCCGACGACTGAAAGGCAGTGGTCGATAGCATGGCAAGCAAGCGCAAGACGACGAGCAGCAAACCGACGGTGGAATGGCCGACCGTTTTTCTCGCCATCGGCTGTTATGGAACCTGGCTCGTCGCCGGCTTTCTGATCTGGCCATCCTATCCGCTGCTCGCCCTTGGTTTGCTCACGCTGATGGTTGCGCTGCAGTCGTCGCTGATCCATGAAGTTTTGCATGGCCACCCAACCCGCAATGGCTTGGTCAACGAGGCCTTCGTCTTTCTGCCGATAGGGCTGATATGGCCGTTCCGCCGTTTCAAGACGCTGCATCTGCGCCATCACGCCGATGAACGTTTGACCGATCCGCTCGACGATCCGGAGAGCTACTACAAAGCGTTGTGGCATCACGAAGAGCTGCCTGCAGTGGTGAAGCTGTTGCTCAGGTTGAACAACACCATGGTTGGCCGCTTTTTCCTCGGCCCCTGGATGTCGATGGTCGGCTTCTTCATCGATGACACCAGGCAGATGCTGGCCGGCGACAAGGCTATCCGCAAGGCCTGGCTTCTGCATGCCATCGGGCTTGCAGTGGTGCTGGCGGTCATCCAGTTCGGCTTCGGCATGCCGCTGTGGCTCTATATCCTGGTGCCGATGTGGTTCGGACAGTCGCTGATTGCGATCCGTACCTATGCCGAACACCAGTGGTCGGAACATCCGGAAGGTCGCACCGTGATCGTGGAGCGGTCGCCACTCTCCTTCCTGTTTCTCAACAACAATCTGCATTTCGTGCATCACAGCAAGCCGACTGTCGCCTGGTACAAGCTGCCGAAGCTCTTCCGGGATGATCGCGAGAAGTGGTTGAAAGCCAACAACGGTTATTCCTACCCGAACTACTTCGCCTTGCTGAAGGCCTATGCCTTCAGGGCCAAGGAGCCGATCGTGCACCCTGTGCTGCGACGGGTGCCGGAAAAGGGCCGGGCTTTCGCGCCACGCGTGCGGGCTCACAATGTCAACGGCCTCGGCACTGCGCCAGTTCCTGCCGAGCCGTCGAAGGAGTGAAGCGCTCTTTCACGGAGGCTTCGCATCACAGCTTGAAACCGAGAACCAGCAGCGGCCATATCATCAACATGAGCGAATTCGTTGTGGCCCTGCCGATGTATGATTGGTCCGAGGCGCGTGCCGAGGTCGACGCCCAGTGGGCGCGGATCAGCGCTGCCTTGCGGCGCGCCGGCATCGATGCCCCCGAAACGGTGGCGCGGCGCAACGCTGATCTGCCGGCCGTTTCCGGAGGCATTCGCGACGCGTCGGGACATGTGCTTGTTCCGGACCCCGCAACTCTGCCCCCCGACGATCTGGATTTTCAGGCCGTATGGCTACATCCGGCGCTGCTGTTCGCGCAGACCTGCTGGGGGCCGATGGAACTTGGCCTGGAACGTCACGTGACGGTGGTCGGCCAGCCGAACTACGACGGCATCGAAGGCGGGCAGGGTGGGGCCTACTCCAGTGCGATCGTGATGCGAGCGCCGGGAAAACACGTCGCCGCACCCGGTGATGGCCACGCCGTGATCCCGCTGGACCTGATCCGCGGCAAGCGTTTTGCCTTCAATGGCCTGGATTCGATGTCGGGCATCATCGCCATCACTCGCGACCTGCAGTCGATGGGCGAAAACCTCGATATCTTTGCCGAACGCCACGAAAGTGGCGGTCACCGCAATTCCATCGTGGCGGTCGCCGAAGGCCGCGCCGATGTCGCGGCAATCGATTGCCAGAGCTGGGCCCTGGCGCAGCGTTTCGAACCGAAGGCGAAGGACGTTGTCGTCGTCGGCTGGACGGCGCGCCGCAAGGGATTGCCCTTCATCACGTCACGAACCACATCACCGGCACAGCTGACGACGTTGCGCGCAGCTCTTGCGAGCGAAGCCGAACTGGTTGCCGGCTGAGCAGGTGTCAGCCGGCGGGCGGTTTCCCGATTGCATCGAGATCCTTCGCCCTATTTTGCCGGTATCCCTTTCTGCCATTCAGTCCATTCGCCGATGACGGCATCGGCGAATTTCGAGCCGACCCGGTAGGCATTGACGGTCGCCGGACCGAAACCGCCTGAATTGGCGCTGAGCGATTCGATGGCTGTCTTGCCTTCGGGCTCGCGATCGAAGTTCGATGCCGTACGCAGAAGTGCGATGCGGTCGAACTGCAGCAGGCCGGCATCGGCACCGCGCTGCAGGGCGGTCAGGGAGGCGTTGTCTTCCATCTGGGTCGTACAATAGTTGCCGGCGCCATCAGTCAGCAGCGATACCCACTTGCCCATGCTCTCCGCCGTCTTCGAACCGTGCCAGTAGGTATCGGTCGAGAGCGTATCGCAGATGCTGACCGCCGGCGCCGCGTTGCCGGGCGCAGTCTTGTATGCCGCCCTGTAGGCCTTGGCCTCGTCGCTGTCGGCAAGCTCGACGGTGCTGGTCAGGACTAGTGCCTTTTCCGCCAGGTTCTCGTTCAGCTTGTAGACCTCCGTGCCCGAGCCCCATTTCGGCTTCTCGCCCGGCTTCTGGGCGCCGAGCCCGATGACGCCATCTGGCCAGTCGGCTGGGATCTGGCGCGGATCGATCTCATGGCGAAGACCAGCATCGACGGCAAAGCGTGCCCAATGCGCCGAACCGAGTGTTCCGTCGCTCGGATCGACGCCGGCAATGCCTGCGATCAAGATGTAGCTCTGCCTGAGGTCGAACAGGCCGCTGTAGACCACCGCCGAAACCGAGCTTGCAGCGTTGGCGTAGCCCATTGCCGTCGTCATCACGCAGAGGCCCTCTGCATCGCAGGTAACCTCCGGATATTCTTTCGACAGTCCCGGAACCTTGACCTTGGTATCGAGCTTGCGTGCCTCGAGCCATGGTTTGGCCTCGCCGCCGAACATGGTGATGACCATGACTTTCGGTGCGATGGGGGCAGCGTTGGCCGCAGGCGCGGCCGAGACGAGACTGGCGGCGAATGCCGCACTGAGAATGCCGAAGCGGAAAGGAGAAGGCATGGGCTTGATCCGGGATTGAGAGCGACATGCCACTATCCGTGGCGTCGTCGTTCTCAGCCATGCCAAGGCTGGTGCTTTCCACACCAAAATGAAGGACCAGCGCTCACCCGGCCAACAGGCGTTCGTCGAGGGGATATACCGACAGTTTCTGGTGGCCTGTCTCGGTGATGAGGATCTGCTCCTCGAGCTTGACGCCTTCATGTCCGCCCAGGCGGCCGATGTAGCTTTCCACACACAGCACCATGCCGGGTTCAATCACCCCGTCGGGCGTATCTTCCGTCCAATCGGAAATATGGGGTAGCGTCGGATATTCGTCGGCAAGACCGACGCCATGATAGAGCACGCCGTAGCGCGTCGGGAAACAGTCCGGCGGTGGTACTGTCGAGCGCTCGACAAGTTCCCTGAACGAGATGCCCGGTCGCATCAGTTCGGTATTGCCGACGATCTGGTCCGCGGCGATACGGTAGAGATCGCGCTGCTCGTTGCTGGGACGGCCGCCGCCGCACAGCCAGGTGCGCGAAAGGTCGGCACAGAACCCGTAGGGGCCGATGAGATCCGTGTCGAAGGCGACGAGATCGCCTGCCTCGATGATGCGTGAAGAGCATTCCTGGAACCAGGGATTGGTGCGCGGACCGGAAGAAAGCAGCCGCGTCTCGATCCATTCGCCACCGCGTGCGACGTTGCCGCGATGCAGTTCCGCCCACAATTCGTTCTCCGAGATGCCGGGCTTCAACGCAGTCTGCATCTCGCCCATGGCTGCCTCGCAGGCGACGATGGCGCGGCGCATGGCCAGGATTTCGTCGGGCGATTTGATGAGGCGAGCGTTTTCCATAACTGCTTCGCCATTGCCGACGGCGATGCCGAGGCGCGCAAGTTCTTCGACCCCTTCATGATCGAGATGATCGACGGCGATGCGATTGTTACCGCCGCCATGCTCTCGTAGCAGATCGGCGATGCCGGCCGCCCAGCGGCGCACCTTCATGTCGGTGAGTTCACCACCGTAGAGATACATCCAGGATATGGCCGGCCGCACCTCGTCGACGATACCCGAATGGTCGGACAGGTGCTCGCAGGAGAAATAGTCGAACAGGACAACCGGCCCTTCCGTCGCCACGAAGCAGTGCCGCGTCGGGTTGTGCGCGACCCAGAGCTGCATGTTGGTGCTGTCTGTGGCATAGCGGATGTTGACCGGATCATAGAGCAGGGCGCCGGCATAACCGCGACGCCTCAGCTCGGCGCGGATGCGCTCAAGACGATACTTCCGCATCGCAGGCAGATCGGGAGCCGGGATGCCGGCTGCTGCCCACTCACGCTCGGCGGTTTCGCCGTAGCCCAGAACATGCTGGTTGAGCGAGGCTGCCTTGTCGCGTGATGCGGCGCGGAGTTCGTCTATGGAGCCGGGCTGCGGAGTGCCGCCCGGCTCGAAAGGCATGATCTTGCGATGGCGGCCGAAATTCCCTGAAGTGTGGCTGGCCGTAGACATCGATCATCCCCGCATCTTTTCGCCGCTCGGATCGAAGGGCGGTTCGATGTTGATGCGAGCAGGGCGGCGGTGGCCGAGGATCTCGATCTCGAACATGCCGACGCTTTCGTCCTCGGCCAGTGCGGCCGGAACGTAACCCTGCGCCATCGACTTCTGCACATAGTGTGCGTAGCCACCCGACGTAATCCAGCCGACAACGCGCCATTCACCATCGACGATGCCGCGCACGCCTGAGGCGCCTTGCGCGGCAGTCGAACCGCGCACTTCCTTGCCGAATTCGTCAAAACGCGGCGCACCGTAGCCGTGCGGCTTCTCGACCGTGCCGTAGTCGGTGGGAACCCTGGCCCAGATCGGCTCGTCGCCCATCACATCGGCATCGGCTGCATCCACGAGAAAGGAGACGCGACGCAGCTTGGAACCCTTGCCGTTGGCCAGTTCAGCCTGTTCGCCCGCTGCGGGTTCGCGGCCGATGAAGTCGTTCTTCTCCATCTTGATGAAGCGGTCCATCGCTCCTTCGAACGGGCCGTAGATCGGCCTGAGCTCACGGAACCATGTCGGGAAGTTCTTCTCCAGGCGCATGGCAAGCAGTGCGCGCATGCCGAAGTCGACGATGCCAAATTCCGCCCCAGCTTCCTTGATGGCGGCATAAACAAGCCGCTGATAGGCTGGCTGCATCCAGATTTCATAACCGAGATCACCGGTATAGGTGATGCGGTTGACCAGGCATGGCGCACCGCCAACGGCCATCTCGCGGAAATCCATGAACCGGAAGGCCTTGGACGACACGTCGATGTCGGTCAGTTTTTGCAGCAGCTCCTGGCTTTTCGGTCCGGCAATGGAGAGACCGACAAGGGTCTGGTCGAAGCGGTGGATGCGAACCGAGCCGTCCTTCGGCAGATGCTTCTCGAACCAGCGCATGTGATACTTCTGCGCCGCAGACGAACCCCAGATCATGAACTTGTCGTCACCGGTCTTGGCGATGGTGAAGTCACCGATCAGCTTGCCGAATTCGTTCAGCATCGGCGTCAACACGATGCGGCCCTTTTTCGGCATGCGGTTGGTCATCAGGCGATTCAGGAAATCCTCGGAAGCCGTTCCGCTGACTTCATATTTCGCGAAATTGGCGATTTCGGTGACGCCGACGCGCTCGCGTACGGCACGCACTTCATTGCCGATATGTTCGAAGTCGTTGGAGCGGTGGAAAGAGACGACGTCCTTTGGCTCCGTTCCCTTCGGCGCGAACCAGAGCGGTGTCTCCAGGCCCCAGCTGTCACCCATGACGGCATTGTTGGCCACCATCGTGTCGTAGAGCGGGGTGGTCTGAGCCGGGCGAGCCGCCGGCAGCTCTTCGTTCGGGAAGCGGATCGAGAATCGGCGCGAGTAGTTTTCGCGCACCTTGGCATTTGTGTAGCGCAGGCTCGCCCATTCGCCGAAGCGGGCTACATCCATGCCCCAGACGTCGAAACCGGGATCGCCGTTCACCATCCAGTTGGACAGGGCAAGGCCGACGCCGCCCCCCTGGCTGAAGCCGGCCATAACCGCGCAGGCACACCAGAAGTTGGTCAGGCCTTGTACGGGACCTACCAGCGGGTTGCCGTCGGGCGCGAAGGTGAAGGGGCCATTGATGATTTGCTTGATGCCGGCATTGGCGATGCCCGGGAAGTGCTTGAAGCCGATTTCCAGCGAGGGCGTGATGCGGTCGATGTCGGGCTGCAGCAGCTCGTGCCCGAAGTCCCAGGGCGTGTTCACCGGCGACCACGGCTTGCAGGCCTTTTCATAGGTGCCGAGCAGGATGCCGTTGCGCTCCTGGCGTGTGTAGATCTCACCCTTGAAGTCGAGCACGCCGACCATCTCGCGGCCGGTCGACTTGTTGAATTCCTCGACCTCTTTCATGGGTTCTGTCAGCAGATACATGTGCTCCATGGCCAGCAGTGGCAGCTCGACGCCGACCATGCGGCCGACTTCGCGAGCCCACAGGCCACCGCAGTTGACGACGTGCTCCGCCTTCACCGTGCCTTGCTCGGTGATGACGTTCCAGGTGCCGTCGACTTCCTGGGTCAATTCGATGACGCGGTTGCGCAGCACGATTTCGGCGCCCAGTTTCTTGGCTGCCTTGGCATAGGCGTGCGTGGTGCCGGACGGATCGAGATGGCCTTCGACGGGATCCCACATGGCGCCGACGAAATTCGTCTCGTCCATCAGCGGGAACATTGCCTTGGCTTCCGAAGGGGTGATCAGCTCGGTGTCCATGCCGAGATAGCGGCCCTTGGCGTGGGCGAGCCTCAGGAAGTCCATCCGCTCCGGCGTGTCGGCCATCATGATGCCGCCCGTCAGGTGCAGCGAACAGGACTGTCCGGAAAGCTCCTCCAGCTCCTTGTAGAGCTGCACGGTGTAGGCCTGCAGCTTGGCGACGTTGGGATCGCCATTCAGCGTGTGGAAACCGCCGGCGGCGTGCCAGGACGAGCCGGACGTGAGCTCCGAGCGCTCGATCAACATGACATCGGTCCAGCCGGCTTTTGCCAGGTGGTAGAGGACCGAACAGCCAACGACGCCGCCGCCGATCACAACCGCTTTAACGTGGGATTTCATGGAGTTATTTCTCGATCTGGATTGTTTGATTCATGTTGCGGGGCAGCCTGACCCGCTGATTAAGAGTCAGCGGCTCGCCCGCTCAAAAATCAGTCGGGGCGCCGCCCTCGGCGATGCGCCGGTCGACAAAGGCGTTGAGTTCCTCGCGAATGGCCGGATCCATGTAAGGCTCCTCATAGCTCGCCAGGCGCTCCTTCCAGACGCGGTTGGCTTTCTCCATGGCGGTTGGGGAGCCTGCCTCGGCCCAGGTCTCGAAATTGCGCCAGTCGGAAAGGATCGGCGAATAGAAGGCGGTCTTGTACCGAGACTGGGTATGCGGCGTGCCGAAGAAATGGCCGCCGGGACCGACGTCGCGGATGGCATCGACGGCAAGCGCGTCCTCGGACAGTTCGAGCGGCGTCAGGAATTCCGCCACCATCTGCAGGAGGTCGATGTCGAGGATCATCTTTTCGTAGGAGCAGCGCAGGCCGCCTTCCAGCCAACCGGCGCCGTGCATCATGAAATTGCCGCCACCCTGGACGACGCCCCACAACGAGAACACGCTTTCATAGGCAGCCTGTGCATCCACCGTGTTGGCGGCACAGGTGTTGGAGGTGCGGTAGGGCAGGTTGTAGCGGCGCGCCAGCTGGCCGCCGACCACCTGCGCCTTCATGTATTCCGGCGTGCCGAAGGCAGGTGCGCCGGACTTCATATCGACATTGGAGGTGAACCCGCCATAACCCACCGGCGCGCCTTTGCGGACCATCTGGGTGAAGGCGATGCCGGCAAGCGCTTCGGCATTCTGCAGGACCAGCGCGCCGGCGATCGTAACGGGTGCCATGGCGCCTGAAAGGGTGAACGGCGTCACGACGACGATCTGGCCCATGGACGACATCTGGATGATGCCTTCCATCATCGGGACATCGAGCTTCAGCGGCGAGTTGGTGTTGATGATGGTGTAGAGCGACGGCTCTTCCATCATCTGCTCGCGCGAGATGCCGCGTGCGATGCGGGCGATCTCGATGCCGTCGACATTGCGTTCCTTGCCGAGGGAATAGGCATGGAAGGCCTTGTCGGTCAGGATCGCGAGGTCGCGGATGCATTCGAGATGCCGGACCGACGGGTGGATGTCGATCGGCTCGACCGGATAGCCGCCGGTCATCTGCAAGATGTTGTGCATCTGCGCGAGCTTGAGGAAATTGCGATAGTCGCGCTGGTTGCCCGGCCGGCGACCGCTGTCGAGATCGGAACAGTTGGGCGCCGAGGCCATCTGCGCGAAGATCGTGTTGTTCCCGCCGAAGCGCAGATTGTGTGCCGGATTGCGGGCATGAATGGTGAATTCGCTGGGCGCATGGGAGATCAGCTCGAGGATCATGTCCGCATCGAAACGGACGCGGAACTCGCCTTCGCGCACATCGGCGCCGTGCGCTTTCATGATGCGTCGGGCTTCATCGTGCAGCACGTCGACGCCGATTTCCTTGAGCACGCGCAACGAGGCGAGGTGGATCGATTCCAGCTCGTCGTCGGAGATCAGCCTGGTCGGCGCGAAAGGAATCTTGAGCTGCCGGAAGGCTGGCTGATCGAAGGCGGCGGCGCCAGCGGCGCGCTTGCCGGCGCGTCCGCCACGACGGGCGCGATCGGTGGCCAGGGCCGGTTCGGCGGGGTGCAGCGCGGCGGTCATGGTAATCCTCATGCGATTTTATCGCCGCATAATGGACCGCCGGCCGATCCGCCATTGCGGAGGCGGCGACCACTAGAGCAAGCAAAGCGACATGACATCTGTCCTGTCAGCAGTGTTTGGCGGACGGTCGAAAATCAGCGCAAGCCAATGTGAACGGCGTTACAGTCGCGCCATGAGAACGGTCTAGAGTGCCCGCGCGCCGGAATCTTTCGGACGGATTGCGTGGTCTCGGCCTCGCTTCATGCTTTTCCGGTGCCAGCCTGGGGAGGATGTCATGGCCGATGTGGTACGGGTGCGGGCGGCGACCAACAACGAGGTCGCATTCATCGCCTGGGATGTCGACGGCATGATTCCGGGCTGCCTCGGTTTCGAGCTCGTACGGCTCTATCCCGACACGGGGGAAGAGCGCTGCCTGGCTTCCTGGGTGCCATTCAAGGGACAACGCAACAAGGACTGGATTCCTCAGGATACCGGCGTATGGCCGGTGCAGAAGACCTTCTGGCGTGACCTCACGGTGCGTCGGCGGCGTGACAGCCTGACCATGCGGCCCGATGGCGAAATGATCGCCTATCGCGTGCGTCCCGTGGGCGCCATGAAGGCCGGGCTGGACCCGGTGCCTGTTCGCCCCCCCGAGGTCGATGGAAGGCGCACCTATACCGGCGCGCAGCGGCCGCTCGGCTATCTGGGGCAGGGGGCAGTCAGCCCGACGATCTTCCTTGGTTCGATGTTCGGCAAGGCGCGCGTCGCCTTCACCAATGGCGTATTGTCGACGCAATGGATGTCGCGCGCGCTGGCTGAGGCAGGCATCAAGGTCGGCCAGCGCGATAAGATCCGGGAAGAGCTGCAGGACCGCAACAGCAAGATCCGCGCCTATCTCCACGGCGATGTGCCCGACGTCTTGACCAGCCTGATGGCGCGGGCAAAGGCCGAAGGCGGATCGGTGCGGCTGGCACTCTATGAACTTGGCGACGATGCGCTGCGCAATGCCATCATCGCGGCCAAGGACAATGTCGAGGTGATCCTGTCGAATTCCGGCAAGGATACGCAGACCAAGAAATGGGATTTCGGCAATGCACCCTATCGCAAGTCACTGCGCGATGCTGGCGTGACGGTGACCGACCGGCTCTTCAACAACAACCATATCGGCCACAACAAGTTCGCGGTCTATCGCGACAGGCATGGTGTGCCGCAGGCTGTGATGACTGGCTCGACCAACTGGACGACGACCGGCATCTGCGGCCAGTCCAACAATGCATTCATTCGTGATGATCCGGAAATGGCGAGCATTTTCAACGATTACTGGGAGCGGATGAAGGCCGACGTGTTTCCAGCGCCGCAGCGCGAGGATGCACCGGGTCACGCCATCCAGACGCAGGGCGCGACATTTCGCAAAGACAATCACATCGCCAATCCGCTGAACGGCCAAAGTGCACCCGTCGACGGCATGACAATATGGTTCTCGCCGAACGATCCGGACCGCAACAAGAAGACGTTGTCGGTTCGGCCGGTCGATCTGGAAGATGTGTTCAACCGCATCCGGGCGGCCCGGAAGGCCGTGCTGTTCCTGGTGTTCAATCCCTCGCGCCGTGGCGACAATTCGATCGTTGCCGAAGCCGTTGCCGCCGCCAGGGCAAATCGTGACCTGATCGTGCAGGGTGCAATCAGCGATCAGGCAGCGATGCCGAACTACGTGCCGTCGACGCGGGACCCGGTCACGCGCAAATCCAACAATGACGGCAAGTCGCCGTTCGTATTCCCCGAGAAGGTATGGGAGATGCCGAATGTTTCCATCGTACGCGCCGCGAACCTGACCGGAGCCTCTATCGCGACGGATTTCCAAGCCGAAGTGCTGACGATCGGCCATGCCATCGTCCACGACAAGATCGTCATCATCGACCCGATGGAAGACAACGCCACGGTGATCACGGGCAGCCACAACCTCGGCTACAAGGCTTCCTACGAAAACGACGAGAACCTCGTCATCGTCGAGGGAGACAAGACGTTCGCGGCCGCCTACGCGGTACATTGTCTGGACGTGTTCGATCATTACAAGTTCCGCGCCTGGCGGCGCACGCTGGGCAAAGGACCGTCGGCCGACGATGGTCTGCGCATCGACGACAGCTGGCTGAAGCCATACGCTCAGGGCAGGAAGGGAGCACTGGCGCGCTATTTCCCGTGATGCGTCATGGCCAAAGACAACTCCCGGGGTGGAGCAAGCGATCTTGCCTATGCGGCCCTTTCCACCGTTGTGATGAACGGCTAGCACCCGGACACCGTTGACCCCGAAGATGGGCGCGGTCGGGAGGGATGATGGCCGCTGCAGAGCGCTGCGAGAATGAGTTGACGACCAATTGGGCTGCGATCGCGGGCGTGATCGCGACCGTGTCGGTCTTCGCCATCGCGCAGGGCCTCACCTATCCACTGCTGTCTTTCATCCTGCAGCGGCAAGGCGTGTCGCCGGCGATGATCGGCCTTTCCGCGGCCATGACGCCGATCGGCTTCATCGTATCCTCACCATTGATCCCGTCATTGACACGGCGGTTCGGGGCCGGGCGCACGGCGCTGACCTGTGCCGCTCTCTCGGCGCTGGCACTGGCGCTCGTCGGCCTGACCTACAATGTCTACGCCTGGTTTCCGCTGCGCTTCATGATCGGTGTCGTCACCAATCCGCTCTATGTGCTGAGCGAAGTGTGGATGATCGCGCTGGCGCCGCCGGCGAGGCGAGGGCGCATCATGGGCGTCTATTCCACGCTGATCTCCGCAGGTTTTGCCACAGGGCCATTGTGTCTGCTGCTGGTCGGCACCGAGGGTTGGGCGCCGTTTCTGGTGGGCATCGTTGCCTTCGTCCTCTGCGGCAGTTGTCTTGCGCTGGTCCTGCCCAAGTTGCCCAGGGTCGACCAGACCGGTCACCACGTTTCGGTTTTGGGCTTCATGCCATTGGCCGTGCTCCTGCTTGTGGCGGTGGTCGTGGCTGCAGGATTCGAGCAGGCGGTGTTGGCGCTTCTGCCGGTCTACGGCACGCATTTCGGCATCGCCGAGGCGCGCATGTCGGCGTTGCTGACTGCGATGATCGCCGGCAACATCGCCATGCAGGTGCCGCTCGGCCTGCTGGCAGAGCGGCTTTCGGCGCAGGCCGTGCGGCTGGGCTGCGTCGTGGCAACGTTGGCGGGTTGCGCACTGTTGCCAATGATGATCACCACGCCATTGATCTGGCCGTTCCTGTTCGTTCTTGGTGCGGTATCCTACGGCATCTACACAATGACCATCATCGAACTCGGCGAGCGTTTCACGGGCCAGGCCCTCATTGCCGGCAACGCTGCCTTTTCGCTGATGTGGGGCGTTGGTGGCATCGTCATGCCGCCGCTTGCCGGTGGCGCCATGTCCCTGTTCGGCGCAGCCGGTTTGCCGGCGACATTGGGGGTGATCTGCCTTGTTCTCATGGTCGCCAGTGTGGTGGCCATGCGTGGTGGGTTGAACAGCCGTCACAGGGTCGGCTAGAGTATGCTCATGCGCGCTGTAGTGGCCCATCCTCGCAAGCTCGATATCGCCGTGACGCCTTCGCCGCGCACGCGCCATACCGAGCTTTTGCGACTGTGCGCCCGCATCGGTTATTCGCCGCCTTCCGCCCTTTGAGAATCCGTCTCCGGTTGTTGCCGGGTTGATTCAAAAGGAAAGGCCAACTCAATGACTTATCAGAATTTTTCGCTGAAGCAGCTTCAGCAGATCGATGCCGAGCATCATCTGCACCCCTTTACCGACCACAAGGAACTGCGTGGTGCCGGTTCGCGTATCATCACCCACGCCAAGGGGCCATTCATCTATGATTCCGAAGGCGTCGAAATTCTCGACGGCATGGCCGGCCTCTGGTGCGTCAATGTCGGCTACGGTCGCGACGAACTGGCCGATGCCGCCTACGCCCAGATGAAGGAGTTGCCTTACTACAATTCCTTCTTCAAGTGCTCGACACCGTCGCCGGTGCTGCTCTCCAAGCGGCTGGCCGAGATCGCTCCAAAGGGCGTGAGCCAGGTCTTCTACGGCTCGTCGGGCTCGGAAGCCAACGACACGGCGCTTCGGCTGGTGCGTCATTTCTGGACGCTGGAAGGCAAGCCGGAAAAGAACCGCATCATTTCGCGCAAGAATGCCTACCATGGTTCGACCGTGGCCGGTACTTCGCTCGGCGGCATGGAAGGCATGCACAGCCAACTCGGCGGTGCGGTGCCAAACATCGTCCACGTGATGATGCCCTATGCCTACGAACTGGCGCTGCCCGGCGAGAGCGATCATGATTTCGGCCTGCGTGCCGCCAAGGCGGTCGAAGACGCGATCCTCGAGGCAGGGGCTGAAAATGTCGCGGCCTTCATTGGCGAGCCGATCATGGGCGCCGGTGGCGTCAAGATCCCGCCGGCAAGCTATTGGCCGGAAGTCCAGCGCATCTGCCGCAAGCACGACGTACTGCTGATGCTGGACGAAGTGATCACCGGTTATGGTCGTACGGGTGAATGGTTTGCCGCCGACTACTACGGCATCCAGCCGGACACCATCACCACCGCCAAGGCACTGACCTCCGGCTATCAGCCGCTGTCGGCGCTGCTGGTCGGCGATCGTGTCGCCACGACGCTGATCGAGAAGGGTGGCGAGTTCTACCATGGCTATACCTATTCCGGTCATCCGGTAGCCTGCGCTGTGGCGATCGCCAACCTGGACATCATCGCCAAGGAGGGGCTGGTCGAACGGGTGAAGAATGAGACAGGGCCTTATTTTGCCAAGGCCCTGCAGGAACGCATTGCCGGCCATGATCTGGTTGGCGAGGTCCGTTCGATCGGTCTGATGGGCGGCATTGAAATCGTCAGGGACAAGGCAACCAAGGAACGGTACTCGCCGGCTGGAAGCGCAGCTGTCACCGTTCGCGACCACGCCATTGCCAACGGCCTGATGCTGCGCGCTACGGGTGATACGATGATCCTGTCGCCGCCGCTGATCTGGACGCGCGACACGATCGACATGTGCTGCGAACGTCTTGGCAAGGCGCTCGATCTGGCCAAGGAAGATCTGCGCAAGGCATAGTCGGAGTTGACAGTTTGTCGCAGGAAGCCGGCGGAACGATCCGCCGGCTTTTGCATTCGCCATTTCAGGCAAGTCCCATCAACCTGGATCATCCCGTGAAAAGCAATTCTCGAAAGAGAGCCCGCCAGCCAGCGGGCACCAAGGCCGTTGCCGACCTGATGCTTGCCCCTGCCGTCGTGATGCTGCGGCTGCCGGTGATGGCTGCGGAAGCGAGCGGCCTGGGTTGGCGCGACGAAAGCGTGCGCGCGATTTCCGAGAAGGTGGCCGCCGTCGCCGAGGGCGTAGCGGCCGCGCAATTGTCTATGATCGACTCGTGGAGCCGCTTCTGGCCCGAAGTGATGACCGGCCAGGCGCCGTCGATGCTGAATGGTGTCGCGCTGGAGCGGTCGGTGAATGCCGCACTCAGACCGGCAAGTCAGCGCGTGAAGGCAAATTTCAAGCGATTGGCGAGATGATCACGCGGCTTCCAGATGTGGGTTTGTCTCGCGCGGGACCCACGGCTTCCCAACGGCAAAAACCGCGCCCTCGGGGAACGCGGCTTTGCCAGATACGCATGGCGTTTCGCTACTAAGAACCTGCGAAACTAACGGCTCCGGTACGCGAGACCTGATCCGGAGCGCGGGGCAGAGCGTTTCGTCCGCCTTGAGTTCCGTTCTACAGGCACATCGTTACCGCGTGGTTAGCGAGAGCTTAAGCAAATCTAAATTTGCCGATTTTTTGAGACGTATTTTAAGAAAATTGAGCAGATAGAATGGCTTATCCGTTCGACCCGCGCAGAAAATTGATGATGCCGGAAAAATCGACACCGCCACCGCCCTGTGCGTTGAAGAGTGCATAAAGCTGTGCGGCCTCGGCTCCCAGCGGGGTCGCGGCACCTGCAGCCTGAGCGGCTTCCTGGCTGAGCTTCAGGTCTTTCAGCATCAGGGCTGCCGCAAATCCTGGTTTGTAGTCGCGATTCGCCGGAGACGCAGGAACCGGGCCAGGCACAGGGCAATAGGTGGTCAGCGACCAGCACTGTCCGGATGATGTCGACGCGACATCGAAAAGCGCCTGGTGTGACAGACCGAGCTTTTCACCCAGCACAAAGGCTTCGGCCACGCCGATCATCGAGATGCCGAGGATCATGTTGTTGCAGATCTTGGCAGCCTGGCCCGCGCCGTCCTCGCCGCAATGGACGATACGACCAGCCATCGGCTGCAAGATCGGCTCGGCGCGGTCGAAAGCCTCCTTCGAACCGCCAGCCATGAAAGTCAGGGTGCCCGCGGCAGCACCGCCGGTGCCGCCCGAAACCGGTGCGTCGATGGAGAGAAGCCCGTTTTCGCGGGCAATCGCGTGCGCCTTGCGTGCGGACTCCACATCGATGGTGGAGGAATCGATGAACAGCGCACCCTTCGGCGCCCAGGGCGCGATTTCGCCATAGACGGACAGCACATGCCTGCCGGCCGGCAGCATGGTGATGACGACGTCGGCTTCCTTGACCGCGCTCTGGCCATCCTCGGCGATGGTCAGACCATGCTCCTTCGCCAGTGCGAGATTTTCCGGAACGAGATCGAAGCCGATGACCTTGTGGCCGGCCTTGACGAGATTGGCGGCCATGGGATTGCCCATGTTGCCGAGGCCGATGAAGGCGATGGTGGTCATTGGGGAGTTCCTCCGGAATTGTGGGCAGGCAGTCGGCAGTAGGCAATCGGCAGTCGGGAAGAAAAAGCGGGTCACGTTGGCTCGAGGCAACAACAATCGCACTATTACCGACTGCCGATTGCCTACTGCCTCCCAATTAAATGCCGCGCCACGATCACGCGCATGATCTCGTTGGTGCCTTCGAGGATCTGGTGGACACGCAGGTCGCGCACCAGCTTCTCGACGCCGTAGTCCTGCAGATAGCCATAGCCACCGAACAGCTGCAGCGCCTGGTTGGCGACCTCGAAACCGGTGTCGGTGACGAAGCGCTTGGCCATGGCCGACCATTTCGAGGCATCGTGCGCCTTGGCGTCCAGTTTGGAGGCCGCCGCATAGAGGAAGATGCGCGCGGCCTGCAGTTCCGTCTCCATGTCGGCCAGCCGGAACTGCAGGGCCTGGAACTGGTTGATGGCGGAGCCGAAGGCCTTGCGTTCGCCGGTATAGGTCAATGCCTTGTCGAGCGCCGACTGCGCGCCGCCGAGCGAGCACGCGGCGATGTTCAGCCGGCCGCCATCGAGACCGGCCATGGCGATCTTGAAACCCATGCCTTCGTCGGACAGCAGGTTTTCCGCAGGAACCTTGCAATCCTCGAAGATCACGGTGCGGGTTGACTGCATGTGCCAGCCCATCTTGTGCTCATTGGCGCCGAAAGAAAGGCCCGGGGCGTCCTTGGGTACGATCAGCGTCGAGATGCCCTTGGGGCCATCCTCGCCTGTGCGCACCATGGCGACATAGACGTCGGAATCGCCTGCACCCGAAATGAATTGCTTGGTGCCGTTGACGACATAGTCGGAACCATTGCCGCCGGAACGGCTCGCCCTGGTCTTCAAGGCCGCGGCATCGGACCCCGAGCCCGGCTCGGTCAGGCAATAGCTGGCCAGCCATTCCATCGACGTCAGTTTCGGCAGGAAGCGCTGGCGCTGTTCGTCATTGCCGAAGCGGTCGATCATCGACGCCGCCATGTTATGGATCGAGATGAAGGAGGAGAAGGCGGGGCAGGCCCGCGACAGCGCTTCGAAGATCAGCACGGCATCGAGCCGGCCGAGAGCCGAGCCGCCGACGTCGTCGCGAACATAAATGCCGCCGAGGCCGAGCGGTCCGGTTTCGCGGATTACGTCGGCCGGAAAATGCTTGGCCCGATCCCATTCGAGCGCGTTCGGGGCGACACGCTCGTCGGCAAAGGCTTCCGCCATGGTCTGAATGGCGCGCTGGTCTTCGTTGAGTTCGAACTGACCGCTGGCCGCCGTCGTGACGGTATCCATGGCGTCCTCCCGGATATGTCGTTTTTGGCTATGCGTGGACTGCAATCTAGACCAATGATGCGCCCGCGCAACCCGACCTTAGGGATCAATCCAGCGAAGAGGCGAGGCAAAGCGGCTGTGCATATATACGAGAGCGGAGCGTGTGGTGACGACGAATTTTGAAGAGCTGCTGCAGGCGTTCCACGCCTTTCTGCAGCTTGAAGATGCTTCCATTGCGCACGACGCGGCAACTACCATCGACTGGTCGATGCCCTTGCGCCCGCTCGAACCGAAGACGGTGCCGTGCATCGGCCATCTCGATCGCATCCGCGAAATCGCGCCGGATATGGCTCAGCCGCTGGTGCGCCTGCTGGCAGACAACCGACAGCTGCTCCGCTGGGGCCAGACCTACACAAGAGAGGATTTCGGCCCCGATTTTCTCGACAACTACGGTTGGCTGGAGGTCTTCGGCACGCGCGGTCATTTTGCCAATGACAATGCAGCCGGCGGTTTCCTGATCCTTGGGCCAGAGCTCGTCTATCCGGACCATCATCATGAGGCCGAGGAGATCTATATCCCATTGACCGGCGGCACCGGCTGGCGCAAAGGCGAGGGAGACTTCCTGGTGCGCGGTGCCGGCGAGATCATCCATCATCCTTCCGACATCAATCACGCCATGAAAACCGGAGTCGAGCCGCTTCTTGCGCTCTATCTCTGGCGCGGCGGTCCATTGGCCGCGAAGTCGACCATTACCGGCGGAGTGGCGTGATCATGGCGCGCGCGATCATGCTTCAGGGCACGGGCTCGGATGTCGGCAAGACGGTGCTGGTCGCCGGGCTCTGCCGCGCGGCGCAGAAGCGTGGGCTGAAGGTGCGTCCCTTCAAACCGCAGAACATGTCGAACAATGCGGCGGTGGCCGAGATCCCAGGTGAAGCCAGCGGCGGCGAAATCGGACGAGGACAGTGGCTGCAGGCTCTGGCTTGCGGCGCTGCACCCACCGTGCACATGAACCCTGTGCTGCTGAAACCGCAGACCGACATCGGTTCGCAGGTGATCGTTCAGGGCAGGATGTTCGGGGAGGCGCGCGCGAGGGACTACCAGACGATGAAGGGCCGCCTGCTGGAGGCGGTGCTCGACTCCTGGGAGAAGGTGAACGAGGACGCCGATCTCGTCATAGTGGAAGGCGCCGGTTCGCCTGCGGAAATCAACCTGAGGCCCCGTGACATCGCCAATATGGGTTTCGCCACACGCGCCAATGTGCCGGTGGTGCTCGTCGGCGACATCGACAGGGGCGGGGTGATCGCCTCGGTGGCGGGCACACATCTGATCCTGCCGGAGGAAGACAGGCGCATGATCGCCGGCTACCTCATCAACAAATTTCGCGGCGATGTCACGCTGTTCGATGATGGTATCAAGGCTATCGAAGGCTTCACGGGTTGGCGTTGCTTCGGCGTAGTGCCCTGGCTGAAGGCGGCGTCGCGATTGCCGTCTGAAGATTCGGTGGTGCTCGAACGGCTGGCGGCAGGCGAGAAGCGCGCACTGAAGGTCGCCGTGCCGATGTTGTCGCGCATTGCCAATTTTGACGACCTTGACCCGTTGAAGGCCGAACCGCAGGTCGAAGTGGTGTTCGTGCCACCTGGAAAGCCGCTGCCGGTCGATGCCGGGCTCGTCGTCATCCCCGGTTCAAAGTCGACCATCGGCGATCTCCTGCATCTGCGCGAACAAGGCTGGCATCGCGACCTTGCCGCGCATATCAGGCGCGGCGGTCATGTTGTGGGTATCTGCGGAGGGTTCCAGATGCTCGGTCGTGTCGTTCGCGATCCGCAAGGTATCGAGGGCAGCGTGCACGAAACCGAGGGGTTGGGCCTGCTCGATGTCGAGACCGTGATGGAGCCGGAAAAGACCGTGCGCACCAGCAATGCGCGTTCTGCGGTGTTCGACCTGCCGCTGGAAGGCTATGAAATCCATCTCGGTCGCACCACCGGGCCGGATTGCCGGCGCCCGGCAACGATCATCAACAACGCCCCGGACGGCGCCGTTTCCGCCGATGGCAAGGTGTTAGGCACCTATCTGCACGGGCTGTTCGGCGCGGATGCCTTCCGCGCTCGCTTTCTGGAAAGCCTCGGGATCGCCGGTGGCGGCATCGACTACAGGGCAAATGTCGAAGCGGCACTGGACGACATCGCAGCTGCGCTGGAGACACATCTCGACTGCGATGCGCTGTTCTCCCTGGCGCGGTAGAGCCCCTCGAGTTGAAGGCGGCATGGCGGATTTCGCGCCGGGCAAGTGAGTTACCCGGCGCGAAATCCGGGCGCGCCACGCCCTTTCAGGGAACAGATGCCGACGTATCAGTTCGGCTTGTCGTTGCTTTTTGGCCAGTAGGTGCCGAGCGACCAGACATTGCCCTCCGGATCGCGGCAGATGAATTCGCGGCTGCCATAGCCGCGATCCGTCAGGCCTTCCAGGATCTCGGCGCCTGCTGCTTCGGCGCGCAGGAAAGCGGCGTCTGCGTCATCGACGGCTATGTAGATGGAACGCCCGTTGGGGCCAGGTTCGCCGACGATCTCGCCGAAGCGATCGCAGCGCGAGGAACCGAGCATGATCATGGCCGAACCGAGCGCGAGTTCGGCATGCTGGATGATCTCGCCTTCGCCATAGCGGGCATGGACAGTGAAACCAAAGGCCTTGTCCAGCCAGTCGATCATGGCGGGCGCGTCGCGAAAGCGCATGACGGGGTAGAGGCGAGGCGGTTCGACGAACATTGCATTCTCCTGTCAGGTTGGTCGATGAGCCATCCTGGCAAGGACGCAACGGAGCGTCTTGAACAAATGTTACCTGGCTTGAGGTCGGGCCTCGGTGAGCTGTGGATCAGGCCGAAAGCGTGCTCGGAGTCGTGCCTGCGAAGTCGCGGAATTCGCGTGCCAGATGCGCCTGGTCTGCATAACCGCAGTCAGCGGCTATGCCTGCCCAGTTGCCGTCGCCCCGGCGCGACAGTTCGAGGGCACGGTTGAAACGCACCATGCGCGCCAGTGTCTTGGGCGTCATGCCAGTGGCGTCGCGGAAGCGGTCAGCGAGGTGCTTGCGGCTCCAGTCAAGCTCACTGGCGATCGCGCCGATGCGGGCCTGACCGCCGTTTTCCAGGACCTGCTCCACCGCCCACGCGACTTGCGGCCCCTGTATCGGTGCGGCAGCCAATCTGCGGATGATGAAGGCTTCAACCAGGTCGAAGCGACGGCCCCAGTCGGGTTCGTTGCCGAGCATTTCGCGCAACGCATGACCGTCCGGCCCCAGGACGTCGTCCAACGGCACCATGCGGTCTGTCAGCTCACTGAGCGGCATCCGAAAGAAAGAACGCGCGCCAGCAAGCGTGAAATTCACCTGCAGGCAGCAACAGTGGCCGAACGAATCGATCAGTACAGGCCCGGCATAAAGGCCGGCGGCGAAACTGTCGTAACGGTCGTGTTCGTCCGGTGTGCGGCCGAGCGCGATCGCAAAAGGCGCTTCGAAATTGATGACCAGCGGCACTGCAAGCGGGGCATACTCGACTTGACGATAGTGTCCGCCGGCCGTTTCACGATAGCCGCAGATATCGGTGACGACAGACTGTAGCGCTGGTGCCGGAGACCGGCGCAGCACGACAAACTTCTGCGGAAACGCTTCTTCGTCCGTGGACCTGGTTTCGGCAGCCATCGCCATCTCCTGAGCACAGAAGCATAGCGGTTGCCCGCCGAAACCGAAAGAACCGCTCGTCTGCTCCTGTCAGGCGCCGCGCAGCAGGCAGGCAACCGCCAGGATCACGTAGGCGAGTGTCATGACCCAGAAGGCCGAGATCGCGCCAAGGCTGAACACGCCAAGCCCCATCAAAAGAGCGATGACGGCGATGACGACGGTGATGATGAAGACGATTTGGGTAGGTGCGCTGAGATTCATGTCTGGACCCTCTCCACATGATTCGTGCAGCGCAATTCTATCAGCGGTTGCGTCAGATCCCAATCAGGACGCGCAACGGGTTGGCCGGGTCGACCAGGAGCTTCGCGGCAAGTGCAACACAGGTCAGCACCAGCAACGGCTTGATCAACCTGGAGCCGACGCGGACCGCAAGGCTTGCTCCGAGCCTTGCTCCCAGGAACTGGGCGATGCCCATCACGATGCCAACCTTCCAGACGATCACGCCAACCGTGGCGAAAACTGCAAAGGCGCCGATGTTGGAGGCGAAGTTGAGCAGCTTGGTGTGGGCAGTGGCTTTCAGCACGCCGTAGCCGGCGAGTGCCACAAAGGCCATCATGAAGAAGGAACCAGCACCCGGACCAAACAGTCCGTCATAGAAGCCGATCGCCGGGATGACGGTGAATCCGAGCAGGAAAGGCGACAACCGTTCGGTCCGGTCGACATCGTTCATGTTCGGCTTGAGCGCGAAATAGAGCGCTATGGCTATCAGGATGAGGGGTAGGGCGGCGCGCAGGATATCGCCCGGCACGACGGTTGCAGCGAGCGCGCCGAGTACACTGCCTGCCAGGGACATCAGCGCCGAGGGCCATTGCTTCAGCGGGTCGACCTGGCCCTTTGCTGCATAAGCCAGTGTTGCAGAGCCCGAACCGAATAGTCCCTGCAGCTTGTTGGTGCCGAGCGCCTCGATCGGCGAGAAGCCGGCCAGAAGCAGCGCCGGAATCGTGATCAACCCGCCACCACCAGCGATGGAATCGATGATGCCGGCCACGAAAGCGGCGAGGCCGAGCATGGCTATGGTTTGAATGGAGAGGTCGATCATCGGCGGGAAGGCGCCATGCAAAGGGAACAATCAGGCGGACTGCGGCGTTCGATCATAGCAGGCCCGTTTGCGCAAGGGCCAAACCACGCTGGAGCGCCGCGCGTCCTTTTGGACGCGCAAAGGTCGCTCTAGCCCTTTGATTTGGCGCATGACGGGTGGCCTACGCCACCCCGGGTGGCGCAGGCCGCGCCCCTTTCCGAAAATCGATTCCGATTTTCGGGGTCATGCGCTAGGAATGAACATCGATTCGGGAGGACCGCGATGGCGACTGCGCTGCTGGACAGGATTCGTTCGATCTTCGAAGGTGACCCTGGCGTGCGCAAGGTCGCGGACGATCCCGTGCTCTCGGCCGAACTCCTGATGCTGTTTCGCATGATCCTCGCCGATGGCTCGGTCTCGGAAAGCGAAATGGAAGCATTCCGGCGCATCTGTTCCGGTTCCTTCGGCATCCCGGAAGACAGTGTCGATGCGGTGATCGAATACCTCAACGAATATGGCTACGAGACCAATGGTTCGCAGGCAATCGCGATGTTCCGCGATCTTGATGTCGAACGTCGGCGCCTGCTCGCCCAACATATGGCCGAAATCGCCAAGGCCGATCATCACCTTGCCGATAACGAGGTGAAGCTGCTGCGCCGCACGCTCGAACTGCTCGACATCAGTCCGGTCGACGTGGTGAAGTCGTAAGGTCGGTCAAGGGGCGATGAGGGCTGCTGCTTGAGTTTTGCCGACAGCTATCTCGGACGGTTGCGGCAACTGGTCGGCAATCGCCTGGTTCTGGTGCCCGGCGCACGTATCGTCATCGAGCGCGACGACGGTCGTATCCTTCTGCACAAACGAACCGACTTCGACATCTGGGGATTGCCGGGCGGCAGTGCGGAAGAAGGCGAGAACATCGAAACGATCATCGTTCGCGAGGTCGCCGAGGAAACCGGGCTGACGGTCCAGGATGTGAAACCTTTCGCCTTCGCCAGCCATCCTCGCTACGAAACCTTCGAGTTTCCGAACGGCGACCGGACCCAGTTCTTCGCGCTGATCTTCTACACACGCTCGTTCAGGGGTGAGGCAACTGTCATGGATGACGAGAGCAGCGCCGTCGGCTGGTTCGCGCCTGAAGCCTTGCCTGACCTGCTGCCCAACATGGCACGCAGCATCGAGGCCTATGCCCGGTTCAAGAAAACCGGCGAGTTCCAGATGATCTAGCCGGCATCTGTCGATGCAGCCGTTCAGCCTTGTTCCTGCATTTTTCTGGCGATTGCGCGATGCAGGTCGGGTGCCGCGGCGACCAGAGCCTGCGCCGCCTCCGATTGCGGGCGATCGAGGATATCCCTCGTCGCGCCGCGTTCGACGATCCGCCCCTCGTGCATGACCAGCACCTCGTCGGTGATCGCCCGAGCCACGGCAAGATCATGTGTGATGAAGAGGTAGGCGATACCCAGGCGACCATTCAGGTCGGCGAACAGGTCCAGAATCTGGGCTCTGATCGATACATCGAGGGCAGATACCGGCTCGTCGGCAACGATCAGTTTTGGCCGCGTGATGATGGCGCGGGCAATCGACAGGCGCTGCCGCTGGCCGCCCGAGAATTCGTGCGGATACTTGTCGAGATCGGTGGGCCCAAGACCCACTTCGTTCAACGCATGCGCCACCATCTCTCGACGTTCTGCGGGGGCCGGCTTCTTTTCCAGCAGGTGCAGCGGTTCGGCGACCAGTTTCTCGACCTTCTGGCGCGGATCGAAGGAGCCGTAGGGATCCTGGAACACGGCCTGCATGTCGCGCCGAGCCGGTTTCAATTCCGCTTCGTTGCGGTGGGAGATCGTCTCGCCGCGGAACCGGATTGCGCCGGCACTTGGATTGTCGAGCGCCAGGATCATGCGCGCCAGTGTGGATTTCCCGCAACCCGAGCGACCGACCAGCGCGACCGACTGCGCCGGTGCAATGTTGAGCGAGACATCGTCGACGGCGTGGACAGGAGCGCCACGGCCAAAGAAGGATGTGCGGCGACCTGGATAGAGACGCGAGACGTTCTCGACCGAGACGAGAGGCGCCGCCTTGTCGATACCGGGTCGGGCGGGGGAGCGTTTGGGCACATGCATCGAAGCCAGGGCCAACTGCCGCGTATAAGGGTGTACCTGTCCGGACAAGGTCCGAGCGGTCTCGCCGGCTTCCATGACCTCGCCATGGCGCATGATGGTGATGCGATCCGACATCTCGGTGACGACGGCGAGGTCGTGCGAGATGAGCAGCAGGCCCATGTTGTTCTCGCGCACGAGATCGCGCAGCAGGTCGAGGATCTGTGCCTGCAGCACGACATCGAGCGCCGTGGTCGGCTCGTCGGCGATGAGCAGCTTCGGCTTCAGCGCACAGGCTATGGCGATGACGACACGCTGGCGCTGGCCGCCAGAGAGTTCATGCGGATAGCGTGTCAACGGGAAGCTGCTTTCCGGCAGCCCGACCCTGTCGAGGATTTTACGGGCGCGGTCTTCGGCCTCGGCGCGACCTGCCCTGGTGTGCCAGCGGATGCCCTCCGCGACCTGCTCGCCGATGGTCTTGACCGGGTTGAGCGCGGTCATCGGCTCCTGGAACACCATGCCGATGTCATCGCCGCGCAAGGCGCACATCTGGTCCTCGGTCGCGGCGAGGATGTCGATCCCATCGAAGCGCACGTTGCCGGTCGCCTTGGCCGTGAAAGGCAAAAGCTGCATCACGGTCATTGCCGTCATTGATTTGCCGGAGCCGGATTCTCCGACCAGGCCGACGACCTCCCCGGGCGCAACGGCGAGGTCGACATCGTTCAGGATCGGCCTGTTGCCGATGGCGAGCGAAAGCTTCTCGATCTCGAGCAGGCTCATCGGCGCCGCCGCGATTTCGGATCGAGGATATCGGCGGCGCCGTCACCCAACAGGTTCAGTGCCAGGACGGTGATGACGATGGCCATGCCCGGAAAGATCGCCATCCAGGGTGCCTGTGCCATGCGGGTCTGCGCCTCGAACAACATGCGGCCCCAGCTCGGCATCGGTGGCTGAGCACCGAGGCCGACATAGGACAGGCTGGCTTCGGCCAGGATGCCCAGCGCGAACTGGATGGTGCCCTGCACCAGAAGCAGGGTCGCGATGTTGGGCAGGATGTGCTCCAGCGTGATCAGGACCTTGCTTTTGCCAGCGGCGCGGGCGGCGAGGATGTATTCACGAGGCCAGATGGCGAGCGCACCGGCGCGGGCGACGCGGGCAAAAACCGGGATGTTGAAGATGCCGATCGCAATGATGGCATTGATCGCGCCGGGACCGAAGATCGCGGTGATCATGATGGCGGACAACAACGCCGGGAAGGCAAAGACGAGATCGTTCAGCCGCATCAAGGCTTCGTCGACGAGCCCTCCGCGCGCCGCGGCCCAGCAGCCCAGCGGTACGCCGAGACCCAGACCGATGCCGACGGCAACCAGGGCAACGGCAATGGAGTTGCGCGCACCGATCATGATCATCGACAGGACGTCACGGCCGAAATGGTCGGTGCCGAACCAGTGTAGCGCGGATGGGGCCTGCAACTTGTCGGAGATCACCAGCCTGGTGACATCATAGGGCGTCCACAGGAAGGAGAGGGCGGCCATTCCCGCCACCAGCAAGGTGACGAGGAAGCCCGCGATGAAGGACTTGTGGCGCAAGGCTCTGCTGGCCAGCGAGGCCAGATTCGCGCGCGGGATCTCCGTTTGCAGCGTCAAGAACGCCCCCGCAGACGTGGGTCGACCACCGCGTAGGAAAAATCGACGAGTAGATTGACGAGGATCACGGTCGCGACCAGCAGCATGACCACGCTTTCCACCACGATCAGGTCGCGTTGCGTGATAGCCTGGAAAATGAGCCTGCCGAGACCCGGCAGGTAAAAGACGTTTTCTATGATGATGGTACCGGCAAGCATGAAAGCGAACTGCAGGCCGAGAATGGTCAGTACCGGGATCATGGCGTTGCGCAACGCGTGTCGCCAGAGCACAGCGCGATAGGGCATGCCCTTGGCGCGAGCCGTGCGGATATAGTCTTCCGACAGGACCTCTATCAGCGCCTGGCGGGTCACGCGGGCAAGGATTGCTGCCTGCGGCAATGCCAGGGCTATAGCGGGCAGGATAAGCGCCTTCAACGCCGGCCACACACCGGCGTTCCAGCCTGGAAAACCGCCCGCCGGCACCCATTTCAGCCATACTGCGAAGAGGTAGATCAGAAGCAGCGCAAACCAGAAATTGGGTATGGCGACGCCGATCTGCGAGACGCCCATCGAGACGGTGTCGCCAAAGCGGCCCTGGCGCGAAGCGGCATAAAGGCCGACCGGAATGGCAATCAGCGTCGACAGTGCAAGCGCGATCAGCGCCAGCGGCAGCGAAACGGCGACGCGCTCGCGCACGAGGTCGATCACCGGCACCGAATAGGTGTAGGAGCGGCCGAAATCGAGCACGACGAGGTTGCCGATCCAGTGCAGGTAGCGCAGCAGCAGCGGATCGTTCAGGCCCATCTGCGTGCGCACCTGCTCAACCTGCTCGGCACTTGCATTCATGCCGAGCATCAGGCGTGCCGGATCGCCAGGCAGGACCTCCAGCACCGCAAAGACGACGATGGAGGCCAGCACCAGCTGGCGAGGGCGATGGCGATGCGCTTGAGGAGATAGGCGGTCATCGGATGCCGATGTCGTCACGTCACCCGATCAGTCGTTCCACTTCACCTTGGTGAGGTCGTTGGCCGGCACCGGCTGATTCTGCCACAGACCTTCGATCTTGGCGTCCCAGACACCGACCTTCGGAAGTTCGAACAGGAAACCCACGACGGCGTCGTCGGCAAGAATCTTCTGCGCCTTGCCGAGCAGTTCCTTGCGCTTGGCCTCGTCAGCGGTGAGATCGAGTTCCTCGATGACCTTGTTGAACTCGGGGTTCTGGTAGTTGAAATAGTAGTCCTTGCGCGCATAGATGCCGATGTCGTTGGGCTCGACATGCGAAACGATGGTCAGGTCGTAGTCTTTCTTGGTGAAGACCTGGTCCAGCCACTGCGCCCACTCCACCGGGATGATCTCGGCCTCGATGCCGACGTCGCGCAGCTGCGATGCGATGATCTCGCCACCAAGGCGCGCATAAGGCGGGGGCGGCAGCTTCAGCGTCACCTTGGTGCCGCTTGCCAACCCGGCTTCCTTGAGAAGTTCCTTCGCCTTGGCCGGGTCGTGCGGATAGGTTCCGGTCAGATCGACGTAGTCCTTGCTGGACGGTGACATGTGCGAGCCGATCGGCTGGCCAAGTCCTTCCGAAGCGCCGTCGATGATGGCCTTGCGGTCGAGCGCATAGGAGATCGCCTGACGCACCTTGAGCTGGTCGAAGGGCGGCTTGCCGTTGTTCATGGCGAGGATGGTTTCACCCTCGGTGGAGCCGACGACGACCTTGAAGCGCGGATCGGACTGGAACTGGGACAGGCTGTCACTGGTCGGCATGTTGGGGAAGGCCTGCACGTCGCCGGACAGCATGGCCGGAACCGCGGCGGAGGCATCCGGAATGAAGCGGAATTCGGCCTTGTCGAGAGCGACCGGAGCGCCCCAGTAATTGTCCGATTTCACGAGCGTGACCGAGGATCCCTTCGCCCAGTTCTGGAATTTGAAGGGGCCGGTGCCGATCGGCTTTTCCTTGTTGGTGTCGGCGCTTTCTGGCGCAACGATGACCGCATCGCCCCAACCCATATTGTAGAGGAAGGAACCCTGCGGCTGTTTCAGCGTCACCTTGACGGTCGCCGGATCCACGACGTCGACGGTGTCGATGGCTGCGAACAGCTGTTTCTGGGCGTTCTGGGAGTTTTCCGCGCGGGCGCGGTTGAGCGAGAATTTGACGTCAGCGGCGTCGAAATCGGTACCGTCGTGGAATTTGACGCCCGTGTGCAGCTTGAACGTATAGACCTTGCCGTCTTCGGAAATCGTCCAGCTTTCGGCAAGATCGGGCAAGACCTCGCCATTGGGACCGATGCGGGTCAGACCCTCGAAGATGTTGGCATAAGTGACCTCGCGGATGGCGGCGGCTGCACCGGCCGTCGGATCGAGATGCGGCGGCTCCAGCACCATGCCAAGCACCAGGTCGGTGCGGGCGGCGAAGGCTGCCGTGCCTGAAGCAAGCGCCAGGGCGGTGGCTGCCAAGACCGTCTTCCAGAGCTTCATCGTAAGTCCCCCTCATTATTCCGCTTGTTTAGCTCGGGCGGGATAGAAGCGTGAAATTCCAACGGAGTAAATCGCGTTTGTTTTCATCGATGATGCCGGTGGGGAAATCTTGTGCCAATATACCGGCTCTATCCGGTGCGCCACGACCGGCGGTGACGCGCTGCAGGCGGGAGGGGTGACTATGGATGCCGCAACACTCAAGACACTGCAGGCTCCCCTCAAGGAAGCCTATCGCGATACACCGGAAAAAGCGTTCATCACCTTGCGTGCCAAAGGTTCGATCGAAGACCAGTCGATCGCGTGCAAGGTGGAGACGGGCCGTGCCTTGGCAATAGCCGGCCTCCACCCGGCAACGGGTGGCAGCGGGCTGGAGTTGTGCTCCGGCGACATGCTGCTCGAGGCTCTCGTCGCCTGTGCTGGCGTGACGCTGAAGGCTGTCGCGACCGCGCTCGAATTCAGACTGGACGGGGCAACGGTAACCGCGGAGGGCGATCTCGATTTTCGTGGCACCCTGGGCGTCGCCAAGGAAGCGCCGGTCGGATTCAGGGCGATAAGGCTGGGGATCGAGTTGCAGACCGACGAACCGCGGGAGCGCATCGATTCGCTGGTGAAACTCACCGAACGCTATTGCGTGGTGTTCCAGACGATCAACCAGCGGCCGGAACTGTCGGTCACGGCGCTGCGGCTTTAGCTTCGTCCACTCCGCAACAGCACATTCAACCCGATCGCCATGACCTTGGCCGATTGCACCATGTCTTCGATGCCGACCCATTCGTCGGGCCGGTGAGCGAGATCGAGAATGCCCGGGCCGTAGGCGATGCAATCGAACAGGTGACCGATACGGGCAACGTGTTTCTGGTCGTAGGTACCGGGTGAAATCACGTATTCCGGTTCACGTTCGAACACCTGCATGATGCCCTCGGCCACCGCCTTGACCACTGGTGCACCGCGCTCGGTCATGGTCGGCTGCACTTCCATGACATCGCGGATGCGATAGTCGAATTTCCTGCGATCGCGCTTCAGCCCATCGAGAATGTCTATGACCTCGCGTTTCACCTCGTCGAGCTTTTCTTCGAGCAGGAAGCGGCGATCGATGGTGAGCCGGCATGAATCCGGCACGTTGGGGGATGGCAGGCCCGGGCGGAAGTCTTCCGTCTGGCCGCCATGGATCGAATTGATGTTCATGGTGGAACGGCGCGCGCCCTCCGGCACCACCGGCATTGAAGTCTGTTTCCGGTCGAGTGCGGGGAATAGGTCGGCCTCGAAAGCCGCCAGTACAGCACCCATGTGGCGCACCGCATTGTCGCCGAGGAAAGGCATCGAGCCGTGCGCGATCTCGCCCAAGGTCTCGATTTCGGCCCACCAGACGCCGCGATGGCCAAGGCAGATGCGATCCTTGTTGAGTGGCTCGGGAATGATGACGTGATCGACCTTGGGTTTTGAAAAATAGCCCTTGCCGGCCAGGTAGGCGACACCGCCGAAACCGCCGGATTCCTCGTCCACCGTGCCTGATATCTCGATGGCGCCAGGAAAATCCGGATAGGCCTGCATGAAGGCTTCAACCGCGATGATGGAGGCGGCAAGGCCGCCCTTCATATCGCAGGCGCCGCGTCCATACACGCGGCCATCCTTCACCACCCCGGCAAAGGGATCTACCGTCCAGCCTTCTCCGGCTTCGACCACATCGATGTGCGAGTTGAAATGCACGGTGGGTCCGGGCGAGCGGCCATCAAAGCGCGCAACCACATTGACACGTGGATAGCGGTCATTGTCGCCCGGTGTGCCCTCGCCACGGATCAGTTCAACCCCAAAACCACGCTTCTTCAATCGGGCGGCAATGAATTCCGCACAGGGGCGATACGCCTCGCCGGGCGGGTTCACGGTCGGAAAGCGGATCAGGTCGGCGGTCAGCGCGACGAGGTCATCGGTGCGCGCTTCGACGCATTGCAGGAGTCGATCAGTCATTCGGGAAATTGAGCAGGGAAAGGCCATGCCTTGCAAGAGCCCGCGTGTTGATCCAGTCGAGCCGTGTCTCCTGCGTAGGATTTGCGCCGGCAAACGGTTCACGTTCGCGTCAACATCCCGGTCAAATGCACTAGGTCTCTTGTGTAATGCAGATCACTGTTCTTTTAACCTTTGAAAGATAAAGTGAGAGATCGAAATTCTGGGGAAGCAATGTAGGGAGAGGGGCCAGACTCATGAAGAAGTCTGTTCTTTTAGGAGGGGTCTTAGGGGCGATTTTGTTGGCAAGCGCAGCCGAGAGCCGTGCCGACGGCCTCGTCGCAAGGGTCAACATCTCGACGCAGACGATGACTGTCAGCCGCTATGGCGAGGTCCTGTATCGCTGGGATGTTTCAACGGCTCGAAAGGGTTACGTAACTCCGAGCGGCAGCTGGAAACCCAAGCGTCTGCACAAGATGTGGTACTCCAAGAAATACGACAATTCGCCGATGCCCTGGTCCGTCTTTTACAATGGCGGCTATGCCGTGCATGGTACCAATGCTGTACGGCAACTTGGGCGCCCAGCCTCGCATGGCTGCGTGCGCCTCGCCATCGCCAACGCCGCGACGTTCTATTCGCTCGTCCGGGAGGTCGGCATCAACGACACGCGCATAGTCGTCACCTACTAGGCGCTCTGGAGCCGACGTTCGTCATCGGCAAAGAAAATGGGCTGCCTCACGGCAGCCCATCGTCGAGGCCGGATCGGCTTATGGCCGGACCGCGGTCACTTCGATCTCGACGAGGAATCCTGGCGCCGCAAGACCGGCGACCTGGAAGACCGAACGGGTCGGCAGGTTCGGTTGTTCCTTGGTGCCGAAGAACTGCGTGTAGCCTTCCATGAAGCCGCTGAAGTCCATCTTGCTGCCTTTGCCGGGATCGCCGACCAGGAAGACCTGCATCTTGACGACGTCGCCCATCTTGAGGTCGAGGCTGGCCAGCGTTTTTTCGATCGACTTCAACACCGAAACGGTCTGGGTCTTGGTGTCGCCATAGGCGGCAAGTGAGCCTTTTTCCGCTTTCTCGTCGGCGACCGAGGGCACTGCCCCGCTGACATAAACGGTGGTCTTGCCTGCCGGGATTTCGACCGCCTGGGAGATCGGGAAGTCCGAGTTCGGGATCTTGTGACGTACGACGTCCTGCGCCATCGCGCCGCCGGTCATCGCCATCAGTGCCGCAACCAAAGCGGCGCCGGTCCGTGCTTTCATAGCCGGTGTTCTCCTTCTTGCTGAAAATATCGGGGAAGGTGAGTCCCGAGGGCCTACCTTCCGTGGTTCGTTAGCGGGCGTCCTTCACATCCTGCGCGGTTGCGGCGTCCTTGTAGTCGTTGCCGAAATGCGTGCGGACATAGTTCACGACAGCAGCGACCTGTTCGTCGTCGAGCATCTGGCCGACGGGCGGCATGCCCTTCTGGCCATGCAGGATGACAAAGATCGGATAGCCCGACGACTCCAGGTTGGTGTTCTTGGCAAGCGCCGGATACTTGCCTGCGCCTACAGCCCCTTCACCTTTCTCCATATGACAGGCCTGGCAAAGGTTGGCGTAGATGTCTTCCCCGGTCTTCTGGGAGAACTTGTCGCCGGTCGAAAAGGTGGCACCGGCCGAGTCGGCAAAGGCGGCGGGGCTGGAAAGCGTGAGGAATGCCGCGGCAGCGGCGAGGCCGAATGGCCGGTTTGTCTTGGTAGTCATGATGACGTGCCTTGCAAAATTGGGGGAAAGAGGGATGGGCCTTACAGCCGTCACCCCTGCAGAACGCGTTTGTGCAGGCGCCCGATGGCGTTGAGGGCCGACAGGATCGCTCCTTCCTGCCAGGCAGGAATGTAGGAGGCGTGCTCTCCGGCCAGCATGATGCGCCCGTCCAGCTGGCAGAGGTTGCCGTAATGCTCCTGGCGGGCTTCTTCGGTCCAGTCGCCCGCGCAGCCCAGCGTGTAGGGAGAGCGATGCCAGGCCCAGGAGACTCCGTTCTCGAATTCATCCTTGTACTGCGGATGGATCTGGCTGCCATATTCGACCGCGCGCTTGACCCGGTCCTGTGGCGACAGCGCCGTGAATTCGTAGGAGTTCGGGCCATTCCAGGTATAGCAGCCGAGCAGCACGCCCTTGCCGGTCGTGTTGAAGCCGGTGCTCGGGTAGGAGATCTGCGTGATCGGCAGGTCGGTATAGGACACGCCACCGAAGATGAGGTCGTCCTCTTCCCAGAAGCGGCGCTTGAACTGCAAGCCGACCTTGACGGACGAGGCGTAGGGCACGGCCGCGATCGCAGCCTGCATGGCGCCACTGACCTTGACTTCGATCTGGCTCAGGATGGTCAGCGGGATGGTGCAGATACACCAGTCGGCGCTGGCTTCCTGCACGGCGCCAGGCTTTGTTGTGTCCTCATAGGTGACAGTGACGCCTTTCTCGTCTTGATCGATCTTGGTCACCTTCGCATTGAAGGTGATCAGGTCGCCGACTTCCTTGGCGAAGGCTTCGCCGACCTTGCCCATGCCGCCGACCGGCTGGAACATGGTGGTCTGGAACTCATACAGCGCGAAATTGGCGAGGCTGCCCCAGAGTTTGGACTTCAGGATATCGGAAAGTCCGATCGGGTCGCCGGGGACCGGTGCTGCGCCCAAACCGCCGCCAGGATCTTTTTCGTAGCCGCGATACTCCGCGGAAGTCAGGCCCTTGGCATAGGCGTAATCCTTGTCGAGCGCGCCCCAGGATTTGAGCGCTTCCAGCAACATCTCCTGGTCTTCCTTGGTGACGTCGCCTTCCAGCTTGCCTTTCTGGGTGACCTTGGCCAGCAACTCGGATGTATGACCCTGGAAGTCGGTCTTGATGTCGCGTACGCGCTGGGGCTTGCCGCCGAACGCGGTCGAGGAGTGCAGGAAAGCGTTGTGGTTGATCTGCTGGAACGGTTCCAGCTTGACGCCCAGGCGCTTGCAGTAGTCGAGCAGGCCGTTGTGGTGGTAGGGGATGCGCCAGGGGCCGAGATTGACGTAGAGGCCTTCTTCGAATTCGCAGGTCTGCTTGCCGCCGCCAAGCTCGCTGAAAGTGTCGCCACCCCGCACCGTCCAGTTACGGCCGCCGGCACGGTTGTTGTATTCCAGGATCTTCACTTTGTAGCCGGCCTGGCGCAGTTCGAGCGCCGCTGTCATGCCGGCAAGGCCGGCGCCGAGGATCAGCACGGTGGCGCCTTTCGGATCGCCTTCCAGCTTGATGCGCCCCTTGTAGCCGGACTCGGCCGCGAGGCCCATCGTTGTCATGGCCTGGTACATGGCAGCGGACCCCGCCGTCATGCCAATGAGCGTGAGCAGCTTACGCCGGCTCAATCCATTAAGTGTGTGATTCTGTAACACGTTTAGTCCTTTCTGGCCGCCATTAGCGGCGTCCGCCCCAACCGGAAGCACCCCCGTTCCATCCGGCTGCGCGATCGAAGCTAGGACGATGCCGCGGCAAGTCAACGCAGCCGCGGCCGATGGTTCAACGGATGCAAGAGAGTTGGCGCAAACAGTCTCGGGGCTGGATCGAAGGGCTGGTGGGGTATTTCCCGGATTGTCAGGATGATGGCAGATCATGCTCTGTCGTGATCTTCCGGTGAACGAAATTACTGTCGGGAACGTCCTTCGCGCATTTCCTTTCCTCATCCGGCCCGATACGTTTCGAACCGGAGGAACGCGATTGATGAATCACGCCGAAAGGGTGGCCCTGTCCGAGCCGGTGGGCGACGAGGTCCGCAAGACGACCTGCTACATGTGCGCATGCCGGTGCGGTATCAACGTGCACATCAAGGACGGCAAGATCCGCTACATCGAGGGCAATCGCGACCATCCGGTCAACAAAGGCGTGCTTTGCGCCAAGGGCTCGGCCGGCATCATGCAGCACTACGCGCCGGCCAGGCTGCGCGCGCCCTTGAAACGGGTAGGGCCGCGCGGCTCGGGCAAGTTCGAGGAAATCAGCTGGGACGAGGCGCTCGGGATCGCCACCAATTGGCTGGATGGTGTTCGCCAGGACGACCCCAAGAAGCTTGCCTTCTTCACCGGACGGGACCAGTCGCAATCGCTGACCGGTTTCTGGGCCCAGCAGTTCGGCACGCCGAACTATGCCGCGCATGGCGGCTTCTGCTCGGTCAACATGGCGGCTGCCGGCATCATGACGATCGGTGGCGCTTTCTGGGAGTTCGGAGCACCGGACTGGGATCGCACCAAGCTGTTCGTGCTGTTCGGGGTCGCTGAGGACCACGATTCCAACCCGATCAAGATGGGCATAGCCAAGCTGAAGAAGAATGGTGCTCGCTTTGTTTCGGTCAACCCGGTGCGCACCGGCTACTCGGCGGTTGCAGACAACTGGATCGGTATTCGTCCGGGCACGGATGGGCTGCTGATCCTCGCGATCGTGCATGAACTGCTCAAGGCGCGCCGGATCGACGTCGACTATCTGGTGCGCTACTCCAACGCCACCTGGCTGGTGATCGACGCTCCGGGCACTGCGGAGCATGGCCTGTTTGCGCGCGACGGCGAGGGCAGGCCGCTCATCTTCGAGAGCGTGACCGAACAGGTCGTCGCGATCGGTGCCAAGGGAGCAAGGGCCGCACTCTCCGGTCGCGTGCAACTCGCGGATGGGCGCTTCGCGGTGCCGTCTTTTCAGCTGCTTGCGGAAAAATACCTCGACCCGAAATATGCGCCGGAAGCCGTTGCGATGGAAACCGGCATCGCGGCAGACACGATCCGCGGGCTCGCAGCGGAAATCGCGCGCGTGGCCTTCGACGAGGCGATCACGATCGAGCAACCGTGGACGGACGTGCACGGGCAGACGCACGAAGGCTTTGTCGGGCGGCCGGTGTCATTCCATGCCATGCGCGGGCTCTCCGCGCACTCCAACGGCTTCCAGACGGCGCGGGCACTGCACATGCTGCAGGTGCTGATCGGAGCCGTCGATTGTCCCGGCGGCTTCCGTTTCGAGCCGCCATATCCGAAGCCGGTGTCGGCGCATCCGACACCGCACGGCCGGGCCGAGCACTTTGGGTCCAACAAGCCGCTTTCGGGGCCGCATCTCGGCTTTCCGCGCGGCCCCGAGGACCTCCTGGTCGATGCCGAGGGACGACCGGCGCGCATCGACAAGGCATTCTCGTGGGATTCGCCGTTTTCGGTGCACGGGCTGATGCACATGGTGATCGCCAACGCCCATGCCGGTGATCCGTACCCGGTGGATGTGCTGTTTCTCTATATGGCCAACATGGCCTGGAATTCCTCCATGAACACGGCGGGCGTGATCCGCATGCTGGAGGACAAGGACCCGGCGACCGGCGAATACAAGATCCCGAAAATCATCTATTCCGACGCCTATGCTTCCGAGATGGTCGCCTATGCCGACCTCGTCCTGCCCGACACGACCTATCTCGAACGCCACGACTGCATCTCGCTGCTCGATCGGCCGATTTCGGAACCTGATGCCGTGCAGGATGCCATCCGCTGGCCGGTGATCGAGCCGGACCGCAATGTACGCGGCTTCCAGAGCGTGCTGATCGATCTTGGTGCGCGGTTGCGCCTGCCTGGCTTTGCCGACAATCACGGCAAGCCACTTTACAAGGATTACGCCGACTACATCGTCCGCCACGAACGCCGGCCGGGCATTGGCCCCTTGGCGGGTTTCCGCGGCCTGAAAGGCGATCGCATCGGGCGCGGTGCGACAAATCCGGAGCAATTGCAGCGCTATATCGAAAATGGCTCGTTCTTTTCCGCGCATATTCCGCTGGAAGCGCAGTTCTTCAAACACGCCAACCAAGCCTATCAGGACTTTGCCGTACGCATGGGCTTTTTCGATACGCCGCAACCGGTGACATTCCAGCTTTACCAGGAAGCGCTGCAGAAGTTCCGGCTGTCCGCGGAAGGCGTGCGCGAGCCGGTGGCCCCGGAAACGCACCGGCAGCGTATCCTTGATGTGTTCGACCCATTGCCCGATTGGTATCGGCCATTCGGCGAGGCGATGGTCGACAGCAGGGAGTTTCCTTATCACGCCATCACGCAGCGGCCGGCGGCGATGTACCATTCCTGGGGTTCGATGAACGCCTGGCTGAGGCAGATCCATACCGCCAACGCGCTCTACGTTCCGGGGGCGATCTGCGAGCAGTTGGAGCTCGTTGATGGCGACTGGGTCTGGCTGATCTCGCACCACAGCCGCATCAAGGTGCCGGTGGCGAGGATGGAGGCCGTCAACTCCTCGACGGTGTGGACCTGGAACGCCATCGGCAAGCGGGAAGGGGCGTGGGGGTTGGATCGCAATGTTCCGGAAGCGCAAAAATCCTTCCTGATGAATCACTTGATCCACGAACTTCTACCGCCAAGGGAAGGCGGGCTCCGCTGGTCGAATTCCGATCCGATCACCGGGCAGGCTGCCTGGTACGATTTGAGGGTTCGTATCGAGAAAGCGGACAAGGGCGTCGTGAGCGAGCCGCATTTTCCGGGCATCGCCGAGCCGGACGGCGAGCAGCCGAGCCCGAAGGAGCTGCGCTACGGGCAGGAGTGGGCGCAATGACCAGCTTGCCGGCACCAACTGCCAAGAAGCTCGGTCTCGTCATCGACCTCGACGTCTGCGTCGGCTGCCATGCCTGCGTGGTGAACTGCAAGGAATGGAACACCGGGGGCTATGGCGCTGCCCTGTCGGACCAGGAGCCTTATGGTGCCGATGTTTCAGGCGCCTGGCTGAACCGTGTGCATTCCTTCGAGGTAGTGCCGGAAGGCGGCGAGATCGTTGGTGAGGCGGGTGATGCGCGCATCGTGCACTTCCCGAAGTCCTGCCTGCATTGCGAAGACGCACCCTGTGTAACCGTGTGCCCGACCGGCGCCTCCTACAAGCGCGCCGAGGACGGGATTGTGCTGGTCGATGAGGAGAAGTGCATCGGCTGCGGTCTCTGCGCCTGGTCGTGTCCTTATGGCGCGCGCGAGATGGATCTGGCCGCCGGTGTAATGAAGAAATGCACGCTGTGCATCGACCGCATCTACAACGAGACCATGGAGGAAGTGGACCGGCAGCCGGCCTGCGTGCGTACCTGCCCGGCCAACGCCCGCCATTTTGGCGATCTCGGCGATCCGTCCTCCACCGTTTCGATCATGGTTGCCGAGCGTGGTGGTATCGATCTGATGCCGGAGCAGGGGACGCGTCCAGTGAACAAATATCTGCCGCCCCGGCCAAGGAAGCCGCTGGCTGCGAGCGCCGGCCAGATGGCGAGAGGCGAGGACACCAGTGGAGCTACCGGCTTCTTTGCCTGGCTCGACGGCATGTTGGACCGTATCTGATTCATGCATCCGGCTGCCTCCATCATCGCCTTCACCGTGCTGTCCGGCCTCGGCTACGGACTGGCCGCGGTTCTGGGGCTCGGATTGTTGGATCCGGCAGCAATCGCCACCAAGGCCGCCCACATTTTGGCGCTGGGCCTGATCGCGGGCGGGCTGCTGTCCTCGACGCTGCATCTCGGCAACCCGCAACGCGCCTGGCGGGCGTTCTCGCAATGGCGTTCGAGCTGGCTCTCGCGTGAAGGCGTGCTGTCAGTCCTGGCGTTCGTGCCATTGACCGTGTCGGCCTGGCTCTGTGTCATCGAGGGGCGTTACCTGGCGCCAATTGGCCTCGCCGGGTCCGTGTTGTCGCTTGCGACGGTTTTCTGCACCTCGATGATCTATGCGTCGCTGAAATCGGTGCAGGCCTGGCACACGCGGCTGACGACCGCCTGCTATCTGCTGTTCGCTGCGGCTGGAGGGGCACTGTTGGGCAGCGCCTTGGGCATCGCGGGAGGTGGATCAGCGGGCCTGCTGCTGCTCCTGGCGCTGGTTTTGCTGGTTGCGGCCTGGGCGACGAAGATTGCCTGGTTGCGCCATCTCGACAGCCTTCAACCCTTATCGACGCCGGAAAGCGCAACAGGCCTCGGCGCTATCGGTCGCGTTCGGCTGTTCGAGCGGCCGCATGTCACCGAGAATTACCTGACCGCCGAGATGGGCTTTCGTGTCGTGCGCAAACACGCCGCCAAGCTGCGCAGGCTCGCCCTGCTATTGGGCGGATTACTGCCGGGAGCCCTGATTTTCCTGGTGCTGGCTGCGCTCATGGCCGGAGCGGAAGCTGGTGTCGCGGCGCTCCTGGCCTTGGTGGTCGCTATGTTCAGCCATGGTGTCGGGATGCTGACCGAACGGTGGCTGTTCTTTGCTGAAGCGCGTCATACGGTGATGAATTATTACGGCGGTTAGGGTCTTGGCGCGCGATTCGACAATGCCTGCAACAGACGACTTGCGGGTGCCCGTTCGCTTAGCTGCCGGCGACCGCCGGCTTTGCCAGCTTTTTCTTGCGCACGCTGCGCAGACGTTTGGCCAACCGCCGCAAAGCTGCGAATTTCTCACCCGGCTTTGCCGGTTGCTGGCCGCCCCACGGCGTCCATAACGCCGTGTCCTTTTTCCTTGTCTGTTCGTCCGTCATCGCCCTGCCGCCCTGCTATGACCGCACTGTCGATTACAAAAGTTAATGATCAAGTGTGGCAGAAGTTGCGAGTTTAAGCGATCCCTGTCCGCAATGCGTGTCACATTCGCGCGAGGATTTCGCTGCCAGAGCGTTTCCGTTTTTCACGGAACCGCGGAAACGCTCGAAGTTTTTGTTTTCAGCGCATTTTTGTGACGCCAAGTGATTCCACTTGGCTGCAAAATGCTCTAGCGGGTGCGGCCCCGGATCTGCCAACGTTTGTGGAACCACATCCACTGCCCGGGATCCTGACGCACCCAGCCCTCGACAGTGTCGTTCATCAGCTGGACCATCGCGGCCACATCCAACTGACCAGCGTCGCTGCGTGGCAATTCGAGCTTGTCACACAGCGTCAGCCGAAAACGATTGCCGGGCAGGCGCACGGAAAAGACGGGATAGACGTCGCAGTCGAACTGACGCGCCAGTTTCGGCACCAGCGGGCTGGTCTGGCATGGCTGGCCAAAGAAGGTGGACAGAACGCCGTTGGTGAACTTCTGGTCGACGAGGGCGCCGACGTTGCCGCCGCGCTCCAGCACCTGCGCCATGGCGAAAGAGACGCCGTTCTTGGAGGCGAGCAGTTCCCCCATCGTCGCAGCGCGCGTCCGGAAGATGTATTCGGCAAGGTAGGGGTTGTTCGGGGCCCGAAACAGCGCCGAAACCGACAGGTCGAAGGTGGCAGCCGCTACCGGCAGCAGCTCGAAATTGCCCATATGCGCGGTGAAGAAGATGTGCGGTCTCTTCTCGTCGCGGATCTTCAGGAACAGTTCCTTGCCGACCACCTCGACGCGGCCAGGTGTCTCGGCATCCGGGTCATAGTCGAACAGCTGCTCCAGGAAGACATATTCGCCTGCCAGCCGTCCCATATTGCCCCACATATCGGAGGCGATCTTTTCGATCTCTGCGTCGCTCTTGTCGGGATAGGCGTTCTTGAGATTGGCAATGGCGACACGGTGGCGTCCGACCTTCGGGCCGATCGTGCGCGCCGCGCGATCGATGAAATTGAGGGCGAGATCCGGCGGCAGCATGCGCATGACAGCGAGGATCGCCATCGCGACGCGCGCAGTGATCCAGTACTCCGCAACCTTCAGGCCGCGTAGCGTCTTGTAGACAAGAGGGCGCAACATGGGTTCGCGCGCGTCGGCCATCAGCCTACGCGCAGGATGATCTTGCCGAAAACGTCGCGGCCTTCCATGCGTTTCAACGCAGCGTCGATGCCGTCGAAATCGACCTCGGTGTCGATGACAGGTGAAACGAGGCCGGCAGCCATCTTCTGCATGGAGTTCGCCATGTTCTCCATGCGGCAGCCAAAAGAACCAAGCAGCTTCAACTGCTGCTGGAACAGCATCATCAGGTTCACTTCGGTCGAAACGCCAGAGGTCGAGCCGCAGGTGACCAGACGGCCACCGCGCTTCAAGGAAAACATCGAGCCGGCCCAGGTGTCCTTGCCGACATGTTCGAAGACGACGTCAACGCCCTTCTTCCTGGTGATCTTGCGCACCGCGCCTTCGAAACGATCTTCGCGATAGTTGATGACGTGATCGGCGCCCAGCGCCCTGGCCTTTTCGATCTTGTCGTTGGAGCCGACCGTGGTGATGACGGTGCAGCCGATTTTCTTCGCAAGCTGGATGGCAGCAGAGCCGATGCCGGAGCCGCCGGCATGGACCAGGATCGTTTCACCGGGTTCCAGTCTGGCGTTGTCGAACAGCATGTGCTCGACCGTGCCGAAGGTGACCGGTGCAACGGCAGCGCCAACTGCATCAACGCCGGGAGGGGCCGGAACCAGCAGCCGGGCGGGGAGGTTGATCTTTTCCTGCGCGAAGCCGTCGAGATGGAAGCCGTGCACACCGCCGACATGTTCGCACAGATTGTCGCGCTTCTCGCGGCAGGCGCGACACAGCCCGCAGGTGCGGGCGCCATAGATCGAGACAAGCTGGCCCGGAACCAGGTTGGAGACGCCTGGACCGATCGCCTCGACCTCTCCGGATGCCTCCGCGCCGACCGTCAGCGGCAGCTTGCGTTTGGCGAAGGCCATGCCCCGCCAGCCCCACACGTCGATGTGGTTCAACGCCACGGCCTTGATGCGCAGCGTCACCTCACCGATGGCAGGTGGCGGAGGAGGAGCGACGTCGACCAGTTCGAGCCGGCGATCCTCGATGAGTTGCAGTGCGCGCATATGATCTCGCGTCCAGTTCGTTTTGCAGCAGGGCAGTAAGGGAATAGGGCAACAAGGCAGCGACTGCCTATTCCCTCAATGCCCTGCTGCCTACGTTCAGGGCGCCTTAAACGGGTTCCCGTGCCATGACAAGGCAGGTATTCTGGCCGCCGAAGCCGAAGGAGTTCGACAGAACCGTGCCAACCTTGGCCTCGCGCTTCCTGTTCGGCACGACATCCAGCGCAATCGCCGGATCGGGATTGTCGTAATTGATGGTGGGCGGAATGACGCCTTCGCGCATGGTCATCAGCGAGAAGGCGGCCTCGATCGCGCCGGCAGCGGACAATGTGTGACCGATCATCGATTTGTTGGACGAGATCGGAATCTGGCTGATGCGTTCGCCGAACACCGTCGACAGCGACAGATGCTCCATCTTGTCGTTCTCCGGCGTCGAGGTTCCGTGCGCATTGATGTAGTCGATCTCATCCTCGGAAAGGCCGGCATCGGCGAGCGCAGCCTTGACTGCGGCAATCGCCGGCGAGCCGTCCGGCTTGGACCGGGTGCGGTGGAAATCATCGGCCTTTTCGCCACAGCCGCGCAGGATGCCGAGCACGGTGGCGCCACGCGCCAGCGCGCTTTCCAGCGATTCCAGCACGAGTGCGGCCGAACCTTCAGCCAGGACAAAGCCGTCACGATCCTTGGAGAAAGGCTTCGAGGCCTTTTCAGGAACCTCGTTGGACGTGGAGAGTGCCGATAGAAGCGAGAAGCGGATCAGCGCTTCAGCCGTTGCCGAGCCATCCGCGCCAACCGATAGTGCCCGATCACATTCGCCGCGGCGGATCGCTTCGACGCCGAGTTGGATGGCGGTTGCACCGGAAGCGCAGGCGGTGGACAGCGTGATCGGCAAACCCGTGGTGCCGAAAGCATCGGACAGGCGGTCGGCAATGGTGCCGAACTGCGCCGAATCGAACATGTCCGACGAATTCAGCCCGCGCGCCACTTCGAGAATGCGGTCGGAAGCATCCGGCTGGTCGCCACCCTTGTAGAGGGCCAAGCGGTCGTGCCAGTCGAGCTCGACGGGTGGTGAGGCGAGGAAGAGCGGACCGCCAAAATTCTCCGGGTCGATGCCGGCTTCGGCGACCGCTTCGCGTGCCGCGGTTTCTGCCAGCTCATAGGTGAGGGCGCTTGCACCCTTGCTGCTCGACGGCAGGAAATCGACCATACCCGAGATGCGGGTGTTCAACTGGTCGATGGGAAAGCGGGTGATCGGATGGATACCGGACTTTCCGGCAGTGAGCGCTGCCCAATTGTCGGCCTTGCCGACGCCCAAAGAGGTGACGACGCCGATCCCGGTGACTGCAACGACCGGCCTGCCCAGATGATCCTTCAGCTTTGCCATGCCTCAATCCTTGACCCTAGAGCAATCCAGCAAAAGTGCGTAGCGGTTTTGCGTCCGGGATTGCGTAAACACACCCTGCCGTCTTGCGGCCGGCGCGCACTGCTCAAGCAGCACTGACCAGCGCCAGTCCCTCGAATTGGTGATAGCCGACCGCTGTTGCCAGTACCTGCTCGGGGATTCCGTCGAAATTGCGCTCGGATGCCGCATCGAAGACGGGATAGGGCGCCTTGTTGTGGACGGCCAGTGCAGCGAGCGCCACCGCGAACGGGAATTGTGCTTCCTTCATGTGGCCGGTCAGCGTGCCGAAGCCGCGTGCGGTCAGGCCGGCATGGGCATCGATCGCAGCCTTCTCGGCCGACGTGGCGGCATGGCCACCGGAAGCGCCGGAAAGTGCGAGGACCTGACCCTGCGGCAGGTTGGTTGCCTTGAGCAATGTTTCGATGGTCGAGCCAAGTTCCCCGCGCTTGCGGCGCGCACGTCCAGAGCGGACCGGACCAAGCTCCGCATAGATGCGGGCGCCGCGCTTCTCGGCGTGCTCGCGGCTTTCCAAAACGAGGAACGCGCCGCCCGAGCCGGAAACCACGCCGCCGCCTTCGGAACCGGAACGCTGCCAGACGGGCTTCCAGGCGCCCCTGTGCAGATAGGCGCCAAGCTCATAGCCGAGCAGCATATCGGGGTGTTCGGTCTGGAAGGCACCGCCGACCAGCATGTGCGTCGACTGGCCCGACCGGACGCGGGCGGCGGCCGTTTCGACAGCGGCGACGCCAGCACCTTCCTCACCCATGAAGGTGCGCGAAGACCCGGTGACCTTATGCACGATCGAGATGTTGCCGGCGAGCAGGTTGGACAACTGCGCCAGGAACAGTGTCGGCCTGAGTTCGGTGGTCAGCTTTTCATTGAGCAGGATATCGAAATCGCTTCGGCTCTCCGAAGCAGCCAGGATGGCGTTGTCGACCGCCACGTCGCGCTCGCCGCCGCCGGCAGCTACCACCATGTCCATGGTGGAACACAGAGCTTCGTCGGTCTTGATGCCGGCGTCATCCAGGGCCAGGCCAGCCACATAAGTGCCAAGCCGCTGCCAGGTTTCCATCTGGCGCTGGTCGCCGCGTTTGGCGATCTGCAGGTTCCAGTCGATCTCGGGCAGGGGGTGGACGGTGTAGGGAGCGAAGCGCTCCGCATCGAGCACCGGCTTGGTGCCTGAGGCCGTCAGTTGCTGCCAATGCGCATCCGGGCCTTCCCCGAGAGAGGAAACCAGGCCGATGCCGGTGATGACGACGTCGTAGGATTTCATGGGCGGTTTGTGGGTCAGCGCGCGCCGCCCGTCAAGGGCGGCCGGCACGCCTGACAGCCGATTGTCAGGCCGCGTTCTTGGCGGCGACCAGCGCGTCGATCTTCGCGCAGAGGTTCTTCATGACGAAATACTCGTCGGTCGAAGCCTTGCCGTCATTCACTTCCTGGGTCCACTTCTCGAGCGGAACCTTGATGCCGAATTCCTTGTCGATGGCGAAGACGATGTCGAGGAAATCGAGGCTGTCGATGCCGAGATCGTCGATGGTATGGCTCTCAGGCGTGATGGTGTCGATGTCGATTTCGCTCGTGTCGGCAATGATTTTGGCAACTTTTTCAAATGTCGTGGACACGGGCAATTCCTTCGAGCGGAGCAGATTCAGTGTTGGAGGTTGTCGCGCTCTCTAATCCGTTTTGCATGGCAGGAAAAGGGCGAATGTGCCACGCGGATGTCAAGAAACGTATTTGCACAAGCATATTATCGATGTGCGTCGCAAGGGAAGGCAAGCAGGTTCAAGGTCAACGAAAGGCCTGAAACGAGCCTCTCGGTGGTCGACCTAGTCTTGCGATAGCCGGACATAGGTGTTGGCCGCGTTTCTGGAAAGTATCTACTGTTCGAGCTCTCAGAAGATGATGCGCCCGAGCACGCGCAGCTTCTCGCCGTCGACGCCGACGATCACGGCTTCTCCTTCGCGGGCGCCGGCGCCCGTCAGCGCCTGGATATTCTCCAGATGGGTGATCATCACGAGGTTGCCGTCGCCCGTGAAGCTCTCCACTTCCTTGATCACGGCAGCGTTCTGTGTCGCGGCAGCGCCTGAATCCTTCGACAGAAGATCGAGCGGTTCGAATTTCTCGGCCTTGTTGTCTTCAAAGGCGATACCAGCAGTGTCGAGAGCGCGGCAATAGCGGCTGGAAAGCACCTGGTCGATCGGGGCGGCGCGTGCTGCGAACAGCGCGCCGATCTTGCGCGCCTGCTGTTTGCCTCGTTCAGACAGCTTCTGCTGGGTCGCGCATTTCTCGATGTCGAAGCCGGCTGGATCGCCATTGCCGGTCACCATGGCGTGGCGGAGCAAAACGACGTGGCCGCCAGCCCTGAGCAGTGCCCAGCCCGCATCCGTGGCGGAGGCGGGGAGGGGTGTCAGGAAAAGCAGCAGGACAAGGAGAAAGCGAAACATCAGGAACCTTTCCGCCGTCCCATCGACGCCGGTATGGGTCATATAGGGATCGCAAAGCCGGCAGGAAGGCAAGCAGGTCCAGGTTTGCCGGCTGCGACAACAGACATGCGCCACAGATGCGTGGGGCGTGGCTGTTGCAGGACTGGCATCGCTCTCCTATCAGTCGACTGTCGAGGGAAATGATGTCGCCGCTTACCGAAACCGTCCTGTTCGTCTTCGGCCTTGTGGCGCTGGGCTACGTCGCCGGGCTCACAGGGTATCTCAAGGCACAAAGCGCGGAAGGCGTGGCCGAGTTCGCAGTCGGCGTTGCCATGCCGCTGCTGTTGTTCGAGACCATGGTCAATTCCGATTTTCATGGTTCGGCACCATGGATACTGTGGGGAACCTATTTTTCTGCCGTCGCGCTGACCTGGTTGGCCGGTCATCTGGTCACCACGCGCCTGTTTGGCCGCGACAGCCGCACCGGCATTGTCGGTGGCGTTTCCGCTGCCTACTCCAACGTCGTTCTGCTTGGTGTGCCATTCATCCTTGGCGTCTATGGAAGGCAGGGGTTCGAGGTGCTGTCCCTGCTGGTCTCGGTGCACCTGCCGATCATGATGATGGCCTCGATCGTGTTGTTTGAACTGTTCGGCGACGGCAAGACCACGGGGCTGCATCCGTTACGGGTGCTGCGTCGCTTCCTGCACAAGCTGCTGATCAACCCGCTCATCATTGGTATCCTGGCCGGTCTCATCTGGCGCCTTACCGGCATTCCGCTGCCTGGACTGGTGTCGCGGCTGGCTGAGGCGCTGGGAGGAACGGCGGCTCCGGTGGCCCTGTTCGCCATGGGCCTTGGACTCAACCGCTTCGGCATCACCGGCCACATCGGCCCGGCTGTTGCCCTTTCGGTGCTGAAGTTGTTCGTGATGCCTGCGATTACGCTGCTTCTGGTGTGGCTGGCCGGTCTGCCGCCGCTGACTGCGCAAGTCGCCGTTCTGGTGGCTGCCCTGCCGTCAGGCATCAATTCTTATCTGATTGCCGTACAATTCGAGACCGGCCAGGGACTCGCTTCCAACCAGATGACGCTCGCCACGGCCTGCGCGGTCATCACGACGTCGTTCTGGCTGGCCGTCACGACCGTGGTGTTTGGCTAGGGCTGGATTTGTGCTGGCCCAGTGCTTAGGTTGAGCCATGGCGATTGATCGTTGGGCCGGCTCTGGAGTAAGAGCGGTGGTCCAGTTGCGGCAGTGACGCCGAAAACACCCATCGACCTATTCATGACCGGTCCGCACGCGGCCGAAGGGAGGCTAGACCATGCTTCAGAAAACCAGCCATTTCATGCGGCAGGCCAATCTCATCAACGGCGAATGGGTACAGGCCGATTCCGGCCAGACCATCGACGTGACCAACCCCGCCAACGGCCTGAAGATCGGCACCGTGCCGAAGGCCGGCGCCACCGAGACCCGCCGTGCCATCGAGGCCGCCCACGCAGCGTTTCTCACCTGGCGCAAGACATCGGCGCTCGAGCGCTCGAAGCTGCTGCGCAAGCTGCACGACGCCATCATGGACAATCAGGACGCACTGGCCGAACTGCTGACCACCGAGCAGGGCAAGTCGCTGTTCGAGGCCCGCGGCGAGGTCGGCTCGTCGGCGGCCTATGTGCTGTGGTTCGCCGAAGAAGGCCGCCGCACTTATGGCGATGTCGTGCCGTCGCCCTGGGCTGATCGGCGCATCATCGTGACCAAGGAGCCGGTCGGCGTCGTCGCCGCCATCACGCCCTGGAACTTCCCATCCTCCATGCTGGCCCGCAAGCTCGGACCGGCACTGGCCGCAGGCTGCACCGCCGTCGTCAAGCCCGCCACGCAGACGCCTTACTCGGCGCTGGCCTGGGGCGCGCTGGCAGAAGAAGTCGGCTTCCCGAAGGGCGTGGTCAACATCGTCACCGGGGCCGCCGGCGAAATCGGCGATGAACTCTGCTTCAACCCGCTGGTCAAGAAGATCACCTTCACTGGCTCGACCCCGGTCGGCAAGATGCTGATCGAGAAGTCGGCCAAGACGGTCAAGAAGGTATCGATGGAGCTCGGCGGCAATGCCCCTTTCATCGTGTTCGACGATGCCGATCTCGACCGTGCCGTCGAAGGCGCGATCACGGCGAAGTTCCGCAATTCCGGTCAGACCTGCGTCTGCACCAATCGCTTCTTCGTGCAGGCAGGCATCTATGACAAGTTCGTCGAGAGACTGGCGGCTGCGACTGCCAAGCTGAAGGTCGGTTCCGGTCTTGAGGAAGGCGTGCAGCAGGGGCCGTTGATCGACGAAAAGGCGGCATTGAAGACCGCGGAATTCGTGGCGGACGCCAAGGCCAAGGGTGGCAAGGTTGAAACCGGTGGCAAGCCGCATGCGCTTGGCGGCTCGTTCTTCGAGCCGACCGTGATCAGCGGTGCGACGCCCGACATGATGTTCATGAAGGAAGAGATCTTCGGACCCGTTGCGCCGGTGTTCAAGTTCACGACCGAGGAAGAAGCGGTTGCGCTTGCCAATGACACCGAATTCGGCCTGGCCTGCTATTTCTACACCGGCGATCTCGGTCGTGCTTTCCGGGTCATGGAAGGCCTGAAGTACGGCATGGTCGGCGTCAACGAAGGCCTGATCACGACACCGGAAGCACCGTTCGGTGGCGTCAAGGAATCCGGCCTCGGCAAGGAAGGCGGCCATCAGGGCATCGAGGACTATCTCGATACCAAGTACGTCTGCATCGGCGGTCTCGGCCTCTGATCGATAAGCGGGTCGGTTGGACCGACCGACCCGCGCTAGCTGCATGAAAGACGGCGAACACTTCGGAACCACGCAGGCGGGGGAGGCTATCCGCCGCTTCATCATCCGTGGCGGTGGGCTTTCGGCCAATATCCTCAACTGGGGCGCAGTCATCCAGGATCTGCGCCTTGCCGGCCATGACGCGCCATTGGTACTGGGCTTCGACAGCTTCGAGGCCTACGAAAAGGATTCTCTCTATTTCGGCGCGGTCGTGGGGCGTTTTGCCAATCGTATTCGTGACGGCCGGTTCACGCTGGCCGGCCAGCGTCAACAGACGGATCGCAATTTCCTGGGCAAGCATACGCTGCATGGCGGCGCGGGCGGCTATGCCGGCCGGGCCTGGGAGGTTTCCCTGCATGGGCGCGACTTCGTCACCTTGAGCCTGCACGATCCCGCGGGAACGATGGGTTTTCCCGGTGCGCTGGATGTGACCTGCACCTACCGGCTGAAGATCCCGGGCACGCTGTCGGTGGAGTTCACGGCTACGGCAGACGAGACCACTGTTTGCAATCTAACCCAGCATTCGTATTTCAATCTGGACGACGGCGGTGCGGGCGACGTGCTGGATCATCGCATAATGATCCCTGCCGGAGCTTATCTGCCCGTCGATGCCGAGATGATCCCCACGGGTGTCGTGCAGCCGGTTGACGGCACGCCACTCGATTTTCGCCAGGCGCGCGCGATGCGCAGCGATGGCGAGCAGTTCGTCTACGACCACAACTTCTGTCTGGCCGCGGCACGCGGGCCGATGCGGCAGGCAGCCTGGGTGCAAGGCGCTACCTCCGGTGTCGAAATGGAAGTATGGACGTCGGAGCCGGGTGTGCAGCTTTATGGCGGCGAATACATCGCGCCAGCAACTCCAGGTCTCGGCGGGGTGGGCTATGGCCGCTTTTCGGGCCTGTGCCTGGAAACGCAGGTCTGGCCAGATGCCCCCAACCGGACCTACTTCCCGCCGGCGACACTCCTGCCTGGCGAAACCTATCATCACGTGACGGAATACCGGTTCCGCTTGGGATAGTTGCCCGGCGGGGATCTATTCGATGAACGCCTCCCGCAGCACGTCGAACGGAGCAAGCGCGCCGCGCACCTGTACAACTCTCGCTGCGACGCGGTGCGCCCGGCTAACGGCGTCGGCGGGCTCCAGGCCTGCCAGCCGTGCGGCGAGATAACCTCCGTTGAAGGAATCGCCGGCGCCGGTGGTGTCCACAGGCCTGGCGACATGGACGGCGGCAATCTCCTGCTGCTCCGAACCAACGGAAACCAGGGCTGGCAGCTCGCCATTCTTGACGATCACTTCGCGCACCGATTGGCCGATGCGCTTGGCGGTGTCCGCGGGCGTGCGGTCGCCATGCAGCATCTGTTCGTCGGGGAAGGTGGGCAACGCGATGTCGCTGACGGCAAGCGCATCGGCAATCGCCGCCTGCGCGGTTTCACGATCCGGCCACAGGCGCGGCCGGTAGTTGGGGTCGAAGGCAATCCGGCTTCCGGCGGCACGGGCGCTCGAAATGGCTTTGACCAAGGTCGTGCGCGCGTCCGGATCCAGGATTGCCAAGGTGATTCCGGAAAAATATATAAGGGACTGATTTTCCAGATTTTTCTTCAGGGCGTCTGGATCGGCCGCCAGTTGGCGTGCTGCTGAATCCGAGCGCCAGTAGGTGAAGGATCGCTCCGCGCCGTCGAGGGTAATCGCGTAAAGGCCGGGTCGTGCACCCGTAATGACGGGGCTTGTGCCAACGCCGATGCCGTTCTCGCTGAAGAACTCGATCTGGCGATGCGAAAAAGGGTCGTCGCCGAAGGCGGAGACGTAGGTCGCCGAGCCGTCGGTGAGCGCGGCCAGCGCCCACAGCGTGTTAAACGTGTCGCCTGCATAACCCAGGCGCCAGTCCGGACCATTCTGGCCCGACAGTTCCAGCATGCATTCGCCGATCGCGGCGACACCCTTTGACATCACCTCATCTCCCTGAGCGATCCGCTGTAGCTTTTTGTCGAGGCGCGCGCCATGCCTGCTTCAAGCCGTTTGTGCCACCGGCACACTTTCCCACAGGCGGACGGGATGCTAGGCGCAGTTGCTGACGTTCACAGGCATGATGTGGGGCTTCATTGGCACCTTTCTGGCGTTATCTGGTTGCGGGCATAGGGCTGATCGCGGTCGTGCTAGGTGTTCTGGCAGTGGTCTACATGACCGCGCCCAGCACGCCGCCGGCCGCCGCACCGGAAACCGGGCAAACGCGAGGCAGCGAGAAGGGGATGTTCGTCGCGACCTTCGTGCCTCAGGGCGGGGCAGCCAGGCAGAACGAATTGCAGGATTGGGTGCTGACGCTGAAGACTGCAGCGGGCCAGCCTGTCGAGAATGCGACGATCGAGGTTGCCGGCGGCATGCCGCAGCATGCACATGGCTTGCCGACCAGCCCGCAGATGACGGACTATCTGGGCGAAGGTCGTTATCGGATTTCGGGTGTGAAGTTCTCCATGAGCGGTTGGTGGCAGCTGAAACTGGGCATTTCGGCACCGGCCGGATCGGATACCGTGGTGTTCAACATCGTGTTGTGAGCATGAAGCGTTTTCCAGCGCAGTTCCGGGAGAAGTTCGTAACGGTTTTCCGTCCGGAATTGCGTAAAAACAAAGGATTGGAGCGTTTCCGCGTTCCCGTGAGAAACGCACCGGGCATAGCCCTTGTCCTGTCGCTGGCAGCTGTTGTTGCCGGTTGCGACAGGCCGCAGTTCTCGGAAGCGGAGAAGAGAACCATCGCCAGCCTGGCGCTGAGCGCCTTGCCGCCGTTGAAGCCTGACACCACGAACCGCTATGCGGATGATCCCGGCGCGGCAGCACTGGGTGCGACCCTGTTTTTCGACTTTTCGTTGAGCCCGACCGGTACGGTTGCCTGTTCCTCCTGCCACCAGATCGGCCAGCAGTTCCAGGATGGCCTTCCGCAGGGAATGGGTGTCGGGCGCACCAACCGACGCACGCAGCCGCTTGCCGGCGTTGCCTACAGCCCCTGGCTGTTCTGGGACGGTCGCCGAGACAGCCTGTGGGCACAGGCGCTGGTGCCGTTGGAAAATCCGCTTGAACAGGTCGGAAACCGCGTTGCCTACGCGCGCTACGTCAAGGCGCGGTTCGGCGAACGCTACGAACGCATTTTCGGTTCACTGCCCGATTTTGCCAGTGTGCCCGCCAATGCCAGCCCCCTTGGATCCGCTGCGGAACAATCGGCCTGGAACGGAATGAGCGACGGGCAGCGGGATGGCATCAACCGTGTCTTCGCCAATATCGGCAAGGCATTGGCCGCTTTTCAGCGCTCCATCAGCCCCAGGGAAACACGGTTCGATCGTTTCGCGGCGGCACTTGCTGCCGGGCAGGAGCCGAAGGACGACGATGTCTTCTCGGCGGAGGAGATCCAGGGGCTGAAGCTGTTCGTCGGTAAGGCGAACTGTTCGACCTGTCACAATGGTCCGTTGTTCACTGATCACGCCTTCCACAACACCGGGGTCCCACCAGTGGCGGACCTGCCGCCGGATCGCGGTCGTGTCGATGCGGTCGCCCAGGTCGAAGCCGATCCGTTCAACTGCCTCGGTGCCTACCGCGATGGTGGGCCGGAAGCCTGTGGTGAACTGAAGTTCATGGTGCGGGACAAGCCAGAACTGGTCAGAGCCTATAAGACGCCATCGCTGCGTGCCGTCGCGGATCGGCCGCCTTACATGCATGCCGGCCAGTTCGGCACGCTCGAGGAGGTGGTGGCGCATTATGCCAAGGCGCCGCTCAGCGTCGAAGGCGTTTCGGAGGTACATCCGCTGCAACTGTCCGAGCGGGAGCGGGCGGCGCTCGTGGCGTTCCTGAAAACGCTTTCGCCATGAACTCCCGGCGCAGCTAGCGGTCCTTCACCGTCTCCATCGCCACGAAGGTCGAAGTCTGGGCGACATGCGGCAGCGCGGAAATGCGTTCGCCCAGGATTCGTCGATAGGCGGCGATATCGCGGGTACGGACCTTGAGCAGGTAGTCGAAACTCGCGGCCATCATGTGGCATTGTTCGATCTCGGGAACGGCCTGCACGGCGCGGTTGAAGGAGTCCAGTGCGCTGGAGCGGGTGTCCGACAGCTTCACCTGGACGAAGGCGACATGGCCTTCGCCCATGCGCTCGCGATCGATGATGGCGGCATAGCCTTTGATGAAGCCGTCTTTCTCCAGCCGTTTGACGCGCGCCTGCACGGGAGTCTTGGAGAGCCCGACCTTTGCCGCCAGTTCCGACATCGACTGCCGGCCGCTTCTGGCCAATGCAGAGAGGATGTTTCGGTCAAGGCGGTCCAATTGGTCTTCCATGGTCAGTTTTTCAGCTCAATATGTTGATGAAAGTCTTATTCATAGTTCATACAGACTGATATTGCTAATTCTTTGGACCGATGGAAGTGCGGGCGCCGTGCTAGTTTTCGGCATCCGGTCCGGTGACCCGTTCGGCGGACCTTCAAACCTGCGCTTTCAAAGGACCGCCATGCCCGCGCTCGCCACCATCCGCCAGCAGATCCGCGCCAACTATCTCCCCGATGAGGGCGAAGCCGTGCAACGGCTGGCTGCGGCCACGGGACTATCGGTCGATGAACGCAAGGCGATCTCCCGGCGTGCCGCCGACCTGGTGCGTGCGGTGCGCGGGTCGTCCGATCCGCGGCTGATGGAGGTTTTCCTCTCGGCTTACGGGCTTTCGACCAAGGAAGGCGTGGCGCTGATGTGCCTGGCGGAAGCGCTGCTGCGCGTCCCGGACGCTGAGACGATGGACGACCTGATCGCCGACAAGATCGCTCCGCACGACTGGTCGTCGCATTCCGGCTCGTCGTCCTCGATCTTCGTCAACGCGTCGACCTGGGCACTGATGCTGACTGGCCGCGTGCTCGATGAAGGCGAGGGTGGCATCGAAGGCACGCTGCGTTCCATGGTGCGGCGGCTGGGCGAGCCGGTGATCCGCAAGGCCGTGGCGGCGGCGATGCGTGAAATGGGCGAGCAGTTCGTGCTCGGCCGTACCATCGCCGAGGCAGTCAAGCGCGGCAAGTCGATGACGCAGAAGGGGTATCTCTATTCCTTCGATATGCTGGGCGAAGCGGCACGCACCGAACACGATGCGTTGCGCTACCTGAAGGCCTATGCAGACGCTATCGCTTCATTGGCCCCTGGCGCCAAGGGCGACGACATCCGCCTGAACCACGGCATCTCGGTGAAACTCTCGGCGTTGCATCCACGCTATGAGGTCGCGCAGAAGGAGACGATGCTGCCGGTGATGGCCGACCGGCTGCTGTCGCTGGCGCGTGCGGCGCGCAAGGCACGCATGGGCCTCAACATCGACGCCGAAGAGGCTGATCGGCTCGATCTTTCGCTCGATGTCATCGAGCGCGTTCTCGCCGACCCGGAACTTGCCGACTGGAACGGTTTCGGTGTCGTCGTGCAGGCCTATGGCCCGCGTGCTGCCTTCACCATCGACTGGCTGCACGCACTGGCCACCAAGCTCGACCGCAAGATCATGGTGCGGCTGGTCAAGGGCGCCTATTGGGACACCGAGATCAAGCGCGCGCAGACACTCGGTCTTACCGGCTATCCGGTGTTCACGCGCAAGGTGAACACCGACGTCTCGTATCTCGCCTGCGCACGCAAGCTGCTCGGCATGACCGATCGCATCTATCCGCAGTTCGCAACGCACAATGCGCATACGGCGGCGGCAATCCTGTCGATGGCGTCGGATCGCGACAGTTTCGAATTCCAGCGTCTGCACGGCATGGGCGAGCAACTGCATGAGGCGATCCGCAAGGCCGAAGGGACGCGCTGTCGTATCTACGCACCCGTCGGCGCGCATTCTGACCTGCTTGCCTATCTCGTGCGGCGCCTTCTTGAGAACGGAGCCAATTCCTCGTTCGTACATCAGCTGACCGACGAAGACGTCGCGCCAGAAGAGATTGCGCGGGATCCGCTTGAAGCCGTCGAGACGCAAGGATCGGCCGCCAATCCGAACATTGCGAAACCTGCCGCGATCTTTGGCGCCGGCAGACGCAACGCCAAAGGCTGGGACATCACCGATATCGTGACGCTCGCCGAAATCGACAAAGCCAAGGCGGCTTTTGCCGGTGCCAATCATTGGACCGCGAAGCCAATCACGCGCGCGGCTGGCTATGGTCAGCAGCGGCCGGTGGTCAATCCTGCGCGGCCATCGGAAATCGTGGGTACGGTCGTCGAGGCGGCGGCAAAGCAGGTGCCGACAGCGGTGCGTTTTGCAGTCGAGGCGCAGCCGGCCTGGGCGAAGCGGCCGGTCGGAGAACGAGCTGCCATCCTTTCCCGCGCTGCCGATCTTTACGAAAAACACGCGGTCGAATTCTTCGCGCTTGCCACCCGCGAGGCTGGCAAGACACTGGCCGATGGTGTTGCGGAAGTGCGCGAAGCCGTCGATTTCCTGCGCTACTATGCAGCGCAGGCCGCCCAGGCAGAAGCCGGTACGCAGGCACGCGGCGCCATCGTCTGTATCTCGCCATGGAATTTCCCGCTCGCCATCTTCACTGGTCAGATCGCTGCCGCCCTCGTCACCGGCAACACCGTGATTGCCAAGCCGGCCGAGCAGACACCGCTGATCGCCTATCGTGCGGTCGAACTGCTGCGCGAGGCAGGGGTGCCGGAGGATGTGATCCAGCTGTTGCCGGGTGATGGTCCGAATGTCGGTGCGCCGCTGACCGCCGACCCGCGCATCGCGGGCGTCTGCTTCACCGGCTCGACCGAAGTAGCCAAGCTGATCGAGCGGCAATTGGCCAGGACGGCTGCGCCCGACGCCATGCTGATCGCCGAAACAGGCGGTCTGAACGCCATGATCGTCGATTCCACCGCGCTGCCTGAGCAGGCGATCCGCGATGTGCTGGCGTCTTCCTTCCAGAGTGCGGGTCAGCGCTGCTCTGCCCTGCGCGTGCTCTACGTCCAGAAGGATGTCGAGGCCAAGATGCTGGAGATGCTGAAGGGTGCCATGGATGCGCTCAACATCGGCGATCCATGGCAGATCTCGACCGATGTCGGGCCGGTTATCGACGACGAGGCACAGAAATCGATCAAGGACTACAGCGCCAAGATGACAGGCGAGGGGCGGGCGATCGCACAACTCGCCGTCCCGACGGACGGCCGGTTCGTGGCGCCCGCGGTGTTCCGTGTCAAAGGCATCGAGGAGATGGAACGCGAGGTGTTCGGCCCGGTGCTGCACGTCGCCACCTTTGACGCCAACGAGATCGAGGCCGTGATCGCGGCCATCAACCGCAAGGGCTATGGGCTGACCTTCGGCTTGCACACCCGCATCGATGCCCGGGCGCAGCATTTCGTCGACGGCATCCATGCCGGCAACATCTATGTGAACCGCAACCAGATCGGCGCAGTGGTTGGTTCGCAGCCGTTCGGCGGCGAGGGGCTGTCAGGGACCGGACCCAAAGCGGGAGGCCCGCACTATTTGCGGCGTTTCCGCAGAGGCCCGGAGGCCGGCTCGGCGCTGAGCGAAGCGCGCTCGGCTTCGGCCAGGGAACTTGCCGACAACATGCCTGATCCCGCGCTTGGCGGCTGGTCGATGCGGCCGGACCGGATCGCCATCCTGCGCAAGCATCTGCGCGGCAAGGCAGCGGATGCCATTGGGGCTGCTGCCGGGCTTGAATTCGGCCAGGTCGATCTGCCGGGGCCGACGGGCGAGGCGAATACACTGTCGCTGACGCCGCGCGGCCGTGTGCTGGCGCTTGGGCCGGATGCCGAGACACTGCTGGCGCAGGCAGTACAGGCGCTCGCTGCCGGCAATGCCATCCTGGCGGTAGCGCCTGGCGCGCCCGCCGCGTTGTCGGTGCTGACCGGCAAAGGGCTGCCGGTCGCTGCCATCGACGCGCGCATGGATGCTGGTTCGATCGATACGCTGCCCATCGACGTGGTCGCCTTCTCCGGCGCGCCCGAGGACACCCGTAGCCTGCGTGAAGCCATTTCAGCCCGAGGCGGACCAATCGTCCCGCTGGTGAGCGAGGTGATTTATCCTGCGGCCTATGCGCATGAGCGCGCAGTCTGTGTCGACACCACCGCCGCGGGTGGAAATGCCAGCCTGCTCGCGGCCGCCTGAGGCTGTCGGCCTGCAGCGAATAGTCTCTTTGCAATGGGCTCTTCAGGAAAGACGAGCCCATTTGGTTTTTTAAGGTTAGGCGCCTTCGACCACTGAAAAGCCTTCGAATTGCGGATGGCCGAGGTAGTGAACCTTGCTGCTGCCGGCATTCCTGTGCGCGGCACGGAAGTTCTCCGATTTGGTCCATGCAACGAAGTCGTCATGGCTCGCCCACACGGTGTGTGACGCGAACAGCGTGTAGCCTTCGGTCTCGTTGACCGGACCGCGCAGCAGATGAAATTCCTTGAAGCCGGCCATTTCCGACAGCGAGGAATCGCGGTTCTTCCAGACGTCCTCAAAGGCTTCCTCCGAGCCGTTCTGCACCTTGAAGCGGTTCATGGCGATATACATGGTGTTCCTTTCCTGGGCGATGAAGCAAAATTCAGAGGAATGGGCCGATCTGGACGGTGAACGGCCAGGTCTTGTTGCCAGTTTCTGGTGGGATAGCGGGATAGGGCGCGACACTCTTCACCAGCTCTACGGCGAACTTGTCGAGTTCTACCGAGCCTGAGCTTCGGACAAGCCTCACATCCACCACGCCGCCATTGGCCGTGGTGACAAAGCTGACCAGTGCGTTGTTGACCGCCTTGGCCTGTGCTGCTTGCGAGACGCGCCGGCTGGCGCGGTTGAGCTTTCTTTGCACCAGGCCGCGGTAGTTCGACGCCGCAGCATTGCCTGCCTCGGTCTGGGCAGTGCCGATGCCGGAGACGGCACTGTCACCGCCTTCTCGACCTTCATTGGCACCGAGCAGGGCTTCTGTTTCGGCCTGGCCGCCAGAACCGGATGCCGGCTGCGCAGGCCTCTGCGGTGTGGTTTGTGCTTCGGGAGCAGGCTTCCGCGGTTCTGTCAGCTGGCGCTCGGCCTCGCTTGGTTCAGGCATCACCGGACGCAAAATTTCCAGCTTGGCGGTGGGACGGCCCTCCAAGGTCGTGAAGCTGTTTTTCTCCTCGGCGGTCCGAGGGCTGGCCAGGACATCGGGCGAAGGCTCGGTCGCTTGCTGCTCTTGTTCCGTGGGTGGCTGCGCCTGTTCCTTGGGCTGTTGTATCGGTTCGGTGGGAGCCGCGACCTGTGGTTGCGGTTGCAGCTGCGGCGGCAATTCGCTTTCCGGGACGACGGTAACGTCCGTCACATCGGGATGCTGTCCAGCAACGCTGGCGTCAGCCTCGTCATTGCCGAACAAGAGCTGGTTGGCTTTGTCCGCACCTTCTATGTCGGTCAGTGGGCGTGGCGGCAGGATGCTTTCAGGCGCCAGGATCAGCATGGCGGCAACCGCAACATGGAAGACAAGCGAAGCGGCGAAAGCCAGCGACGACTTACGTTTCGATCCGGCAGCTTCGTTCGCATGGTCTGGCTCGGCTGGAGCTGGCTGAACCTCGGCGTCGGCATTGTCGTCAAGTCTGGCGGCTTCGACGGGATCCGGCTGCAGTGCGCCCGGGATGGCGATCCGCGGATCTTCCGGCTGCAAGGTTTCCGGCTGGAACGGTACTCTGTTCGAAGAAGCCGGTTGCGGGTCCAAGGTCGAAGTTCCTGTTCATGACGGAAACTCAGACCCCGAAGGTGATGCCCGCCTTGCTGCTGGTCTTGAGGTCGCGCATGCAGGCGGAGGGCTCGATGCCCTGGCCGACGCATTCCGTAGCGCTGTTGACCAGCACACGGCTGATCTTCGAACAAGTCGTACCCGAAAGATCGAAACGCGTCACCTTCGTCTTGCCGGCTGACAGTTCCTTGAAGTCGAGCACGGTCATGCGGTCGACAACACCGGCTTCGTTGAACAGGGCGATCTCGAAGGCGGCCTTGCTAAGGTCGGCGTTGAGGTTGTTGGTGACCACGAAGGTCAGGCGGCAGCCCTTGTCAGATGGCTGCGCACCATTCAGCTCCAGGGAAAGCGAAGCCGCCTGCTGGGCAAATGCAGGACCTGCGCCGGCAGGGAAGGCGGCGAGGGCGGCAAACAGGGCAAGCGACTTCGCTTTCATGGTCAACCTCCGAAGCGCATCGTCGCGCCGAGCTTGAAAGTCACGCCGGGCTCGTAGATCGTCGAGGTGGTCGTGGCATTGAGCGGGTTGGCGTATTTGACGTCGAAGATGTTGTCGACGCGGAAGTCGACCTTGAGGTTGTCGTTGGCCTTGTAGGAAGCGAAGGCGTTGACCAGCGTGTAATCGCGGGCGGCCTTGTTGCCTTCCGGCGCGCCGTTGTACTGGACCTCGCCGCCGATGGTCAGCCTGTCTTCGAAGAAGCGGAAGCCGAGCTGGGCGGCCACCTGCGCGGATGGCACCGTCGTCAGATCGGCACGGACGCCCTTGTAGGAAACGGTATGACCGTCAATGACCGAGGCGGACAGACCAGCGAAGCCCCAGGCCGCGTCATAGACGCTTTCGAACTCGAAGCCGTTGATCTTGGCCTTGGCGAAGTTTTGGTACTGGTAGCAGATTGGGATCATGCCGCCGCGACGGCAGCCGCTGGTCGGGTCGAACGCCGACAACTGCACACCGGAAATGTAGTCGGTGACGTCGTTGTTGAAATACGCGGCCTTGATGCGCAGTGCGTCATCCGGCTGGAAGATGCCATCGGTGGTGTAGTTCAGGCCGGCTTCCCAGGTCTTGCCGGTCTCGGGCTTGAGGTTCGGGTTGGGCAGGAACGGGAAGGAGACACCCGCAGGATGCAAGCCGCTGATGAAGGTTTCGGTAAGTGACGGTGAACGATAGCCTTCGGCATAGGTCGTATAGAGCTGCAGGCCTTTCAGACCCGGCGCCTCGAAGGGGGATACGCCAACGGTGATGCGCGGGGACAGGTGATCGCCCGACGTGTCGGAGGTTGAGCCCTTGAGGCTGTAGCTGTCATAGCGGAGGCCGCCGATGACTTCGAGCCATTCCCAGGTCAGCTTGTCCTGGATGTGCGCACCGCCGATGTTGCGTTTGCCGCCCGGGGTGTAGAAGGCGTCACCCGCTGCAAGGCCGGTGGTCTTGACGTCATCCGACACCCAGTCGCCGCCATAGGTCAGTTCGTGGTTGATGCCGGAGGTCTCGAAGCGCGAGGTGTTCCAGACGTCGATCCCGAAGGTGCCGATGTCATAAGTAGTCTTGGAACCGGCAGGCAGAGTCACCGGTCTGCCGGTGATCGGGTCGAACCTCCCGCCGAGCGGGATCAGGCTGGTCTGGTCGAGCGTCGCCTTGTTGTAGGAAAGGTTGACGTTGAGGTCGAGCCAGCTCTTTTCCTCGTCTGTCAGGTTATAACGGCCGGTGAAAGTGTTCTGCTTCATGTCGAGGTCGTAGGCAGGCTTGCCGCCGCTGACCTCGTTCCAGCTTTCGCTGTTGCCGATCCAGCCGAGCTTCAACGTCGAGTTTTCGGTCGGGCGGATGGTGCTCTTCAGCATGCCGCTCAACACGTCAAAGCCGCTACCGCCGACCTTTTTGCCGTCGCCGTCCTTGTAGTCGCTGTAATCGCGATAGACGATGTTGCCGAGCACGTCGAAGTTGTCGTTGAACTTGTAGGCGCCGGTCGCGCTGGTGGTCCAGCCTTTGCCGTTGCTCTCGTAGCGGCCGGACAGTGACGTTGCCCAGGTTTCACCAGGCTTCAGGAAGTCTTCGGCGTCCTTGGTGTCGAACATGACAACGCCGCCGATGGCGCCCGAACCGTAGGTGTTGGCAACCGGACCGCGGATGACGTCGACCGACTTGATCAATTCGGGGTCGATGTAGAAGGTCGATTGCGTTCCGTGGTCGGAGCGCTGGAAATTCTGACGGGCGCCGTCGACGATGACCGCAACGCGACCGAAATCCTGCAAGCCGCGGATTTGATGGAGGAGGCGGTACGGCGAGCGTCTGCCTGCACGGTGACGCCCGGCACGCCGCGCAGCAGCTCATTGGGGGTCGCCGCCATGCGCCGGTCAATCTGCTCCTGATCGACATGGCTGACCGAAGCGAGTGCCTTGATCGCGCTTTCACCGGTGCGGCTGATCAACATGATCTTGTCGAGCAGGGTGCTGCTCTGGGTTTCAGTCTTGTCCGCCTCCGCTGGCTGGCCGTTCTGCGTCGCGGCCTGGGTCGCGGGTTTGGCTGCTTCCTGAGCCAGCGATGCGCCTGAAAGCAGCGCTGTAACGGCAACACCTGCTGTCAGCGCAGTCAACGTCCTGGCGACAGTCCCGCCTGCGCCACAAAAATTCGCGGCCTGCCCAGACCGCTCAGTCGTCCCCACGCCCATCTCCAACTCCAAATCCCTGTCTGCATGCTGGCTCGCCGTGGGGCTGGCTCGCATCTTTTTCGTTCGGCCGGTATGTTAAATGTTGACTCATCTAGTCCGGTATTGCACTGACTAATAAACATGAGTATTCAAGTCAACAAATGAATCGGCCTTTTGCAGGAAGCCGGGCGCGACCCGGCGAGATCAGGAGTGGACCACGATGAACACGCACAACCCTGACGACTTCCGTTTCCGCTACCGCCGGCCTGAAGCGCAGGCGCAATTGCGTGTCGAACGGATGCCGATTTCGGTCAGGACGCTCACCAGCAATTCGCTTTTCCAAGGTGAACACGAGATCGGCATCGAGCACCACGGCGCGCTCTACCGGCTCAAGATCACTCGCCAGGGCAAGCTCATTCTCAACAAGTAAGGTAGCAAGGGTAGGGACGGAAATGGACCAGCGCGTAAAGCCAGCCCCGCACGAAATTCGGCGGACGCGAGCGGAAAACCCCAAAATGCGCGAGCGCGACCTCGCCGCACAGCTCGGCATTTCGGAAGCCGAACTGGTGGCCGCGCATTGCGGCGAAGGGGTGACGCGCGTCGAGCCACGCGTCAATGACCTGTTGACCGGCCTGGAGCCGGTCGGCGAGGTCATGGCGCTGACCCGCAATGAAAGCGCTGTCCACGAAAAGATCGGTGTCTACGACAAAGTCGTCACGGGCGAGCACACGGCGATGGCGCTGGGTGAAAACATCGACCTGCGCATCTTCCCGAAGGTGTGGGCGCATGGTTTTGCCGTCGAGAAGCGTGATGGCGATGAGATCCGTCGCAGCCTGCAGTTCTTCGATGCTGCCGGTGAAGCCGTGCACAAGGTTCATTTGAGGCCGGCGTCCAATCTCTATGCGTATCAGAAACTGGTCGACCAGCTCGTCTCGCCAAACCAGGAGCCGACGGTTGCGCTCGGCACCGTCGCCGAAGACGACGTTCCCGGCGAACTGACACCGCAGACGGTCGACGATCTGCGTGAACGCTGGAGCAAGCTGACGGACACGCATCAGTTCTTCGGCATGCTGCGCACGCTGAAGCTCAGCCGCCAGCAGGCGGTTCGGATGATCGGCCAGGACTATGCCTGGAAGCTCGATCCATCCGCGGTGATGGCCATGTTCCAGGGTGCTTCCGCAAGCGGTCAGCCGATCATGTGCTTTGTCGGTAACCGTGGCTGCATCCAGATCCATTCCGGTCCGGTCAAGTCGGTCAGCCCGATGGGACCCTGGATCAATATATTCGACGAGACCTTCCACTTGCATCTGCGCGGCGATCACATCGCCGAGGCCTGGGCCGTGCGCAAACCAACCAAGGACGGTCATGTCACCTCGCTGGAGGCCTATGATGCCGACGGCAAGATGATCATCCAATTCTTCGGCAAACGCCATGAAGGCGAAACGGAGCGCGCCGACTGGCGTTCGCTGGCGGAAAGCCTGCCGCGTGTGGCAGAGCAGAGCGCCGCGTGATGCGTGCCGTCATGAAGAGGCTGGTGCGGGTGGCCGTTTTCGGCACCGCGCTGGCGGCCATGCCGCTTGCCGTCGCTATGGCGAGCGAGAGTGGTGCTGTGTTCTCGGACACCAAGCGAATTGTTGCCGTTGGTGGGGCCGTCACCGAGATCGTTTATGCGCTTGGTGAGGAAGCCAAGCTCGTTGCCCGTGACTCCACCAGCGTCTATCCCGAAGCGGCACTCAAGCTGCCGGATGTCGGCTATATGCGCGCGCTGTCGCCGGAAGGCGTGCTGTCGGTCAATCCGACCGGTATCCTGGCGCTCAAGGGCAGCGGTCCGAAGGACGCGGTCGATGTCCTGAAAAAGAGCAGCGTGCCCTTCATCGAAGTACCCGAAACCTACGATCACGTCGGAGTGCTGGAAAAGATCCGCATTGTCGGCAAGGCGCTGGGCGCCGATGCCAAGGCAGAGAAACTGGCTGCCGACCTCGATACCAAGCTGAAGGCGGCGGAAAAGCAGACGGCGGACATCAAGGATCGCAAGCGGGTGCTGTTCGTGCTGTCGATGCAGAATGGCAAGATTCTTGCTGCCGGATCCAACACGGCAGCTGATGGTATCATCAAGATGGCCGGTGCCATCAACGTGGTTGCCGATGTGCCCGGCTACAAACAGCTTGCCGACGAGGCGGTGGTGACCGCCGCACCGGATGTCATCCTGATGATGACACATGCCGGTCCGCCGGTTTCGGACGAAGCGCTGTTCGGCAATCCGGCGATCGCCGAGACGCCGGCCGGCAAGGAGAAGAAGGTCATCCGCATGAACGGCGCCTATCTTCTCGGCTTCGGCCCACGCACCGCCTACGCTATCCACGATCTCGCCGCAGCTTTCTACGGCAACAAGATCGCCGATTGAGCGGCGTGTGCCATGGTTGATCATTCCATCGCCGGTCCGTCCGGCTTGATGGCGCGCAAGGCCGCCGGCGATCGCTCGGCGCGTGCGCGCCTTGCCATCGTTCTGCTGGCGGTGCTGCTGGTCGCTGTCGCGCTGTTCAGCCTGACAGCAGGTGCTTCCGACGCGTCTGCTGTCGATGCGCTGCGTGACTGGTTCTCCGGCCCGGATGCGGCCGATCGCGTGTTGAGTGCCCGCGACCGCATCATCATCTACGATATCCGCCTGCCACGAGTCGTCCTCGGTGCGCTGATCGGTGCGGCTCTGGCCGTGTCCGGTGCCGTCATGCAAGGCCTATTCCGCAATCCGCTGGCCGATCCCGGCATCGTCGGTGTCTCCGCGGGTGCGGGTCTCGGCGCGGTTTCGGTCATCGTGCTGGGTGGTACGGCGCTTGCGCCCTTCACCACACTGATGGGACCGATGGCGCTGCCGCTCGCGGCTTTTGTCGGCGGTCTGATCACGACATTGATCCTCTATCAGGTGGCGACGCGCCAGGGCCGAACCTCGGTGGCAACCATGCTGTTGGCTGGTATCGCGCTGTCCGCGCTCGCCATGGCTCTCACCGGGGTCTTGATCTACCTGGCCGACGACCGCCAGTTGCGCGATCTCACCTTCTGGCAGCTCGGCTCGCTGGCCGGTGCGACCTGGACCAAGATCGGCACCGCCGGCCCTGTCATGCTCGTGGCGCTGGTGGCGATGCCGTTCTTTGCGAGGGGACTCAATGCGCTGTCACTCGGCGAGGCGACGGCGAACCATCTCGGTATCCAGGTGCAGAAGCTGAAATATGTTGCCATTGCCGGCGTTTCGGCGGCTGTCGGCGCATCGGTCGCTGTCAGCGGCGGCATTGGTTTTGTCGGCATTGTGGTGCCGCACCTGCTGCGCCTGACCATCGGCCCGGACAACCGCTACCTGCTGCCGGCCTCGGCGTTGCTTGGCGCCTCGCTGCTCATTCTGGCCGATACTGTCTCGCGTACCATCGTTGCGCCGGCCGAACTGCCGATCGGCATCATCACCGCAACGGTTGGTGGTCCGTTCTTCCTGTGGATACTGCTGCGCAAGCGCGGCGTCATTGACCTGTGAGATCAGCCATGATCGAAGCCCGTGATGTCTCAGTGAAACTTGCCGGAAAGCGCATCGTTTCCGGCATCGATTTCGAAGCGCGCCCAGGCGAGATCGCTGCCATTGTCGGACCGAACGGCTCCGGCAAGACAACCTTCCTCAAGGCGTTGTCCGGAGATCTCGGCTATGATGGGGCCATCGTCATCAATGGCCGCGAAGTGGCGGCAATGCGCCCGGTGGAAGCCGCGGGGATGCGGGCTGTGCTGCCCCAGGCAACGTCGCTCGCTTTTCCGTTCACGGTGCACGAGATCGTTCGGCTTGGGCTGATCGGCGGGCGATCCGGCGCACTGGCCGGCGAAAACGAGCGTTTGCCGGAGCGGGCGTTGGCCAAGGTTGACCTGGACGGCTTCGCGGGACGTTTCTACCAGGAACTGTCAGGCGGTGAGCAGCAGCGCGTCCAACTGGCCCGTGTGCTTTGCCAGGTGTGGGCACCGGTGCTGGACGGCAGGCCTCGTTACCTGTTCCTCGACGAGCCGGTGTCGAGCCTGGACGTCAAGCATCAGCTGATCATCATGGACATCGCGCGCGATTTCGCGAAACGGGGAGGCGGTGTCGTCACCATCCTGCATGACCTCAACCTGACGGCCATGTATGCCGATCGCATCTTCGTCATGCATCGGGGTTCGCTGGCCGCTGCGGGGACACCGTCCACGGTGCTCAGTGACAGTCTGATCGAGAAGGTTTTCGATTGCCGCATGCGCGTCGGCGTTTTGCCGAGCGGCGACGTGCCGTTCGTTCTGCCGCAATCCGTTACGATATAGGCCGATGCAGGATGCGATCGTCGTAGATCAGCATCCCCCCGATCAGGCAGCCGATGCGGGAGCGCGACGTTCCAGCAGATCAATGCCGAGCAGCGAACGCACGTTCGGACGCGCCGCGACCAGATCCGCGATCGTGTAGCGTCCGAGCACTTCAAAGAAGGCGTTGAGGGCTTCACGCAGCGCGGAATTCAGCGCGCAGCTGTCGATCAGCGGGCAGTCGGCGTCGGCCTCGAAGCATTCCGCCATGGCGAAATTCTCCTCGGTGATGCGCACGACATCGAACAGGCTGATCTCGGCCGCAGGCTTGCCGAGACGGACGCCGCCATTCCTGCCGCGCACAGTCTCTACCAGCCCATGTTCGACCAGCGGCTGCAGGATCTTGAACAGGAACAGTTCCGACACCGTATAGGCAGCGGCGATTTCGGGGATGCGGCTGAGGCGGTCATCATTGGCCGCACAATACATCAGGATCCGCATGGCATAGTTGGTTTGACGCGTGAGCCGCATGGTCGCTCCTTCGCAAAGCACGTGTTAGGGCGAATATGGCGCATAGTCTGGAATAATTCTAGACTGGACTTCCGTATATATGATTTTTTTCGTCAACTTTTTGAGCAGCGGTGTCAAGCCTTCATTGTTTCCGCAACGTCATCGGCTCGATGGCAGGCCACACGTTCCATATCCTTGCGTTTCAGCCCAAACTCACGATTATTCCGGATAGGGAACAGAACCGGATGCAAGTCTGAGGGAGGGCGCGCATGGCGCAGGACACCGGATTCGGCAGGATCCCAGGTCCGCCCAAGAAGCCGATCGTCGGCAATATGCTGACGGTGGATACCGAGACGCCTCTGCAAAGCCTGATGCAGCTCGCACGTGAGCTTGGGCCGATTTTCCGCCTCGACATGATGGGCACGCCGATGGTGGTGGTGTCCGGCGCCTCACTGGTCGAGGAGATCTGCGACGAAAACCGTTTTGACAAAGCCGTGCGCGGCTCGCTGCGGCGGGTTCGATCCGCCGCCGGTGACGGGTTGTTTACGGCGTATACGCAGGAGGACAACTGGACAAAGGCCCACAACATCCTGCTGCCGACTTTCGCCCAGCGTGCCATGGCAGGCTATCTGCCGTTGATGCAGGACATTGCCGGTCAACTCTGCATGAAGTGGGAGCGACTCAACGTCGATGACGACATCGATGTGGTGCACGACATGACGGCACTGGCACTCGACACCATCGGGGTCTGCGGCTTCGACTACCGTTTCAACTCCTTCTACCGGCGCGACTACCATCCCTTCATCGATGCGCTGACGCGCACGCTCGAGACCTGCATGGTGCAGCGCGGTCTGCCATTCGAGAAGGTGATCCTGCGCAAGCGGCTCGAGCAATTGAAGACCGACGTGACTTTCATGTCGAAGCTGGTCGACGACATCGTGCGCGAACGCCGCCGCGGCGGTGGTGACCAGGCACAGAAGGACCTTCTGAACTTCATGCTGGCGGGTGTCGACAAGACCACTGGCGAAAGCCTGTCCGACGAAAACATCCGCTACCAGATCATTACTTTCCTGATTGCCGGTCACGAGACGACGTCAGGGCTGATGTCGTTCACGCTCTATTTCCTGCTCAACAATCCGGATGTGCTGGAAAAGGCCTATGAAGAGGTCGATCGTGTGCTCGGCAATGACATCGGCGTCATGCCGACGATCAGTCAGGTCAATCATCTCACCTATGTGCAGCAGGTGCTCAACGAGGCTCTGAGATTGTGGCCAACAGCGCCGGCGATCGGCCTCTATCCCTACAATGACGAGATGCTCGGCGGCCAATACAAGGTGAAGAAAAACACCTTCACCACGCTTCTCACGCTGATGCTGCACCGCGACCCGTCGATCTGGGGCGCGGAGCCCGAGCGTTTCAATCCGGATAATTTCACGCGCGAAGCCGAGGCTTCGCGGCCCGCCCACGCCTTCAAGCCATGGGGCAATGGCCAGCGCGCCTGCATCGGCCGTCAGTTCGCCATGCAGGAGGCGACGCTGGTTATCGGCATGATCCTGCAGCGTTTCCAGCTGTTCGATCATCAGAAATACCAGCTGCGCATCAAAGAGACGATGTCGATCAAGCCGGACGGTTTCCGCATGAGGGTGAAACCCCGTCCTGGTCGAACGCGCGGGACGGTGATTCCAGGCGCCGCATTGGGCGATCAAGCCACGCAATCGGCAGTGCAGGTTGCCAGGCGGCCGAAACACGGCACACCGCTCACCGTGCTTTATGGCTCCAACCTCGGCACAACGGAGGATCTTGCCCGGGCAATCGCCCAGGCCGGCGAACTGAATGGGTTCGACGTCGTCATGGACGAGCTCGACGCCCGCGTCGGCAACCTTCCGACGCAGGGTGCGGTGGTGATCGCCAGCGCCTCCTACAACGGCGCTCCGCCGGACAATGCGACGCGGTTCATGGAATGGCTGGAAAAAGCCGAGCCGGACGCAGCCAAGGGCGTCAACTATCTGGTGTTCGGCTGTGGCAACCGTGACTGGGCCTCAACCTTCCAGGCAACGCCGCGGCGCATCGATGAGCGTCTCGAGGCTCTTGGTGCCCAGCGCATCACACAGCGCGGTGAGGGCGATGCGCGCGAGGATCTCGATGGCCAGTTCCAGGATTGGTTCAAGGGCCTGTTTCCGTCACTCGGGGAAGCGCTGGGGCTCGACATCGATTTTTCCGAACAGGCGGAGGCGGAACCTCTCTATCAGGTCGAGATCGTCTCCGGGCAGCCGGTCAATCCGGTGGTACACCAGTCCGGCGCAGTCGCGATGACAGTTGTCGGCAATCGCGAGCTGCAATCGTCCGGGTCGGGGCGTTCCACCCGTCACGTCGAGGTGGCGTTGCCGGATGGCCTCGGTTACCGCGCCGGCGATCATCTGTGTGTCGTTCCGGTCAACGACCCGACCCTGGTCGAAAGGGTCGAAAGGCGCTTTGGTTTCGCACCCGATGCGCAGGTTCAACTGAAAACCACTGGCGGACGGCAGGCGCCGTTTCCGGCCGACGGGCCGATCCCGGTACGCCGCATCCTCTCCGACTATGTCGAGTTGCAGGCCGTCGCCACGCGCAAGCAGATCCAGATAATGGCGGCGGCAACCCGCTGTCCCTTCACCAGGCCGCAGCTGGAAGCGTTGGTCGCCGAAGCCAAGGACGGTGTCGATCCCTACAAGGCTGAAGTGTTCGCCAAGCGCCGGTCGGTACTGGATCTGCTCGAACAGTTCCCGGCCTGTGAACTCTCCTTCGGGCAATATCTGGAAATGCTGCCGCTGCTGGCGCCGCGCTATTATTCCATCTCGTCGTCGCCGTCTTCACAAGCAGGGTGCTGCTCGATCACTGTGGGCGTGGTCGATGGTCCGTCACGGTCGGGCAACGGCATCTATCGTGGTGCCTGTTCCAACCATCTGGCACAGGCGGGCGAGGGGGCCGTCATTCATGCCACCACGCGCGAGACCAAGGCGGGTTTCCGCCTCCCTGACGATCGGGCACGGCCTTTGATCATGGTCGGGCCCGGTACAGGATTGGCACCATTCCGTGCGTTCCTGCAGGAACGGGAAGCTATGGCAAAGGCCGGTGAGGCACTGGCGCCGGCGATGCTGTTTTTCGGCTGTCGCCATCCGGAGCAGGATTTTCTCTACCGCGATGAACTTGAAACGATGGCCTCGGTTGGCCTTGTCGACCTGCATGTCGCTTTTTCCCGCCATGATGGCGAACGGACTTACGTCCAGGACCTCATCCGCAAGAACGGTGCTGCCGTCTGGAAGCTGATCGAGAGCGGAGCGCATATCTATGTCTGTGGCGATGGCAGCCGGATGGAACCGGATGTGAAACGCGCGCTGACACGTCTCTATGCGGAGGAGACTGACGCCGATCCGCAGGAAGCCGATGCCTGGATCGAACGCCTCGCCAAGGAAAACCGCTACGTGCTGGACGTCTGGGCGGGAAACTGATCCTTGTTTACCTTGACGTAAACGTTACGTTGGGTGATCTTGCAATCCATGGTGCGCTGCACAATATTAGCGACATTAACAGCGTCGAGCACCGACTCGGGGAGGAACCCGCGAGGAGTGCGACATGGAAAGACAGATTACAAACACCGTTCCCCTGACGGGAACCATACGCCAGCTCAGACCCTCCGAATTGCCGCGGTTCCGCGATCATCTTCTGAGGCTGCACGCCGAAAGCCGGCGCGATCGCTTCAACGGGCTGACCGACGACGCGTTCATTGCGTCCTACGCCGAGCGCAGCTTTACGGATGGCACAACGGTTATCGGTTACGTCGAGGACGACATGGTTCTGGGCGCGGCGGAACTGCACGAGCGACCGGAGGATGCCGAGCCAACCGCCGAGATCGCCTTCAGCGTCGAGCGTCACCTGCAGCACCGTGGTATTGGCGGCCACCTGTTCGAGCGCCTGATCGCGCAGGCGCGTGGACTGGGTTACACACGGCTGCGTGTCACCACCCACCCACAGAACCAGGCGATGAAGACGCTGGCCCGGCGCTACCGCGCTGCGCTGAATTTCGTCGATGGCGAGACGGTCGGTACGATCGACCTTGATCCAGTAGACGACGATGTGCTGGCGGCGCTTCTGCCGGTCCGTCCCCATACGGACGTTGCCTTGAGCCGGGCCTAGAGCAATTCCGGGAAAAGCGCACAGCGGTTTTCCTTACGGAATTGCGTCAAACCAAATAGGAGTGTTCAGCCCTGCCAGGGTCGTGTGCTCAAAGAAAAAGGCCGCCCAAGGGGCGGCCTTTTTTGCTTTCCGGCGAATGCCTCAGTTGCCGTTGGCGGTGACGGTCACGCCAAGCGTCTTGGTGAGGTCGGCAGGGCTTGCCATCGCGCCGGCGGCGATCAGCGCGAACGGAACCGGGCTGGCCGGCTTGGCCGCGATCACCAGGTTCTGCGGGTTGTCGAGATAGTCGCTGACGGCCTTCGTCACCTGAGCGGTCAGCTCCGGGTTGTTGATCTGCGCCATGCCGAACGGCACGATGGCCTTGGCCTGGTTGGCGATGTCCTTTGCCTGCATGTTCTGCTTCTTGGCGACGAACTCCAGCACCTTGTTGGTCAGCGAGTTGTCGGCGAAGCGGATAGAGGCGCTGTTGAAGGTGAGCTGCTGCATCAGGCCGAGCACGGCCATGCCTTCAGCCGACTTGTCCACGCCTTCCGGCGACGCGGCCATCTTCTTCTGCAACTGCTGCAGCGACTTGATGAACTCGGTGGTGTAACCGCCGAGCGAGAAGGCCATGCCGAGCGTTCCGGCATTGTCGACGGTGATGTCGTACTTCGACAGGTCCATCTTGCCTTCCTTGGGTTCCCAGGAACCGGCCATGTCGAGCTTGCCGGAGATGTTCTGGTAGCCGAGGCCATCGATCATCGCCTTGGTGTCGGCATCCTGCACCAGCGACAGGTCGCCGGTGAATTTCTCGGCGCCGCCGGTGAAGGTCATCGGCTGGCCGTCAGCCGGCGGAACGATGTCGACGTTGGTATTCGCGACTGAGAACGCGGTCTTGTCGCCGATCTTGACGGAAAGGCTGTCGAGGTGGGCGGACTTGTACATCAGCAGCGAGGCGACAGGATCGGTGTTGCCTTCTCCGGGAATGGTCATGCCGTTGATGACAAAGGGGCTGATCTCGAACTTGGCGCCGTCCTTCTCCTGGGCGAAAGCTTCGGTCGAGACAGTGTCGACCAGATAGCCGCCATTGGCATCGCTCACGTTCTTGAAAGTGACGTTGCCGATCTTCAGCGGTTCCTTGTCTCCGGCAGGAGCGATCGTCACGCCTTCCAGCACCATGCTGGAGGTGTCGCCGGAAACGCCGGTCCAGGCGAGGGTCACGCCCTGGTTCTCGAAGGACGCCTTGAGGCGCTCGGCCACAGCCTTGGTATCGGCCGCGAAAGCCGGGTTGAGCGGCAGGGTAAGGAGAAGTGCCGTATAGGCGGACTTGCGAAGGGTTGAGCGATGGATGGTCATCTCGTGCTCCAAAAGTGACAGAGTCTGTCCAGAAAAAATCTGTTCATATTTGCACCTTCACCCGTCCGCAACGAACTGGGCCGGAAGAAGGCATTCCCGCCAGAAAGGCCGACATTCACGGAAAAAGACAGATCCGGCAAGTCGGGCAGCGGCAAGGCGCGGTCCTTACGTCATGGCGGCTGTGCGCGCAACATCCCGCATCGACGCGCCGCGCTTAAACGGCTCATGTTACAGTTTCATGGCGACCGCCGGCTCCGGAAATAGGCTATGTCTGCGTGCCTGCCGCTTCGTCGGACCGGTCTCGGCACGGCTTGACCCGCACGCCTCTTGTCGCGAATCACCCTCTCGGCTAGTCCAAACCCATGGGAAAGAGCCTTTTGCCGCCTGACAATGGTGGCCACGACAACATCGAATCGGTCGACCTGAAGAAGGCGCTGGAAGATCGTTATCTTTCATACGCGCTTTCGACGATCATGAATCGCGCCCTGCCGGACGTTCGCGACGGGCTGAAGCCGGTGCACCGGCGCATCATGCATGCCATGCGGCTGCTGCGTCTCAACCCCGACCAGGGCTTTGCGAAATGCGCCCGCATCGTCGGCGAGGTGATGGGTAAATTCCATCCGCATGGCGACCAGTCGATCTACGATGCGCTGGTCCGTCTCGCGCAGGATTTCTCCATGCGCTATCCGCTGGTCGACGGGCAGGGCAACTTCGGCAACATCGACGGCGATAATCCTGCCGCCATGCGTTACACCGAAGCGCGCATGACGGACGTGGCGACGGAATTGCTCGCCGGCATCACCGAGGATGCTGTCGACTATCGCCCGACCTACAATGAAGAGGACGAGGAACCGATCGTCCTGCCGGGGGCGTTCCCGAACCTGCTTGCCAACGGCTCATCCGGCATCGCTGTAGGCATGGCGACGTCGGTGCCGCCACACAACGTTGCCGAGCTGTGCGATGCCGCTCTTCACCTGATCGACCACCCCGACGCTTCCGTCGCCAAGCTGGTGGAGTTCGTGCAGGGGCCCGATTTCCCGACTGGCGGCATCATCGTCGACAGCCGCCAATCCATTCTCGATGCCTATGAGACCGGCAGAGGCGGTTTCCGCGTCCGTTCGAAATGGACCCAGGAAGACCAGGGCAGGGGCACCTGGGTGATCGCGGTCACCGAGATCCCCTATGGTGTCCAGAAGTCCCGGTTGATCGAAAAGATCGCCGAACTGCTGATGGCCAGGAAATTGCCGCTGCTGGAAGACATCCGCGACGAAAGTGCGGAAGACATCCGCGTCGTTCTGGTGCCGAAGAGCCGCACGGTCGATCCGGGCCTGCTGATGGAATCGCTGTTCAAGCTGACCGAGCTCGAAAGCCGCTTCCCGCTCAACATGAACGTGCTGTCGCGCGGCAAGGTGCCCAACGTGCTGTCGCTCAAGGGCGTGCTTCAGGAGTGGCTGGAACACCGGCGCGAAGTCCTGGTGCGCCGCTCGAAGCATCGGCTGAGTGAAATCGAAAAGCGCCTGGAGATCCTCGGCGGCTACCTGATCGCCTATCTCAACATCGACGAGGTGATCCGCATCATCCGTGAGGAGGATGAGCCCAAGCAGGTGATGATGGCCCGCTGGTCGCTGACCGACGTGCAGGCCGAAGCCATCCTCAACATGCGGCTGCGTGCCCTGCGCAAGCTCGAGGAATTCGAAATCCGAAAGGAGTTCGATGGGCTTTCGGAGGAGAAGAAGCAGATCGAATCCTTGCTCGCCTCCGTGGAAAAGCAGTGGAAGACCATCGCCTGGGAAATCCAGAAGATTCGCCGCGATTTCGGGCCTGAGGAAAACAAGGAACTTGGCCCGCGTCGTACCCAGTTCGCCGATGCGCCCGAGCACGACCTGACCGATATCGCGCATGCGATGATCGAAAAGGAGCCGGTGACGGTGGTTGTGTCGGAAAAGGGCTGGCTGCGCGCCATGAAGGGCCACCTGACCGACCATTCGCTGTTCAGCTTCAAGGAGGGCGACGGGCTGAAGCTCGCTTTCCATGCCCAGACCACCGACAAGATCCTCGTGTTCACCACCGGCGGCAAGTTCTACACCATCGGTGCCGACCGGTTGCCGGGTGGCCGCGGCCATGGCGAGCCGATCCGCATCATCGTTGACATGGAGAACGATCAGGACATCGTCACGGCCTTTGTCCATGATCCGAAGCGGAAGCTGCTGCTGGTCTCGCATCAGGGCAACGGTTTCGTGGTTTCCGAGGAAGAGGTCGTCGCCAATACCCGCAAGGGCAAGCAGGTGATGAACGTGAAGTCGCCGGATGAAGCCAAGCGGTGCCTGCCGGCCGTTGGCGACCATGTCGCCATCGTTGGCGACAACCGCAAGATGCTGGTGTTCGCGCTGTCTGAAATCCCGGAAATGGCACGCGGCAAGGGCGTTCGCCTGCAGAAGTACAAGGACGGCGGCGTTCTGGATGTGAAGACATTCGTCATGGAAAGCGGCCTTTCCTGGCAGGATTCCGCCGACCGCACGTTCACCCGTCCGCGCGAGGAACTCGCCGAATGGATCGGCAATCGTGCTGCTGCCGGCCGGATGGTGCCGAAAGGTTTTCCGCGTACCGGCAAGTTCGGATAATTCTTGCGGAGCGCGAATCCTTTTGCCGGATTCGCGCCTCTTGTCCTTGAAGCCGGTACGGTGCCGGACGGGAGAGACAAGACATGGCCTTCTATCGCAAGAACATCGGCAGCCTGCATCAAGTGGTGCGGATCGTCATCGGGGCAGCGGCTGCAGTTGCTGCTTTGGTATGGCTTGCAGCACCCGCCAGCTATTTGGGGGCTGCCGCCGGCGTGGCTTTGGCGTTGTCGGGATTGCTCGGCTATTGCCCGATGTGCGCCGTGACCGGACTGGGGCGGCAACGGTAGGCGTGGGATGAACAGCGTTCCTTCCGATGTATTCGACGCCGCGCGGTTGGGAGACCGCAAGGCGATCCTCAGGCTTCTCGAGATCGCTCAACCTGACATTCGCCGCTACGCCCGCTCGAGCTGCCGCGGTTCCGCCGATGCCGAGGATGCAGCGCAGGAGGCTCTGTGGCAGCTCTCGCGCCGGATCGGCACGATCCGTTCGCTGACGGCGATCTCTGCTTGGCTTTTCACGGTGGTGAGGCGGGAATGCGCGCGGTTGGCGCGCGCTCTGCGGTTGCACGCGCCGCAGTCCCTGGCGGAACTTGACCTCGAGCGCTCCTTCGGTACACGCCCGCAAGCCGAACTGGCCCTGGATATTGCAGCCGCTATAGAAGCGCTGCCGCCGCATTATCGCGAGGTTTTGCTGTTGCGCGACCTGCGCGAGATGACGATCGACGAGATCGCGGCGAGCCTTGACGAGACACGCCAGGGCATCAAGGCGAAACTTCATCGCGGTCGGCTGCTGGTGCGGGAATATCTTTCCGACTGAGGCAATCGCTGGCTGCATGCCGTGCAAGGCAGGTCCTGAATTTCGAAGGCCAAAGGTGCAGTGACTTCTTGACGCTTGTGCCCGGCTCTCTACCTTGGTCCGCTCATATTCGAGGGGTGGAGCGTTTCGATGCCGGCAGTTCTGCGTGCGGCACTGTTCCTGGTGGTTGCTGCGTGCATGCCGGCTGGCGCCGTCGAGCGCACCATCTTCCTGACTTTCGATGATGGCCCGCTCAACGGCACCGCCAACGTGCTTTATGTCCTGGAGGCCGAGCAGGTGCCCGCAGCGATGTTCATGGTCGGGCAGCATGTCCTGGCGAGCCCGGAGCGAGGAGCTTTGCTGAAGCGTGTCAAGTCGCTGCCGCTATTGACACTCGGCAACCATAGTTTCAGCCATGCCAACAACCGCTATGAGCGTTTCTACGCTGATACCGAGGCGGTGGTCGCCGATATGCTGAAGGCCAACACGGTGCTTGGGCTCAGCGCGCCGCCTCCCATTCCGGCCCGGTTGCCGGGGCGCGACGTGTTCAGACTGCGTTACATGTCCCGAGACGACTTTGGGCTCAGTCTGGAGGAGGCGCAGCGCGAACAAGTGGATTTCGAGTTCGTCGCCGCATCAGGCTTTCACCTCTACGGCTGGGACTTCGAGTGGGTGCATGACGACAGCGGCAAACCGGTGCAGTCGGTCGAGCGCCTGATCGACGAGATCGGCCATCTGTTCGCCGCCGGGCGAACAGTGGGCAAGAACAAGCTCATCCTGCTCATGCACGACGAGATGTTCCAGGATGTCTTCCAGGGTAAGGAAAAGCTGACCGCGCTGGTCGCCGGACTACGCGGGAAGGGCTACGTCTTCGGCCATATCGCCGATTACGATACCAAGACCAGCCCCTAGCGGTCGCGGGTATCGCGGCGCTTCAGGCCGCGATACCCGGCAATGCGCGAACGACGGCATCAGCTTCGCGCTGTTTGGCAAGTGGGCCATATTGCTCGGACCACTCGACGAGTGCCCTGAAAGCCGGCTTCAGGTGCTGGGCACCCTCACTGACCTCATATTCCACCCTGAGCACGTTCTCGGGATAGACAGTGCGGCGGATCAACCCGTCGGCTTCCATCTCGCGCAGGCGCAACGTCAACATGTGCTGGGTGATGCCGGGCAAACTGCGCCGCAACTCCCCAAAACGGTGACGGCGTTGAGCAAGGATCCAGAGGATCTCGATCTTCCACTTGCCGGCGAGGGGCCGCATCGCCTCGATAAGTTTCAAATAGGGAGCGTCGCCATTCGCGATCGGGTGAGGATCCTGATCGTGTGATGGGTACATCGGTCTCATCTCTCGCTGTAATGGATAGAATGTAATAAGCGCTATGAACGAACTCGCGCGATTTTCGTTGCCTGACTTTGTCAGGAATGTTTCGCACGGCTCGACGTTGACCGAGAATGATCGCTCGCATAAATTGAGAATGATCATTCGCATTTCGGAAATAGCAATGAAAACCGCGCTTGGCAATATCGAGATGCTGCTGGAAGCCGAGATTGATGAGGGGCGGGCGCTGTCCCGTGCCGAGCGGCGCGAACTTCAGGTCCAGCGCATCCTGGACGCGGCCAAGACCTGTTTTGCTCGCGAAGGCTTTCAGGGCGCCTCGATGCAGCAGATTTGCGCGGAAGCCAGCATGAGCCCCGGCGCGCTGTATCGCTATTTCGTCTCCAAGGAAGCGATCATCGAGGAGATCTGCGCCGCGGCGCGGCGCGATGATGAAGAAAAGCTGGCGGAGATGCTGACGAAACGCGATGTCGTCGAAGGCATGGTGTTTGGCGCGATGACCCATATCCGTTTCGTACATGAGACGGATGCCTGCGCGCTGATTGCGCAATTTCACGCCGAGGCAACGCGCAGCGAGAGTGTGCGTGCGATCTATTGCAACCATCTCGCCGAGGTGCGCGGCATCTTCCTCCAATATCTTGGTGCGGCACTCGACCGCGGCGAAATCGATCCGCTGTTCGAGCTCGAAACATTGGTGCCGGTAATCATGTCGATCATTCAGGGCATCGCCAACAATGACCTGCCCGCCAACGGCGTTGCGCTCGACAAGGTCGAGACGGTCGTGCGCACGGTGATGGTCTCCATGCTGCGCCCCACCGGCAAGGCTGCCTGAGCCCTTGTTCTTGCCCGTGACTGCAGCCGTTGGCAGGAATCTGCTTGCAATTGGCTTATAGTCACGATTGCTGCACTATCGTGCGCCATAGTGCGGGAGGCGCCACCATTTGTGGCGTCGTTGTCGATTCGGGGTAAGTGTTTGAAATCACCGCAGACGAGACCGAAGGAACCGCGCCTTTTTGGTGTGCCTGCTCCGATGCGGGCTGCCGTCATTCCGCCATTGTCAGCCGCGCGCTGGCTTCTCGTCCTGGTGGTCGCGGCCGGTGTCTACTTCTTCTATGGGTTCCTGGTCCCGGTTCTGGCGGCTCTCGTCATTGCCTTCGCCAGTTGGCCGCTCTACCGGCGCCTGCTTGCAGGGGTCAACGGCAATCGCACGATAGCGGCGACGATCGCGCTCGTGCTCATCCTCGCATTCCTGGTCATTCCGATCTCCCTGGCTGGCACCTATGTCATCAACGAAGTGCGCGAGTGGGTGACCTGGGCGATCGGAACCAACCGCCATGGTGCCCCGACGCCACAATGGATTGCCAGCCTGCCTGTTGTCGGTGAATGGCTGAACGAGCAGTGGACGAGAAACATCGGCCATCCCGGCGGCATCGGCCAACTGATCCAACTGGTGAGCGGTGCCAACATCCGATCCATCTATCAGACCGTGCTAGCCGCCGGTGGCAGCGCGTTTTCACTGCTTTTGACGCTGCTGTTCATGCTGATCGCGCTGTTCTTCGCCTATCGCGACGGGGAAAGTTTCGCGCGCCAGATCGACACGCTGGGCGAACGCATTCTCCCGATGCGCTGGGAGCGCATCTCGCGCGTGGTGCCGGCCACCATTTCTTCCACTGTTACGGGCCAGACCGTCATCGCGATCGGCGAGGGGGTGGTTCTGGGCATTGCCTACTGGCTGGCCGGCGTGCCGTCACCGGTGACGCTCGGCGCGCTGACCGGCGTGATGGCGCTGATCCCGGGTGGTGCGCCACTCTCGTTCACGCTGGTATCACTTTATCTGGTCGGCTCGGGTTCGGTTGTGGCAGGCGTGGTGTTGTTCGTCTGGGGATCCGTGGAACTCTTCATCGTCGACAAGACGATTCGTCCCAAGCTTGTGGGCGGGCCGATCAAGCTGCCGTTCCTGCCGACCTTCTTCGGGCTGATCGGCGGCGTGAAAACCATGGGCTTCCTTGGTCTGTTCATCGGCCCGGTGCTGATGGCGTTGCTCGTCGCCATCTGGCGCGAATGGCTGCACGAGGTGGAAGTGGTCGACAACCAGCCGGCCGAGACACCTTCCACCGAGCCGGAAGCCATCGCCTCGGCTGCTGCGGAACCGGTGGTCCTGGAGTCGAGAAAAGTTCAGGCCGGGTGACGCACGGCCAGCGCCGCGCGGCGCTGGCGGCCAAGATGCAGTTGCCACAGCGAATGCGCGATCAGGGCCACGATCAGGATCGCGCCGCCGATGAGGGTGTCGCGCGATGGCACCTCGTCGAACACCATCCAGACCCATACCGGCGCAAGCACCGTTTCCAGAAGGTAGAACATCGCCACTTCCGGACCGGAAATGTATTTCGGCGCGGTGGCCAGGCAGAAGAACGAGATCGGGATGATCACACCGCCATTGAACAGGATCCACCAGGGCGCGTTTACCTGAAAGCCGGTGTTCCAGACCATGTAGACGGCAACCAGGAAAGGCAGCACGACGCCGATAAGGGCGGGGAAGCCCATGTCCTTGCCGCTGCGGCGCGAGATCGTGATGGCGGACGCGACACAGAATGCCGACGTGGCTGCAAGCACGTCGCCGAACAAATGGCCGGAACCGATCGAGCCCCCGACGATGATGCCGACGCCAACGATCATGGCGGCCATTGTCACGAACGTGGCCGGGCGCGGTCGTTCGCCGAGGAACAGCCAGGACAACAGCGCCGCGAACATGGTGTTGAAGGCGAGGATGAAGACGAGATTGGCAGTCGTGGTGTTGAAGACGGCAGTGATGAAGGCGATCGAGCCGAGCCCGTAAAGTGCAGCGACAGCCAGGCCAGCACGACCCGGGATCAATTTGGGTGCGCTGGGCGTCCACCAGCGCCATATCGCCCACACGATCAGTCCCGCAAGCAGCGTGGTGCCGCTGCGCAGCATCAGGATGGTCCAGGGCGCGCCGTCGGCCAGGCGGATCAGCGGGATGTCCACCGTCAACGCCATGCCACCGAGCGCGGCAACCAGCAGACCTTTGGAGTGGTCGTGGGAAACTGTCACGTGGAGGCCCCCGCCTTAAAGCAACGGCAGCGTTAGGAGCCTTGAAAAGGCTGGACGGGCCGGATTGTTCAGTCTCAGCCGCTGAAGCGTTCCCAGCCCTTCGGGCCGAGATGTTCCTGCGGCATGAAACGCATCTTATAATTCATCTTGCGTGAACCGTTGACCCAGTAGCCGAGATAGACATGGGGCAAGCCCATCGCCTTGGCACGCTGGATATGGTCTAGGATCATGAAGGTGCCCAGCGAGCGCTCATCCAGGTCGGGATCGAAGTAGGAATAAACCATCGACAGGCCATCGGCCATCTTGTCGGTCAATGCCACCGCCACCAGTGCACCCTGGCCCTTGCCGGTGATGAATGTGTCGGGTCCGCGCCGACGGTACTCGATAATCTTGGTGTCGACATGGGTGTCCTCGACCATCATGGCGTAGTCGAGAACCGTCATGTCCGACATGCCCCCCTTGCGGTGACGGGCGTCGAGATAGGCGCGGAAGAGGGAGTATTGTTCGGTCGACGGTTCGGCGTCGTGCATGACGCCGACGAGATCGGCATTGTGCTGCGTCACGCGGCGCATGTTGCGACTGGGTTCGAACTCCTGCGCCAGGATACGCACCGAAACACAGGCGCGGCAATTCTCGCAGGCTGGGCGGTAGGCGATGTTCTGCGAGCGGCGAAAGCCTCCCTGGGTCAGGAGGTCATTCATCTCCGAGGCCTTGTCACCGACCAGATGGGTGAACACCTTCCGCTCGAACTGACCTTCTAGATACGGGCATGGCGAGGGCGCGGTCAGGAAGAATTGCGGAGACTGGGTAGGATGCTGCGTCATCGCGCGTCGAAAAATGCTCCCACGAACTACGGAGCGTTTCCACTTTTCGCGGAAACGCGGAAATGCTCCAGCTTTTTGTTTTCGCGCAATTCCGGACGCAAAACCGCTGCGCACTTTTGCTGGAATTGCCCTAGCTTGGCGCGCGCGGCAAAAAATTCAACAGGATAATCGTGTCGGCGTGCCTTCTGGCCCATATATTCGTTGGTTGGGCAGCACAGTGTGGACAAGTCCCGTCTCAGCGGTCGGTACGGCTGACGACGGTACCCAGCAGCAGGTCGTGCAGCGTGCGCTTGCGGTCGGAAAACAGCGTGACGAGCAGCACCAGTGGCGTGAGAATCACATTGCCCGCCCAGAACAGCACCGAATGCACAACAGCGGTCATGCCATCGATCGGGGTGCCGTCCAGCCTGTCCAGGCGGATACCCATCGCCTTCATGCCAAGCGTGGCCTGATCGCGACCACCCAGCGTATTCCAGATGTAGACCACGGCGACTGCGGGCACGAGAACTGAAAACAGCATCCAGCCCAGGCCCAGCGTGATGATGCCGAAGAGGAATACCAGGATGGCAAATGGAATGGTCAGTACGCCGACCACCAGATAGTCGATGATGCAGGCAAAGACGCGGCGCGAGCGGACGCCGTCATAGGCACGGACGTCGTCCAGCCTGGAAGTGATGATCTCGCCGTCGAGAACGCGCGCGTTCATTTGCTGAATATCCTCATGGTTGGCCGGTTCAGGACCCGCCTCTCATTTCAAATGGTGTGGCAGCGGCTTGCGTTCAAGTTGCAGCGACGGATCGCCGCCGGTCGAGCCATCCGCTGATGATATTGCCGTCCACTGCGCCGAATTCATGGCCGGAGGCTACCGTATGTTCATCGACGTTGGCGTGATGCGCCCGCAGCAGTCCGGCGAGCGCTGGCGCGAAAGGCGCGTAGGTGACGTCGTTGGCGCCGGTTATCATCAGCACATGCGCACCCGATAAGTCGGTATCCGGGACGTGATGCAGTACCGGCATGGCGCGCAGCAGCACCGCGCGTCGGAGCACTCCGGGGGTCAGCAGCATGGTGCTGGTCACCAGGTTGGCGCCGTTGGAATAACCGATGAAGGCAATATGTGCCGGCTCCAGATTGTGACGGGCGACCAGCTCGTCGATGAAATGCGCAAAAGCATGCGCTTCCGTGCGGATGCTGGCCTGGTCGAATTCCGTCGGCGTGACCCGCCTGAACCAGCGCAGATCGCCGTCTTGTATGATGCGGCCGCGCACCGCCACCAGCTTTGCTCGCGGGGCGGCAGCCATAGCCAGAGGCATCAACGTCGTCTCGTCCGCTGCCGAGCCGTGCAGCAGGATGAGCACCTCGCTGCCCGCGTGCTGCGGGACCTGGAGGCGATAGGAGAACGACAGGTCGCGTCGTAATGCCGCGATCTCCGTATTTTGTCGACTATCGGTTCCAGCCGTTTGATTTTCCATCATTTTGTCTCTGTTTGCCGGCTTCAAAACGAAACATTTTTGGATCGTCCCAAAAGTGATTGGGCCTGCTCTGTTTTTCATCACTTTTGCGCTGATATGGAGTGTCGAGCGGTTCCGTGACGGAGGCTAGGGGGTGAACCGCAGACAATGTGAACCGTTGCGGAGTCCTAATCATGACCACACCGCTCTCTTCCGAACGTGATACCCGCATCGATGTTCTGCGTGCGCTCGCTCTGCTGATGATCTTCATCGATCATGTGCCCGGCACCAGGTTCGAGCTCTTCACATACAAGAATTTCGGCTTCTCCGATGCAGCCGAAGCGTTCGTGCTGATTTCGGGCATTGCCGTCGCCCTTGCTTATGGTCGCAAGTTCCAGCCGGGAGACCGATTGCTGGCGACGCTCAGGATGTGGCGCCGCGCCGGCGTGCTCTACGCTGCCCATATCGTCACCACCGTGGCCTCGATCGCCATCTTCTGCGCGGCCGCATTGCTCGCCAGGCGTCCGGACTTCCTGACGCAGATCAACATTGGCCCCTTGATCGAACGCACGCCTGAGGTGTTGCTCGGCATTGCCACGCTCGGTCACCAGATCGGCTATAACAACATTCTGCCACTTTACGCAGTGTTGCTTCTCGCGGCGCCAGCGCTTCTGTTCCTTGGCGGGCGCTGGCCGCTGCCAACGCTGACGGTTTCTGGCATCGTCTGGTTGTGGGCCGGCCTCTATCAGGTTGCGCCGCCAAACTATCCAGAGCAGGGGTTCTGGTTCCTCAATCCGCTGTCGTGGCAATTTCTTTTCACCATCGGTGTCGTCGGCACATTGCATGTACGCCGTGGCGGCTGCATTCCGGTGAATGTCTGGCTGCTTGGCGCAGCCGCTGCCTATGCACTCATCGCTCTGGTCTGGGTTCGTGGCCCCTGGTGGGGGCAGGATACCTGGTTTGGTCTGCCACCGGTGCTTGCCGGTTTCGACAAGACTTTCCTGTCGCTGTCCCGGCTGCTGCACGTGCTTTCAGTTGCTTATCTGATCGTGGCGCTGCCTGCTGTTTCGGGTTTCTTCCGCAAGCCGCTCGATCACCCGCTTGCCATCCTCGGCAAGCGGTCACTGCCGGTGTTCATTGCCGGCACCTTGCTTGCAATCATGGCGCAGGTGCTGAAGCTGGTGCGACCCGGCGGCTTTTCCTACGACGCCATGCTGATTGCCACCGGCATCGCTGCGCAGTTCGCGTTCGCCTACTATCTCGAATGGCTGTCACGGCTAGGATGGACGAGCAAGACGAAGGCGCCGCAGCAGAGCCGGGGTTTCAGCGCGCAGCTGGTCAGCGTTCGCTGACGGGACCGGCCGATTCGCGCACGACCAGCTCGATCGGCATCTCCTGCCGGCGTTCGGCCTGGCCCGGGTCTAGGATGGCGCGGGCGGCACGGCGGCCCATTTCCCGCATCGGCTGAGCGATCGTGGTCAGCGACGGCTTGCATGTGGCCGCTTCCGGAACGCCGTCGAAGCCGACAATGGAGACATCGCCAGGTACCGACAGGCCGCGTTCCTTGAGCCAGTCGATCGCGATCATGGCAATCCGGTCGGACATCGCAAGCAGCGCGGTCGGTGGTTCTGGCAGGTCGAACATGTAGTCGAGGCTTGCATGTACGGTCGGCACATCGTTGCCGGTTTCGTAAATCGGAACACTGGCTGCATCAATGCCGGCACCGGCGAGCGTTTCCAGATAGCCGTAGAGGCGGTCGCGTGTGCCGGAGTAGGTGGCGCCTTCGGCGCGCAGAGCGGTCACCGGCCCGCTGCTTCCCTCGTCGAAATTCAGCGCCAGCACGCCGAAACGGCTGTGGCCGAATGCCAGAAGGTGGTCCGCAGCCAGTTTCGCGCCGGCCTTGTTATCGATTCCGATGGCTGAAAGCGCACCCTCGTCATAACCGAAGTCGAGCACGACGAAGGGGAGTTTTCGCTCGCGGGTCAGATACACTGGCTGCCAGTTGCCTTCCACGCAGAAGACGATGAAGCCGTCGACCAATGCGCTCTGGATGTTCCAGGCGAGATGTTCGCCGTTGATCGCAGACACCAGCGACAGGCCGGCACCCGTGGCATCGCAAATTTCCGAGATGCCGGACATGACCACGCGCGCGAAAGGGTCGTCGAAGAAATAGGAGAGGGGTCCCGCGGTGGCAACGCCGATGGCGTTGACCTTGCCGGCCCTCAGCAGGCGGCCCTTGGGGTCGGGGCCGGCGTAACCGAGTGCGTCCGCAGCCGCCTTGACGCGTTCGCGTACTTCTTCGCGCACGATTTCCGGGTGGCTGAAGACATTCGAGGCGGTGCCGTGCGAGACGCCGGCAGCCTTGGCGACATCCGCCAGTCTGACCGGTTTGATCGCGGTTGCCTGTCTTGCCATCAGTCATCCTTCTCATCGGTGGACGTATCGATGTCCGGGCGTTTTTCAGAGGCCTGATGATCACCAGACCGCCGACCTTGTATCACAATTGTTGGATCGATCCATATTTGCCTTGACTTTGCGTCGAGGGAGGCAGAGGATTTGGATCGATCCAAAAATTTTTAGACCGATCTTGGATCGATTCAAATCCGAAATGATCCGGATCGGGGAAGTGAGGCAGCAATGCGTCCGATCGACTATCTGTTTGAAGATATCTATCGCAACTATTGGGGCATCTCGTTCAAGTCGCCTCCAAATGAGCAGAACGAGGCTCAAACCAACCACTTTGACCTTGTTCGGCGTTTCATAAGCGGGATCGCCAGATCGCTGCTTGCACAACAGGGCAGCCGATCAGGCGGCGATCCTGTTGCCAGGCTTCAGGGTCAGCAGCGGGACGCAGACAAGATAAAGAGCTGCGCCACCGATCCAGACCAGCCCGGGAAACGTCGATCGCGTGGCGAAATAGGTGGTCGAAATCGCGAGAGGCGCGACAATGGAAGCAAGGCTGGTCAGCCCGGCAATCACGCCCTGCAGCCGGCCTTGACTGTTCGCGTCAACTCCTGCGGTCATCATTGACTGCAGCGCTGGTGCGCCGATGCCGCCAAGGCAGAGCATGGGCAGAAGGGCGAAGACCATCCAGCCGTGCGTTGCCAGTCCGATCAGGATGTAGGCGGTGCTGTCGGCGGCGATGGCGATGGCAAGCGCTTTCTTTTCACCCAACCTTTCGCTGAGAGGCCCGGCCAGAAAGGCCTGGGCCAGGGCGTGGAAGAGGCCGAACAAGGTCAGCGAAATGCCGACAGTGAGCGGATCCCAGGCGAACTTGTCCTCGACATAAACAACCCAGATCGTGCCTCCGACTTCGCCGACCATGGCCAGCAGAATGGTCGTGCCAAGCAATGGCAGCAGCAATGGAAAGCCGAGTGCCCAGCGCAAGGGAGCGAAGGGGTTGAGCGAAACGGTCGTGGCTTCGATGCTCGCACGTTTTGGCTCCTTCAGGACCAGCATGGCGATGAGCAAGGTGACCAGATTCAGGACCGCGGCGGCAAGGAAGGGGGCACGCGTCCAGATACCACCCAGCAGACCGCCGATGGCTGGCCCGGCGATGAAACCGACGCCGAAGGCCGCGCCGAGCTGCCCAAAGCGCCGTGCACGCTGGTCCTCGGGCGTCACGTCGGCAATGTAGGCCGACGCGACCGCGGACACGGCACCGGTGACGCCGGCTATCGCCCGGCCGATGAACAACAGCCACAGCGTCGGGGCGAGGGTCATGAACAGGTAGTCCACCGTGGCGCCAGCCAGAGACATCAAGAGCAGTGGGCGGCGGCCGAAACGATCCGACAGCGCGCCGAGCAACGGTGAGAAGACAAACTGCATCAGCGCGTAGAGTGCCAGGAAGGCACCGTAGCGCCAGCCGAGATCGCCGGTGTGGCCGACTTCGCGCAGCAGTTCCGGAATGACCGGCATGGTGAGCCCGATACCGGTTGCGGTGAGGGCAACCGTTGCCAGGATGATGGCGATCGAGCGATTCATGACGAGTCCAAAATTTATCGGTGATAAATTCACTTATCATTGATAAATTTTGGATGCAATGAGGATGTTGTTCTCGAGAGGAGACGCCAATGAAGGTCGACCGCACACGCATCGTCGAAGAGGCGTTGAAACTGCTCAACGAAGTGGGGGTGGATGCGTTGTCTACGCGCCTGCTTGCGGAGCGGCTGCAGGTGCGCCAGCCGGCCTTGTATTGGCATTTCAAGAACAAGCGCGCGCTGCTGGATGCCATGAACAGGGAGATCCTGGAGCGCAGTCACAACCATCCGTTGCCGACGGAAGGTGGCGACTGGCGACGCTACCTCGCTGACAATACGCGCAGCTTTCGCGCTGCGCTGCTGGCGTACCGGGATGCCGGCCGGGTTCATGCGGGCACCGAAGTCGAACCCGATGAATTGCAGGATATCGAGACGAAGACTGCGTTTCTGGTTGCACAGGGGTTTGAGGTGGGTGAGGCGATGATGCTGTTTATCGCACTCGGTCGCTACACGCTCGGTTGCGTCATCGAGGAGCAGTCCGACTATCCTGAAGGGCCGGGCCGAGGCGCGGAACTCGATGATGCGGCGCGTGACTTTCCGCTGTTGTCGGCGGGATTGGCGCGCTATCGCGAAGGGGGGCACACGGCCCTGTTCGAAACGGGACTCAGTCTGATCCTGGATGGTGCCGCCATGCGGCTTGCACGCAAGGCGGAAAAATCCGGCGCCTAGGTCCTTGATCCTGCAAATGCCGACGCTGCGGTCGTCAGCCATCCCAGGATCAGCAGCGTGCCGCCGGTCGGTGCCACAAAGGGCAGCAGTCGCCCGCCCAGGAAATCACGGGCGAGCAGGTCGCCGCAGAACAGGATCAATCCCACCAGCAGCACCAGCCCACCAAGGCGAAGTATCCTGTTGCCACCGACCAGCCCGATCGCGAGCAGCGCGAGCGCGTGGGTAAGCAGGAATGATGCGACCGTGCCGGTAAAGGCACCACCGACATGCGCGGCCGCCGCCGACAGCGCCACGCCCGCGGCGCCGCTGAGACCTCCTGCCAACACCAGAGGCGCGCAAGGTTCAAAAGCGAAACGGGAAGAGTTCATTGTTGAAGTTCCATCAGCAAGGGCGGAAATGCGCGAAACCAGGTCCTGGGGAACGACGCCTGGAAATCGAGGCAGGATCGCACGGTTTGGGCGTTACGCGGACTGCGGCTGTTCGTAGCGGCTGCGCACGATCCAGTTGAAGAGCGCGCCCAGTGCAAGCAACACCGCGGTGAACAGAAAAACCGCGCGCATGCCGAAATGACCGCCGACAAAACCGCCGAGAACCGGTCCGGCGACCTGACCGACATATTGCGCCGAGATCGAATAACCCAGGACATTGCCGCCGACACTGTCCGGTACATTGTGGCGAATGACGCTGGTGACGGAGGGCAGCAGACCGCCCAGCGCCAGGCCCATCAGGAAGCGCAGCACGATCAGTTGCCAGCTTTCGGTGACGAACGCCTGCGGAATGAGCAGCAGCGCTGCCACCAGCAGCGCGCCGATGATCACGCTCCAGTGGCCGACGCGATCGGCGAGCTTGCCCAACCTCGGGGCCGACAGGATCGCCCCGAGTGCCGCCGCCGACATGACGAAGCCGGCAACCAGAGTCACTTTCGCAGAATCCGTCACCAGTTCGGCGACATAGACGGTGATGATCGGTTCGATCGACATGGTGGCGAACATCAACAGCATGCCGGTGGCCAGCATCGCCACCACCGGTCGTTTGTCGGAGATGCGTGACCAACTGCCCGCCTGCTTCTTCCTTGTTTCAGTTGCGGTGGGTCGACGATTTTCCCGGATCAGGAAGGTCGTGGCGAGGAACGCCAGGAAGATGACGCCGCCAGCAATCAGGAAGGTCGCGCGGATGCCGATCCTGGGCGGCAAGGCACCGCCAATCAACGGTCCGACCAGATTGCCCGCCATGATGCCGGCTGAAAGTGTTCCGAGAGCCCAGCCGGAACGATCCTTCGGCGTCTGCATGGCGACCAGAATGGTCGATCCTGAGGAATAACCGCCGGCCAGGCCGATCAGAAGGCGCAAGGCCACCAACTGCCAGACGTCCTGGACCATACCCATCAGCGACATGCACACCGCCATGCCGAAGCTTGCGCGCACGAGCATCGACTTGCGGCCATAGCGGTCGCCCAGCCGGCCCCACAATGGCGCGACCAGGGCCGCTGCCAGGAAGGTGGCGCCATAGGCGATGCCCGACCATTGAACGATCCCCGCATGATCGCTGACGCCCAGCTCCGCCACATAGAGCGGCAGGAAGGGCAGGAGCAGCGTCATTGCCACCAGTGTGGTGAAGGAGCCGACGAAGCACACGACGAGATTGCGGCGCCAGTGGATATTGTAGCCTGCTTCCCCGGACGTGGTGCTTTCATCGGACATGGCGTTGCTCTTCGCTGCGTTGTCTTGTATCCCGATTTGGGATACCAATTTGGTATCCGTATCAGGCGCGGACATTGCGGAGTCAATGGGCCAATGGCGAGAGGGAGAAAGTCGCGATGTCACAGATGCTGCAGGTAGAGCGTCAGCTTCGCGAAATGATCCTGGGCCTCGACATCGGCCCGGGCGAAAAGTTGACCGAGCGCTGGATGGAAAGCCGTTTCGGGGCGTCGCGCACGCCAGTGCGTGCGGCACTGCTCAGGTTGGAGACGGAGGGACTTGTGTCGCGCGACGGGCGGGGTTGGACGGTTTCACCGATCAACCTTGCCGAAATCGAGCAGATCGCGGTCTATCGTCAGGCTGTCGAGGTTGCTGCCGCGCGATTGACGGCGGCGCTGGAAGACAGAAGCGGCCTCGATGCGATTGAGGCAATGCTTGATTCCTGCGGAGCGGATACGCCGAGGGAAGAATGGCATCGGGTCGGTACCGACTTCCACGTCGAGCTGGCGCGCCTGTCCGGCAACGAGTTCCTGTTTCGCGCCGTGCGGGATGCCATGACCCGGCTGTCGCGGGCGCGATGGCTGGAAATTCGTGACGAGGCTGCATCGGAGCGGGCCTGGCAGGAACATAGAGCTATCCTGGCCGCTCTGCGGGCAGGGCGAGCGGACGACGCTGCGGACCTCCTGATCCGGCACATCGGCGGCAGCCGTGATCGCCTCGTCGGCTCATTGCAGGCCGAGCGCCGCGGCCTGCGCGCCCGTGGTTTCGCTGTCGTTGCGGCCTAGAAAAAAGGGCGCCCGCCGAGCCGGGGGCACCGCATTGTTTCCTGATAATGTTTCGTCACATTCTTTGACTGTTTTCTCTCGGGATTGTCTGGCGCAGCAGGACCCGTGACGCTAAAAGCCTGCGCGGGCTTTTGCGTTGGAATTTCGATGCGTAATATTCGTCGCAGGACTGGCAAGGTCTTTTATTACGCGCGCAACATTGTTCGCGACAGCGCGCCGCAATTGCTCTTCCGCCGTAGGCTGGACCAGGCGCTGACGACTGCCTTGCGCGGCGGCCCCGTGCTTCTCGATCGACTCAATTACTACAACAAGCTGCGGGAGCCGTTCACACCGAGCCCGGCGGCCGTGACGATCGCGACACTGCCGCGCCGCCCATCGATGTATTATTACGATCTCAAGGAGTTCGCCCGCTACTTCGATCCTAACCTGCGTCTGGACCTGGAGTTCGGCGACGTTCGTGGACTTCCTGATGTCCCTTCGATCGTCAAGAACCGTCCGATCGGCGCAAACAATGCCAACGCCGTGCTGTTCAAGATGGACAAGCTGCGGCATTTCCAGATGCCGGACGATCCGGTGCGGTTTGCCGACAAACAACCCGGGGTCGTCTGGCGCGGCGACATGAACAATCCCATGCGCCTGGTTTTTCTGGACGCTGCGCAGGGGTTGCCGTTCTGTGATGTCGGGTCGCCCGCCACTCATGCGCCGGAACGTCACCACAAGCCTTTCATGAGCGTCGAAGACCAGAAGCGCTATCGCTACATCGTTTCGCTTGAAGGCTATGACGTAGCGACGAATCTCAAATGGATCATGAGTTCGAATTCGCTCTGCCTGATGCCGGAACCGACCAATGAGATCTGGTTCTGCGAGGGCCATCTGAAGCCGGATGAGCACTATGTGCAGCTTGCGCCCGATTTCTCGGATATCGCCGACAAGTTTGCGTTCTTCGAGCGCCATCCCGAACAGGCGGAGCGTATCATCGCGTCGGCCCAGGCCTATTGCCGCCAGTTTCTGGACGAGCCGACCGAAAGGGCGCTGTGTTTCCTGGTGCTCTACAAATATTTCGTGCTGAGCGGACAGGTCGAGCCCGACGACAAGGTCTGGCGCTTCATTTCATCGTAGGGCGCGTTTTGGTTCCGCAATTGCAATAAAACCGTCATTGCCCGCGGATATTGGTCGGCTCACGGTGCGAACGCGGAGCGATATCATGACCGAACTGGAACGCAATTCCCCCGCTGCTGATTGGCTGGAGGCGGAGCTGGCAGACACGCTCGACGAGGACTATGAGCTCGAGCTGTCGGAGCCAGCGCTTTCCGAAGAGATCGCCAAGATCTACAAGCGTTCGCATCCGCCATCTGTCGAAAGACAGGTCTATTTCCGCGAATTGCTGACATTGCAGTCGGAGCTGATCAAGCTGCAGTCGTGGGTAGCCCACACCAAGGCCAAGGTGGTGGTGCTTTTCGAGGGCCGCGATTCGGCCGGCAAGGGCGGCGTCATCAAGCGCATCACCCAACGCCTCAACCCGCGCATCTGCCGCGTCGTCGCGCTGCCGGCACCGACCGAGCGCGAGCGCTCGCAGTGGTATTTCCAGCGCTATGTGCCGCATCTGCCGGCAGGCGGCGAGATCGTGCTGTTCGACCGCTCCTGGTACAACCGCGCAGGGGTCGAGCGGGTGATGGGCTTTGCCACGGCCGACCAGGTCGAGGAATTCTTCCGCGACGTGCCGGAGTTCGAGCGCATGCTGGTCCGCTCCGGCATCATCCTGGTCAAATACTGGTTTTCGATCACCGATGAGGAGCAGCAGATGCGCTTCCTCATGCGCATCCACGATCCGATGAAGCAGTGGAAGCTCTCGCCGATGGACCTGCAGTCGCGCGTGCGCTGGGAACAGTACACCAAGGCCAAGGAAGAGATGCTGACGCGTACCAACATCCAGGAGGCTCCCTGGTTCATCGTTGAAGGCAACGACAAGAAGCGCGCACGGCTGAATTGCATCGATCACCTGCTGCAGCAGGTTCCTTATGAAACAGTGCCGCATGACGAAATCACGCTGCCGGAACGCGTGTTCAATCCGGAGTATGAACGTACCGTGTTGCCGCCGGAACTCTACGTGCCGCAGAAATACTAGAGCGCCGCGCGTCCCTTCGGACGCGCAAAGGACGCTCTAACACTTTGATTTGGCCGGTCATTCGGCCTTGCGTTGAGCGACAAAGAAGCCTTTCAGCGCATCGACCTTCTCAGCCGTCCATCCGGGCGGCTGTGCAACGGCCATCCAGGCATCGATATAGTGCTCGGGAGCGTAGACGTGCCCGTAGCCCATTGGCGTGGTCGTGCCGAGCCCGATGTCGACGGTCAGCTGCAGCAGCGTGACGATCGGGAACCAGCGGAAGCGCTGCGAGACATCGGGCCCGCGTTCGCCCTTCATCCAGTCCGGCTTGCTGTAGGCAGCATGAGGATCGAAAAACACGATCGGGTCGCTGGCATACTGCAGATAGACGACCCGTATCGGTCCCCATGGCGCGCCGTCGAGATCGAGCGCATTGCGTTGGCTGGTGAAGCGGATGACCGAACCGTCGCGGAAACGAGGCAGCCATGCGGGCGAGCCGGCGACGCGGCCCGCGGTGACACTTTTCCAGGTCCGACTGGGGAAGGGTGGGCCCGCCCACACGGCGCCCTGGTACGGGTCGGCAACGACATCATAGATATCGCTCGACAGATCTGAATTCATCGCGCCGAGACTAAGTCCGTACAGGTAGAGTTTCGGGCGCCGATCTTTCGGCAGTTTCTTCCAGTATCCATAGACCTGGGTGAACAGCGCCCGTGAAGCTTCCGAGCCGTAACCCGGCTCGACAAGCAAGGAGAGCCAGCTCGGCAGGTAGGAATACTGGATGGCGACGCTCGCGATATCGCCCCGGTACAAATATTCGACCGGATCTATTCCGGCGGGATCCACCCAGCCTGTCCCCGTCGGCGTGATGATGATGAGTGCGGAGCGTTCGAAGCCGCCAACCCGCACCAGTTCTTCGAGCGCCAGTCTTGCCCGAGCCTCTACCGTTCCGGCGGAATTCAGGCCGGCATAGACGCGGATCGGTTCCTTCCCGCCCTGGCCGGTCTGGGTGGCGATCTCATTGCCGCTCGGCGCGGAGGCAATGTAGCTGCGCCCCATCTTGCCAAGCCCCTGCCAGTTGATCAGCGAGGCCGAACTGCCGGTCTTCCGGGGATCGGTTGGCGGCTTTGTCTCGGCATCGATGATCTGATCCAGTTCCCGGTAGGATGAATCCATGGCGCGGATCGCGAAGCGCAGCAGCACGCCATCCACCACGGACCAGAACAGAAGAGTGGTGACGACCAGTCCGGCGACCCCGGCAACACGCCGGGGCACATGGGGGCGCAGTCGATTTGCAATGATGCGAAATACGCGCGCGAGCAGCCGTGCGATCAGGATAACGACCGCGAAGGTCACCAGCGCGATCACTGCGACCTCGAAGGGGCCGACCTTGTTGGCCGGTGCCATGCCCATCAGGATGCGGATGGAATCCTGCCAACTGGACGCCTGGATCAGGAAAAAGACGGCAGCAATCAGGCAGGCAAGAAGGATTACGCGCGACGCGGAAACCAGCCGACGCGGATTCGTGCGCGGCAGTTCCATGTAGGTCCAGAGCGCACGCAGGGCGACACCGACGCCATAGCCACAAGAGAAACTCAGGCCAGACAGAATGCCTTGGGTGATGCTTTCACGTGGAATGAGGCTTGGTGTCAGCGATGCACAGAAGAACAGCGTCGCGAGGGCCAGACCGGTCAGCGAGAAGGCGTCAATCGTCCTGGCTGCCCAGCGGAACACCATGCCTCAGCTTCATCCTTTCAGGATTTCGGCCACTCGTGGCGCGAAATAGGTGAGGATGCCGTCGCAGCCGGCGCGCTTGAACGCCAGCAGCGATTCCAGCATCACCTTTTCGCCGTCGATCCAGCCATTGGCTGCGGCCGCCTTGATCATCGCGTATTCGCCCGACACCTGGTAGGCGAAGGTCGGCATGGCGAACTCGTCCTTCAGGCGACGGATGATGTCGAGATAGGGCAAGCCCGGCTTGACCATCAGCATGTCTGCGCCTTCGGCAAGGTCCTGTTCGGCTTCTCGAACGGCCTCGTCGCTGTTGGCGTGATCGATGTAATAGGTCTTCTTGTCGCCCTTCAGCAGTCCCTGCGTGCCGATCGCCTCGCGATAGGGGCCGTAGAAGGCGGAGGCGAATTTGGTCGCGTAGGACATGATGGCGATGTCCTGGAAACCATTGGCATCCAGCGCGTCGCGGATTGCGCCGATACGGCCATCCATCATGTCGGACGGCGCGATGATGTCGGCGCCGGCGGCCGCCTGCAGCACGGCGGCGGCCGCAACCTGCTCGACCGTCTCGTCGTTGACGATGATGCCGTCACGCAGGATGCCGTCGTGGCCGTGGCTGGTGAAGGGGTCGAGCGCGACATCGGTGATGATGCCGATGTCGGGAACCGCCGCCTTGATGGCGCGCGTCGCGGCATTGATCAGATTGTCGGGATCGAGAATGTGCGAACCGGCCTCATCCTTGCGTGTGGCCTCGATGTTCGGGAAAGTCGCAATCGCCGGAATACCGAGCCTGGCGGCGCGTTCGGCTTCGCGAACCGCCTGATCGATGCTGAGGCGAAAGACGTCAGGCATCGCATCGATCGGCTCGCGTATATTCGTTCCGCCGGTCAGGAAGATCGGCCAGATCAGGTCGTCGACGGTCAGGCGGTTTTCCTGCCCAGCCGGCGCGACCAGTCCGCCTTGCGCATGCGGCGCAGGCGACGCGAGCCGGTGATTTCGTCGACGTTGCGGGCGCCGGCAGGTTTTGTGGGGGCGAACTTGTTCATGGCCAAAACTCCGATTGGCGGTTTTCTAACACGTGCGGGCCGGAGCGACCAATGCGGCTGGTTGTGCCAGCATCGGCGCGGATGGTCGCAGTGCGTTCCACACTCGGTCGGGGCCGGCTTGCCGGAAGGGTGGCATTGACGCGCTGGAGGGCGACGCTTAGCACTTCCAAAGCATATGAATGAGGATTCTATGGCAATCGATTTTGGCGGCGGCGAGGAAATCCGCTTCGAAAGGATTGGCCGGGCCGGCGTCGTGACCATGACCCGCCCCCAGGCACTCAACGCCATCACGCATCGCATGATCAATGCGCTATCGCGCGCTCTGGATGCCTGGGAGGCTGATCCGGAGATCGACCTGGTGCTGCTGAGGGGCGAGGGCAGGGCGTTTTCCGCCGGCGGCGACATCATGGCTGTCTATGAAGGCGGCAAGGCCGGCACCCCCCCAATCGAGTTCTTTGCCGACGAGTACCGGTTGAACGCGCGCATTCCCCGCTTTGCCAAGCCCTATGTCTCGCTGATCGACGGTATCGTCATGGGCGGTGGTGTCGGCCTGTCGTTTCATGGCTCCTACCGGGTGCTTACAGAAAACGCCCAGTTTGCGATGCCGGAGGTCGGCATCGGCTTTTTTCCGGACGTCGGCGGCAGCCATCTGCTGCCGGGCCTCGAGGGCAGTTTCGGGGTGTATCTTGCACTGACGGGAGAGCGCATCCGTTATGGCGATGCGCTGTGGTCCGGCTTGGCGACCCACGCGATCAAAGCGGCCGACCAGGCTGTTTTCGTCCAGGACCTGACCGAGACCGGAGATGTGAACGCGGCATTGCGGCGGCATGCCGTCGCTGCCGAAGCCGAGACCGGGGAGCCGGTGCGCGAAGCGATCTCGCGGCATTTTTCACGTGATACCCTGGCAGAGATCATCGCCAGCCTTGAAGCGGGAGCCAGCGATGAATTCGCTTCCAAAACACTGGCCATCATGGCTCAGCGTTCGCCAACCAGCCTGAATGTTGCCTTCCGGCAGATTCATGCCGGCCGCTCGCTGGCCATGGACGACTGCATGCGGATGGAGTTCCGCATCCTGGTGCGCATGCTGCAGGGCCACGATTTCTATGAAGGCATCCGCGCGGCGATCGTCGACAAGGATCGCCAGCCGAAATGGCGACCCGCAGGGTTGGGGGCGGTCTCCCCGGAGGATGTCGATCCATACTTCGCGTCGCTCGGCGAGCGGGAACTGGCACTGTGAACGATGCCGCGCAAAGCCGCATGGTTCTGGAACCTTCGACGACGGAACTCGTCTTCGAATGGTTCCAGCGTATCGTTGCCGTCTATTGCCTGCTGTTCGGGGTGCTCTACTGGGTTCGTCTGATCGGTTTCTATCCAGGACCTCTGTGGCGCTTCGACCTGATGCCTGTGCACTGGCAACTCGCCGCGGCAACGCTGGCGGTGTTCTTCCCCTTTGCCGCCGCCGGCCTGTGGATGCTGGCCTCCTGGGGGCCTGTCATCTGGGTCATCTGCGCCCTGACCGAGACGATCATGTATGTGGGCTTCCCACAGCTCTTCGGCGAACGCTGGCCGATCGTCGCGGCACATGCCGCCGTGGCCCTGATCTACATGGCGCTGCGGCTCGTCGTGCATTTCCAGCGCCGCCGCCAGCGCGTGTGATTTAAGCCGTTTGGCCGTTCGCTAAATCTTTAGGTTAATTTTCTTCCCGCGGCAGGCTTTTTATTAACCCTCTCTCGAAACCTCTTACCGGTAAGCTCTTGTTAGCCCTGGCGTTTAAGTCGAATTTTATAGGTATTCGATAGTGTCGCGATCAAGGTGACAAAAAACAAAAAATCACCGGGCGACAAACGAGAGGCAAAGACAATGATCAATTCGCGTCCTGTGGCGAAGACCGCCAATGTTATCGATGAACGCCGCGAGTCCATCCGCACGCTTTACATGGAATCCCTTCAGCTGGTCGAACGTCTTCATCGGCGTTTGCTTGATGTGATCAAGGATGAGTTCGATCGCAACGGCCGTTCCGACATCAATGCTGTCCAGGCTCTGCTGCTGTTCAACATCGGCAATGCCGAACTGACCGCCGGTGAGCTGCGCTCGCGTGGCTACTATCTCGGCTCGAACGTATCCTACAACCTGAAGAAGCTCGTCGACCTCGGCTTCATCAACCATCAGCGTTCGCGCATCGACCGTCGTTCGGTCCGCGTCAGCCTGACGGACAAGGGCAATGAGGTGGCTGAGGTGGTTGCCGGTCTCTATGAGCGCCATATCGGCTCGATCGAGCATGTCGGCGGCATCAACCAGGACGAGTTCAAGCAGATGAACCGTGCCCTGCAGCGCCTCGACCGCTTCTGGAACGACACGATCGCCTACCGCATGTAAGCGGCTGGTTCGTGATCGCCCGTCGGATTGCCGGCGGAGCTCCGCGACGTCTTCGTCGCGGCGAGATACCACGCCGAAGAGCGGGGAGGAGGAGATCTAGAGCGTTTCCGCTTTTCGCGGAAACGCTCCGAGTTTTGTTTCGGCCGCATTGTTGTAACGCCAGGTGTTTCCACTTGGCTACAAAATGCTCTAAATCTCCGGACTGGGCCGGTGCTGAAAAGGCACTGGCCCTTTCTTTCGTACGACGTAGGTCTAATGCGCGGGCGTTGCGCCTAATTGCCGCCATATTCCGGTGAAAGCGAGAAACAGGACGGTGCAGCCAATCTGGCTGGCTGGTCCGCTCTCGCGAATGTGCGTTTTCCGGCAGCGAGATGCGAGATATGGTTGGCTAAATGTTAAGGATGGCAACCATAGAGTGCGGGCCGCTAACCAGGCCCACTGGCCGATCGTCGAATTGTTGAACAAGTCTGGAACGCCCATGAACACCAGCCGTCGCCTGTTTCTCACCGGAGCTTCCGCGCTTGCCGTGGCTTTTGCCGCCGGCGCCGCCAGTGCCCAGGACGCCGTGGATGGTATCCTGAAGGCCTCAGGGCAGGGTAGTTGGGACGACACATTTGACGCCCGCGCGACGCAGGGCGGCAAGGTCGCTTCGACGCTGCCGATCTTCAGCCCTCAGACCGTGACCTACACCGAGCAGGCCATTGGCCAGTATCGTGACATCGTGGCTCAGGGCGGCTGGCCGGAAGTGCCCGCGACCAAGAAGCTCCAGCTTGGCGTTTCCGATCCCGACGTCGTGCCGCTGCGCAAGCGGTTGATGGTATCCGGCGATTTGCCGCAGAATGCCGGCCTGTCGGAATCCTTCGATTCCTATGTCGATGCTGCGTTGAAGCGTTTCCAGACCCGTCATGGCCTGCCGGCCGACGGCGTCACCGGCAAATACACCTTTGCTGCGATGAACATCTCGGCCCAGGTGCGGCTCGGTCAGCTCGAAACCAACCTGGTGCGCCTGCGCGCCATGGGCGGCTTTCTCGGCAATCGCTACGTGATGGTCAACATCCCGGCAGCGCAGATCGAAGCGGTGGAGGGAGACCGCGTCGTGCTGCGTCATACGGCGATCGTCGGCAAGATCGACCGCCAGACGCCGATCGTCAATTCGAAGATCAACGAGATCATCGTCAATCCTTATTGGAATGCGCCGGTGTCGATCGTCCGCAAGGACATCATTCCGCTGATGCGCAAGAATCCGAACTACCTCAAGGACAGCCATATCCGCCTGCTCGCGCCGGATGGCTCCGAAGTCGATCCGACCACCGTCGACTGGTCGACGGAAGATGCCGTCAAGTACCGTTTCCGCCAGGATCCGGGCACCGGCAACGCCATGGCGTCGGTCAAGATCAATTTCCCCAGCCCGGACGGCGTCTACATGCACGATACGCCGCAGCAGAGCCTGTTCGGCAAGCTGATGCGCTTTGATTCCTCGGGCTGCGTGCGCGTGCAGAATGTGCGCGACCTTGTCACTTGGATCCTGCGCGATACCCCGGGCTGGAGCCGCCAGCACTTCGAGGAAACCATCAAGACGGGCAACAACACTCCTGTTGCGGTCACCAATCCGGTTCCGGTCTACTTCACCTATGTTTCGGCCTGGTCGACGGGGCCTGGCGTCGTACAGTTCCGCGACGATATCTATCGCCGCGATGGCGTCGACGAACTGCAGATCACCTCTTCTCTCTAAGAAGCGGGCAAGTCAGAAAACATCAGAGCCATCGGCGGTAACGCCGGTGGCTTTGATGTTTTCGGCACAGATGTCGCGCACGCAACCGCGCAGCCAGCGATGGGCCGGATCGGCATCGAGCCGCGGATGCCACAAGAGCGAGATGGTGATTTCCGGCAAGGCAAGAGGGAGCGCGAAGCGGAACATGCCATCCCTGAGGTGGCCGGTGTAGCGTTCGGGAACGCTGGCGATCAGGCCAGCCGCCCGTGCAAAGACGAGCGCTTCCAGGAACCCGCTGACCGTTGTGGCGATCTGTCGTTGCAATCCAAGGATTTCCAGGGCGTCGTCAATCGGTCCCTTGTCGAGATTTCGGCGCGAGACGAGAACATGATGCCCGGCGGCATAGCGTTCGGCGGTGACGATACCCTCGCATAGCGGGTGCCCGACCCGTACGACGCCGACGAAACGGTCTCGAAACAGGGTCTGTGCCCGGATCTCGGGTCCGGTGGTGTTTCCGATCACGCCGGTTTCCAAGTCTACACTGCCGTCGCGCAGCGGTGTGCTGTCCTTGTCCGGTTTCGGTACGAAGCGCATGCGTACACCGGGTGCCTCCCGGGCAATGCGTGCAAGCAGGGAAGGCCCGAAGTTTTCGACAAAACCGTCGGAATTCCTCATGGTGAATGTCCGCGTGAGCCTTGTCAGGTCCAGCTTTTCTGCGGGGCGCAGCACTGCCTCGGCTTCCTCGACGATACGGCCGACGTGCTGGCGCAGTTCAAGCGCACGCGGTGTGGGGACAAGGCCGCGACCGGCCCGGACCAGCAACGGGTCGCCGGTGGCTTCGCGCAACCGCGCCAGCGCGCGGCTCATGGCCGAGGGGCTGAGCCGCAGCCTTCTGGCCGCGTGGGCAACGCTGCCTTCGGCAAGCAGCACATCGAGGGTGACGAGCAGGTTGAGATCCGGGTGTGGCATTCGTCCAGCATAACGCATGTTCCGTGTTTTGATGAGGCGTTAGATGCACGAATAAAGTGCAAATGGTGCGTCTTCCGCCATGTGATATCTGACGCTACCTCTCTGTCCGAGTTAATCGGCGGAGGCAGACAGACCATGCAATCGAACGTCAGCCAGCATGACACGACAACAGCACAGGCCCCAGATGGCACCGGCCGCTGGGCGCTGATCAGCCTGGCACTGTCGATGCTGCTTTCCTCGCTTGGCATCAGCATCGCCAACGTCGCCTTGCCATCCCTGGCGGAGGCATTCGATGCGTCTTTCCAGCGCGTGCAATGGGTTGTGCTGGCTTATCTGCTTGCAGTCACGATCACCATCGTTTCGGCGGGGCGGCTCGGTGATCTCGTGGGGCATCGACGCATGCTGATTGGCGGTATCTCGCTTTTCGCGCTTGCCTCGGGCCTGTGCGGCGTCGTGCCTTCGCTCTGGCTGCTGATCGGCGCGCGTGCCTTGCAGGGACTTGGCGCCGCTGTCCTGATGGCGCTCAGCATCGCCTTCGTGCGCGATACCGTCGCCAAGGACAGGACCGGGAGCGCCATGGGATTGCTGGGCACCATGTCGGCAATCGGTACTGCGCTTGGCCCTTCGCTGGGCGGGGTCCTGCTGACCGCGGCAGGCTGGCGGGCGATCTTTCTGGTGATGGTGCCGCTCGCTGTGCTGAACCTTTTCCTGGCCCGCCGTTTCCTGCCGAGTTCCAGGCCGGTTGGAAAGGGCGCTGGCTTCGACGCTCCTGGAACGCTGTTGCTTGGCCTTGCACTTGCTGCCTATGCGCTCGCCACCACGGTAGGTGGTTCGCATATGGGATGGCTGAATGTGACGTTGTTCGTCGCCGCCGCTCTCGGAGCCGGGTTGTTCATCAAGGTCGAGGCGAGGGTGACTTCGCCGTTGATCCAGCTGGCCGCATTCCGCGACGCTACTTTCAGTGGCAGCCTGACGATGAACGCGCTGGTTTCCACAGTCATGATGGTCACCTTCGTGGTCGGGCCGTTCTATCTTGCCCGTGCTCTCGGATTGAATGCAGCTTTCGTCGGCATGGTGATGTCGGTTGGTCCCGTGATCTCGGCCTTGACGGGCATTCCGGCTGGCCGGATCGTCGACCGGCTCGGTGCTTCGTTCGTTGTCACCGTCGGGCTGGTCCTGATGACGATCGGCGCGTTTGTCCTGGCCGCGGTTCCAACCTCCTTCGGTGTCGCCGGCTACGTCCTGGGCATCGCCGTCCTGACGCCTGGCTATCAATTGTTCCAGGCTGCCAACAACACGGCCGTCATGATGGATGTCAGCCCGGACCGGCGCGGCGTCGTTTCGGGCATGCTGAGCCTGTCGCGCAATCTCGGGCTCATCACCGGGGCATCGGTCATGGGGGCCTTGTTCGCCTTCGTGTCGGGCACTGTCGACGGATCGGTTTCGCATCCCGAGACCATCGCCACCGGGATGCGGATCACCTTTGCTGTGGCAGGAGCACTGACCTCGGCTGCGATCGTGATTTCTTTTCTGGTGCGCAGCGGCGCTGCAACTGCACAGCCGATTGAGGGATGACCCAACCCTCAATCATGCCGAACGGTTGGATGTCCGGCAAAGTCTCCTAAGCTTGTCATCTTAGCGTTACGGGCGGTCACTAGCGTTTGCTCACGAACGCAGGGGACGCTCGTGAGACAAGTTGCAGGGGCATGGGCATTTTGCCTGGCGATCTTCTTGGCACTGCTATCGGCCTTACCCGCTGGCGCAGAACCAATTCGTGGTGCGGGTTCGACCTTTGCCGCGCCGGTCATTTCGGCCTGGGCCAAGGCCTACAAAGAGGCGCGGGCCGACGGAGGCGACTACTTTACCCTCGACTGGAGCGTCGACTACGAACTGGTCGGCTCGTTGGCCGGCGTCATGCGGCTTTCGCAGCCGGAGATGGATTTCGCCGCGACCGATGCACCGCTTTCGCTGGAGGAGATCGCCAGGCGCAATGTGGCGCAATTTCCTATCGTCATGGGTGGCATCGCGGTGGTGGCCAACGTTGTCGGAGTCGAGCCTGGCAAGTTGCGCCTGAGCGGTCCGGTCCTGGCCGGCATCTTCTCGGGCCAGATCCGGACCTGGTCGGCCCCGGCGATCGTCGCACTCAATCCCGACATGCAACTGCCGGACCGCCCGATCAAGGTGCTGCGGCGCCAGGACGGCTCCGGCTCGACATTCGTCTTCACCAGCTATCTTTCCAGAACCAGTTCCGAATGGCGTGAGAAATTTGGAACTGCGACGTTGATCGATTGGCCTGTAGGGCAGGGCGCAGAAGGCACCGGCAATCTGGTCGCGCTGGCTGCAGCGACGGCCGACAGCATCACCTATCTCGAATATGGGCAGGTGGTGCGCGCTGGTCTGCCCGTCGTGCAGTTGCTCAATGAAGCCGGCGCCTTCGTCGCGCCCGCACCTGAAAGCTTCACGGCAGGCCTGGCAAATATTGCGTGGGACGCTTCCAGGCATTTCCTTGCCGATACAACCAATATGCCGGGTGCCGGCGCTTATCCAATGGCTGCCGTCACCTACGCGGTCATGCCCAAGGATCGGGGTGGTGAGCGAACCCAGCGCGTGCTCGACCTTTTCAGATTGGCCTATTCAGCCGGCGCCAGGGATGCACGTGCGCTGGGCTACACCCCCGTGCCACCGGAACTTGTGCGTCAGATCGATCGCTATTGGGCACAGACCCTGACGACCCTGAACAACTAGCGCGCTCTTCCAGGCGCCGGCACTGTCCACACAGGAAGGCATACCGACATGCAGGTCGACATCTTCAAGGACATCCTCGTTCCCGTGATCGGCGGTCTCGGCATTTTCATGCTCGGCCTCGAATTCATGGCCAACGGCATCCAGGCACTCTCCGTCAACAAGATGCGGGATTTTCTGGCCAAGGCGGCCGGAACGCCGATCAAAGGCGTGCTCGCCGGCACACTCATCACCGGTGTAATTCAATCCTCGACGGCGATGACCGTCATGGTGGTCGGCCTGGTCAATGCCGGGGTGGTGGCGCTACGGCCTGCCATCAGCGTCATCATGGGCGCCAACATCGGCACGACACTTGGCAACGGCTTGATCGCCCTGCCGCTCGGCCCTCTCGGCCTGATCCTGGGCGGGATCTTCGCGCTCATCTACTGCTTCGCGAAGAGCGAGAAAGTGCGCAACATAGCGCTCGCCTGCATGGGGTTTGCGCTGATCTTCTACGGTCTCAACTTGATGACCGGTGGTCTGCGCCCGCTGCGCAACATGCCCGAAGTGATGGAATTGCTGCAGACGCTGCGGGCCGATTCCTACTTCAATCTGCTGAAATGTGTGCTGATCGCCGCCGGTGTCACGGCGATGATCCATTCTTCCTCGGCGACGATCGGTATCGTCATGGGCCTGGGCGCCGCCGGCGTGCTTGACTGGACCACCGCCGTCGCCTTTTCGCTCGGTGCTGATCTCGGCACCACGATCACTTCGTGGATGGCCTCGCTCAACCTTTCCAAGAATGCCAAGCGCGCAGCTTATGCGCACATGTCGTTCAACGTGATCGGGGTTCTTGTGACCGTCCCGCTGTTTTTCGTCTCGATCGAGGTGCTGCGCTGGGCCATGCAATGGTTCGGCGGCGATCCCAGCGTTCCGGTGGTCGTCGACGGCAAGGATACGTTCCCGCTCGTTCCCGTCGCGGTCGGTCTGTATTCAACCTTTTTCAATGTTTTCAATACGTTGCTTCTCTTTCCGTTTGTCGGCGTGTTCGAGCGCGTTCTGTCGCGCATCGGTCATACCGAAGCTGATGATGTGGAAGATTTCTCGGTGCCGAAATATCTTGATCGCCGCTTTTCCTCGGATCTTGGACAGGCCGTGCCTGCGGTGGAACAGGAGACGGAACGGCATCTCAAGGCCGGTGCACTGTTCCTCGATATCGCCCGCTCCAAGAAGAATGCGCCCAGCGACCCTGGCGAGCACTATCTGGCGACCGACATTCTGTCGCGCGACATCCGCTCCTATTCGGCCGCGTTGCTGTCATCAGATATGCCAATGGACCAACTTGATCTGGTTGCCAGCCTGATCGAGGAGGCTGATTTCACCGCAGCGCTCGCCGAGCAACTCCATCAGGTGGCGCGCCGCGTCCGTCGTGAAACCTTCGGAACGCAAGGCAAGGTGATCGTCGATACCGCGCTCGACAAGCTGGATTTCGACCTTCGCGAAATCCTGCCCGACTTCGGCGTGAAGGCACCGCAAATGCCGGCTGGTCATATCAATTTCCCGGAGGTCGACCAGCTTCGGGCTCAGATATTGACCGCAGGCGAGGGAATCGCTCCCGGTGAACGGGGGGCGTTGCTGGCATTGCTGGGCAGTGTCGAGCGCGCAGACCTCCTGATCAGGCGCATCGACGCCGAACGCAAATCCGTCAACCGTCAAGCAGTCATTGCCCGTGCCAGGGCTCGCCGCGAACAACGCGACGAGAAGGGTGGCGTATTTGGCGACGGTCTGGCGCCGGTACCCGGTGAATGAGTACCCTTTTCGGGACAAGGCCGCATGGGAGCGGCCTTGTCATCCGGGAGGCTGAATTTCTTCCTTCAGCATATCTCAGTGCGGGCTTGCTGTTGGCCGAATGATGATCTCGCTCACATCAATGTCGGCTGGCTGGCTGATCGCATAGGCGATGGCGTTGGCGACGGCTTCGGCACTGATGGTGATGGCACGCCAGGCTTTCATGGCTTCGCGCGCCCTGGCGTCGGTGATCGTGTCGGCCAACTCCGAGGTGGTGGTGCCGGGCGAAATGACGGTGACGCGGATCCGGTCGGTTTCCTGCCGCAGCCCATCTGAAATGGCCCCGACTGCGAACTTCGTGGCGCAATAGACGGCGGCTGTCGGCGAAACGCTATGGCCACCGATCGACGACAGGTTGATGATCTGGCCATGGCCCTGTGCGTTCATCAAGGGCAGGGCGGCTGCGATTCCGTAAAGCACGCCCTTGATGTTGACGTCCACCATCCTGTCCCACTCGTCCACCTTGAGTTCCGCGAGCGGAGACAGGGGCATCACGCCGGCGTTGTTGACGATGACATCGAGCCTGCCGAATTGCTCTTGCGCATAGCGTGCAAAGGCTTCGACATCGGCACATTCGGTAACGTCGAGCCGGCGGCTGCGGACGGAGCCACCGGCAGCGGTTATCTCGTCGCCGAGGTTTTGCAACCGGTCCACCCGGCGCGCGCCAATGACGACATGCGCGCCGCCCGCCGCAATAACTCTTGCCGTTGCCTCGCCGATGCCGCTGCTGGCACCGGTGATCGCGACGACTTTTCCTTCAATTCCGTTCATTCAGACATCTCCATGGTCTGGACAATTCTTGCAGTTGGCGGGGATCAATCGGGAAAATCAGCGCTGATTGTCGTCTCGGCCCAGGCATCGAAGTTCTGCCGCAACGCATCGAGCCGCTGGCGTGCTATGGTCAGGGCCGCAGCACCGAGCAGCAGGCGCAGTGGTGCTTCATCGGCTTCAAATGCCGAGATAATCGCCTTGGCAGCCCGTGCGGGGTCGCCCGGCTGGCGGCCTGATGCCTCACGGGTTGCCGCACGGCGCTTTCCCGCGGTCTCCGCATAGTCCTCGATGACAGTCCCGGATTCGACCATCGAACGGCCGGCCCAATCGGTACGGAAGGCGCCGGGTTCAATGATGGTCACCTTGATGCCGAGTGGTTTGACCTCGTGCGACAGCGATTCCGAAAGCGCTTCGACGGCAAATTTCGTGGCGTGGTAGTAGCCGGTGGCAGCGAAGGCGACGAGACCGCCAAGTGACGAGACATTGAAGATATGCCCCTGGCGACGGGCACGCATGCCGGGCAGGACGCGCTTGGTGACGGCGACGAGACCGAAGACATTCGTCTCGAATTGATCGCGGATTTCCCGATCGGAGCCTTCCTCGATGGCAGCCAGATAGCCGTAGCCAGCGTTGTTGACGAGCACGTCGATGGCACCGAATTTTGCCTCCGCCGCTGAAACGGCCCGTTCGATGGAAGCGTTGTCGGTGACGTCGAGCTGCAAGGCGAGCGCGCGTTCACCATATCTGGAGGCTAAAGCATTCAAAGCATTGGAATTGCGTGATGTTATGGCGGCACGCCAGCCGCGTTCCAGAACGGCTTCGGCAAGTGCCTGGCCGAGGCCGGAGGAGGCTCCGGTGATGAACCATACGGGATCGGTCATCGTCATGGTGAGTTCCTTTCAGTCGAGAGCGGGTGTCTCTCCGGTATTCATTGGCGGCGCAGGATCATGCCACCGTGGTGAAGGGTATTTTCGTCGACGAAGTCGCCATCGGCGGTGAAGCCGGTGTCGTCCCAGTATTCGATATGTGTGCCGGTCACTTCGTAGCGACCCTGATAGGCGCTTTGCCTGCTGCCGCGCGCTTCATCATAGCGGCCGTCCGGCAAGAGTTCGTGGCGGACCCTGCCGTCATCGGTCGACCACATGCCGACATAGGGATGCTGTGTCATCTCTCGCTCCTTGAGGAGGTGGGAATTGGTGACGCTTTCCGATGCCGAAGCCGGCGTTGCCGAAAGCATGGCCAGGATCAGGCAGGGCAGAACGTGTCTTTTGCTGTGTACCGTCATCGTTCGATCTCCGGTCCAGCCTGGCGCCATGCGTTGCGCACGACCTGGCTGGCAGGAGGAACATAGGAGCATCGATTGGCGTGATCGACTTGCCAATCGAAGATAGCTTGGTTAGTTATTCTAACTAATGGCGGATGATTTCGAAGGCATTTCGGTGTTTCTTGCCGTGGCGGAAGCGCGCAATTTCCGGCTTGCGGGCGAGCGTCTTGGCGTTACCCGCTCAGCCGTGAGCCAGGCATTGCAACGGCTTGAAGACCGGATCGGCACCGCATTGGTGCAGCGGACCACGCGCAGCGTCAGCCTGACGGAAGCGGGCGAGATGTTCTACGACATGGTCCGGCCGTCGGCGCAGGACATAACCGAGGCCGTGCAGGCGGTCCGTGAAACGCAGACGCGCCCTTCCGGCCTGCTCAAGGTTACGGTGTCCTCGATTGCCGAGCGTTTCATATCCGGGCCCCTGCTTGCAGGGTTCCTCGCGCAATACCCGGAGGTGAAGCTGGACATCACCATTACGGACGAGGAATTCGATATCGTCGCGGAAGGCTACGATGCCGGTGTCCGGTTGGGCGAGGTGATCGAGCAGGACATGGTCGCAGTGCCGGTTTCGGGAGAACAGCGGCAGTGCGCGGTCGCTTCACCCGCCTACCTTTCCAGGCGCGGCACGCCGCTTCATCCGCGCGATCTGACGGATCATGTCTGCATCGGCTGGCGCCCGCGGCCGGATACGGCGCCGTATCGCTGGGAATTCACCGAACACGACCGCGATTTCGAGCTGGCGGTCGATCCGGCGATGACCACCAACGACATGGGCATGATGATCCGCATGGCCTGCGCCGGTGCGGGCATCACTTTCGGCATGGTGGAGACCTTCGAATCCCATGTCGCCCGGGGCGAACTGGTGCCGCTCCTGGAAGACTATTGCCCGCCTTTTGCCGGTTTCCACCTCTACTTCCCCAGGCGTCATCGTCAGCCGCTGAAGTTGCGCGCGCTGGTGGACCATGTCCGCACCTTCAGGAAAGCAGAGATCTGAGGGCGCATGGGCAGGAGTTGAATGCTTGAATCACCCTTCGCGTTCAAGATATTGGACGGAAAGGGAAAAACGACTTCAGGTCTGCGCCCGCAGGGTGAGAAGAATTGGCGTTTCTGTCCCTGGAGCTTTCCTCGCCAAGCCAAACGGTCTAGGTCGGACGGATCATCGGTGGAGGAATGCTTGGCCGTCGCGACCCTGATCCTGCTGCTTCTGGTGCTGGTGGCTGCATCCGGCGTGCTGGTGCGCTTCCTGCCACTGCCTTTGCCGATCATTCAGATCGGGTTGGGTGTCCTTTTGGCGTGGCCGATCGATGGCTTGCGCGTCGAACTCGAGCCGGAGCTGTTTCTTCTCGTCTTCGTGCCGCCGCTTCTGTTCATCGATGGCATCATGCTGCCGAAGCGCGAGTTCGCCAAACTGGCACCGCGCATCTTCGGCCTGGCCTTCGGGCTCGTCTTCTTCACGGTCGTGGTATTCGGATACGCACTGAACTGGCTGTTGCCGCAGGTGCCGCTGCCGGTTGCCTTCGCGCTTGCTGCCGTGCTGTCGCCGACGGATGCCGTCGCGGTGTCTTCCATCGTCGGTCGCGATCTCGTTCCGGCTCGCATCCGCCATATCCTTGAAGGCGAGTCGCTGCTCAACGATGCGTCCGGCCTGGTCGTGCTGCGATTTGCCGTCGCAGCAGCTCTGACCGGCCAGTTCTCGCTCGGTGAAACGGCATTGACCTTCGTGCTGGTCGCGGCGGGCGGTGCGCTGGCTGGGTTTGCAACCCTTTGGGCGGTAGCCAAGGTGCTGCGCATCGTAGCCAAGATCGGCGATGTGCGGCCGGAGGTGGAAGTGGTCATTCTGATCCTTCTGCCTTTCGCGGCCTATCTGCTGGCCGAAAAGTTTCATCTTTCCGGAATCCTGGCGGCGGTTACGGCCGGTCTCTACATCGCTCGCGCCGGTTTGTTCGGCTCCCTGTCGTTTCCGGCGCGCATGCAGAACATGGCGTTGATCGAGATGCTTTCGTTCACCTTCAACGGCGTCATCTTCCTGCTGCTTGGCCTGCAGTTGCCGACGATCATCCGCAACGTTCCACCTGAATTGTCGCTCTATGGCAGCTTCTGGGAACCGGTGCTGGCGGTGATGACGCTGACGCTGATCCTGCTTGCCATACGCTTTGCCTGGATTGTCTTCGGCTCGACGGCGCGGGGCATCATCGAGCGCTGGCGGGGGCGCGAAACATTCAGGCTCACCACGCGGTTGAGGGTGGTCATGACGCTGGCCGGCGTTCGTGGCGCGATCACGCTTGCCGGTATTCTGTCGCTTCCGCTCGTCGTCTCCGAGAATGGTCCGCCTTTCCCTGCGCGCGATCTCGTCATCTTCATTGCCGCCGGCGTCATCATCTGTTCGCTTCTGCTGGCCAGCGTGGCGCTGCCGATCGTGGCACGCGGCATTCCGTTGGACGAAGAGGAGGAAAGCGCCATCGAGGAGCGGCTGGCACGTCAGGTCGCGGCCGAAGCGGCGATTGCCCGCATTGAACAGATGGTTGATGAAGCGCAGGCCACGCCTGCACTTTATGAGGCGCGTCTGGCCGCCGCGCAGCAACTCATTCCTGCCTATCGGCAACGCATTGTCGCTGGCGAGGAAGAAGATACGACCGTCAAGGACATTCAGCCAGCGCTCCAGTCGATGCTTGATGCTGCTTTCGCGGCCGAGCAGGCTGCCTTGCTCCGCCTTTTGAGGGCGCGCAAGATCGACGACACCACCATGCGCGCGGTGATCGGGGAGGTCATGCTCAACCAGGCCCTGAATTCACGCAAGCAGGCGAACAAGCGTGCAACCGCGAAGAAACCGGCAACAAGGAAAGCGGGCGCCAGGAAATAACGCGCCCGCAACCCATTTCAGTCGTCCCCCGACACGGTTGCAAAGAAGTTCTCCGGTCCATCCACTTCGATCAGCTTGCGATTTTCGATCTGCCAGAAGCGGTTGCCGACCGTGCGCACGAAGCTGCGGTCGTGCGAAACCAGCAGGCAGCTTGCCTCATGCGCCATCAGTTCGGTTTCCAGCGCTTCCTGGCCTTCGATGTCCAGATGGTTGGTCGGCTCGTCGAGCAGATAGAAGTTGGGGTTGGTGAGCCTCAACGCCAGCATGGCCAGCCTGGCTTTCTGGCCGCCGGACAGCCGGCCAATCGGTCGCTCCTGCATGTCGATGCCGATGCCGGCACCGGCGAGCAGCGTTCGGAGCCGCTGATCGCCGAATTCGAAGCGCCGGCCGATCGCTGCCATCGGCGTATCGGTGTTGCCGAGGTCGGCCAGCGCCTGGTCGACATGGCCCAGTGCCAGAGATGGCGTGGCGCGGATGCCGGTCTGGCCACCGTCACTTCCCGAAATTGCATTGCGCAGCATGCCGACCAGTCGTGATTTGCCGGAGCCATTGCGACCGAGCAGCACGATGCGATCGCCCTGGCAGATCCAGCGCTTGCCGGTTTTGAACAGAAGCGTTCCGTCGGGCGTTTTCACTTCGGCATCGTCCAGCGTCACCAACTGTTTGGCGTGGGTGCCGCGGTTGGCGAGACGGATGGCGCCCGCGGAGTGTTCCTGGTGTGCGGGGCGGGCAGCATCCTCGAGCCGTTCAGCGCGGTCTTTCAATTGCTTGGTCTTGATGACCAGGAGATCGCTTCCGGAATTGATGCCGATGTTGTTCAGCTTGGCGGCCTGCCGGCGAAGCTGCTGCGCCACCTTCATGTCACGCTGATATTGCCGTTCCTGCGAAGCGTCGCTCTCATCCAGCGCAACCCGAGCCCTTGAATAGGGCAGGGCAAAGACCTGGCTGTGCTCGGCGCGCAAAAACAGCGTGCGGTTGGTGACGGCGTCGAGGAAGGCGCGGTCGTGGCTGGCCACGATCAGCGGGACGCTTTGCGGCAGGCTGTTCAGCCAGTCTTCCAGCCAGCGGATACGGGCTAGGTCGAGGTGGTTGGTCGGCTCATCGAGCAGCAGGGCATCAGGATCGTTCACCCAGACACGCGCCAGCAGAGCGAGGCGCTGCCAGCCGCCGCTCAACGCGCCGAGTGGGCGTGCGCGCAATTCCTCGGGAACCTCGAAGGTTTCGAGCACCACATCGGCACGCCAGCTTTCGTTTTCTGCCTGCTCTGCCGGCAAAGCCTGCCGGACCGCCTCATGGAACGGCAGGGTGAGCAGTGCGGGGGCGATATCCTGCTCGACGTGGCCGATGGTGAGACCGCGCGACTTGGTGATGTCGCCGTCCGTCGGCTCGAACGTGCCGGCGATGGTGCGCAGCAGCGTCGACTTGCCTCTGCCGTTCGCCGCGACGATGCCGATACGGTCGCCGGCTTCGACGGAAAGGTCGAGATTGGAGAACAGGCGGGCGCCGAGTGTGACGCCGAGTGCCTTGAGATTGATCAGTGCCATGGTTTTTCTCTGGTCTGTCGCGAGCCTTCCCGGCGGCCGGGCATGTCCGATGCCTGGCGGTGTGCCGGATTGCGTTGGCTCGTTGTTGCAACGATGAGCGGACAACCGGCATTTCGCCGACGTCGCGCTACCCCTTGGGGCAGACCAGATAGAGATGCTTGAGTGCGATCGTCTCGTTGGTCAGCCCTGCAAACGCATTTGCAGGGCCTGGATCGGGCCACGCTGACGGTGTTGATCATGTCTGAACACGCAGCCCTCCTTTCTTCTCGACGGTTGCGAGCCTTAAATAGACGCGGCTTTGTGCCGACGCAAGCGATGTGAACCGATCAAGCCGCTGCATAACGCAAAAGCACGACATCCTGCGGCAGGACCTGCTGTCCGATAAACCGGAGTTTCGGCGTCTTCCCGGCGAAGAACGGTCTGCCGCCGCCGAGCACCACAGGATTCACATAGAGATGGTACTCGTCGATCAGACCCAGCCCATCCAGGCTGGCCGCGAGCTCGGCGCCGCCCACATCGATCATGCCATCGGTTTCGGCCTTGAGGCGCCTCAGTGTTCCGACAACATCTTCGTCGATCAGCGACGCATTCGGCCCGACCTCACGCAGCATCGTGGAACAGACGAATTTGGGTGTTGCCTGCCATGCCGTCGCGAACTCTCGCGCCTCGTCAGGCCAGTCGGCCTGATCCGTGTCCCAGTAGCGCATCGCTTGATAGAGTTTGCGACCGCAGACGCTGATCCGGGTGTCCTGCATCAACCGGTTGAAATATCGATGCAGCGGCGCTTCCGGCACCGGCAATTCCGGGCCACCTTCCGGCCCGGTGATGTAGCCGTCGAGAGACGTCAGCATGCCGAAGATGATCGTGCCCATGTCCTCCTCCAATCTGATTGCATTTTGCAATCAGATTGTGTCGATGGCAAGACGGACCGAGTGCTGGTTAAGCCTCCTGGTTTTGCAAGGCCTGATGGTTCCAGAAAACGGCGCGATCCGGCCAAAGGATTTCGCAGTGTAAACGTGGCAGCGCCCGGACAACTGTGTTAATGGCGCCGTGACTTTTCCGGACAGTGAGGATCCCAGTCCATGGCAACAGCAGCGGCCGTTTCGAACTCCCTCGAATCCTTCTTTGGAACACCGCTCGCGGAGGTCGATCCGGAGATCTTCGGCTCCATACGCAACGAGCTTGGCCGGCAGCGTCATGAGATCGAGCTGATCGCATCCGAGAACATCGTCTCGCGCGCCGTTCTGGAAGCGCAGGGCTCGATCATGACCAACAAGTATGCCGAGGGTTACCCGGGCAAGCGTTATTACGGCGGCTGCCAGTTCGTCGACGTGGCTGAAGAGCTTGCCATCGAGCGTGCCAAGAAGCTGTTCGACTGCAAGTTCGCCAACGTCCAGCCGAATTCCGGCAGCCAGATGAACCAGGCGGTGTTCCTGGCGCTGCTGCAGCCGGGCGATACTTTCATGGGCCTCGACCTCAATTCCGGCGGTCATCTCACCCACGGCTCGCCCGTCAACATGAGCGGCAAGTGGTTCAAGGTCGTCTCTTATGGCGTGCGCAAGGACGACCATCTGCTCGACATGGAAGAGATCGAAAAGCTCGCCCAGCAGCACAAGCCGAAGCTGATCCTGGCCGGTGGCACGGCCTATTCCCGCATCTGGGACTGGAAGCGGTTCCGCGAGATCGCCGATTCGATCGGAGCCTACCTGATGGTCGACATGGCCCATATCGCCGGCCTGGTCGCCGGCGGCGTGCATCCGAGCCCGTTGCCGCATGCGCATGTGGTGACCACAACCACCCACAAGTCGCTGCGTGGGCCGCGCGGCGGCATGATTCTGACCAACGACGAGGATATCGCCAAGAAGATCAATTCGGCGGTCTTCCCCGGTCTGCAGGGTGGCCCGCTGATGCACGTCATCGCCGCAAAGGCGGTGGCATTTGGCGAGGCGCTGAAGCCGGACTTCAAGATCTATGCCCAGAACGTCGTCGCCAACGCCAAGGCATTGGCCGAGAGCCTGAAGGAGACCGGCCTCGACATCGTTTCCAACGGCACCGACAACCATCTGATGCTGGTCGACCTGCGGCCTAAGAATGCCACCGGCAAGCGCGCCGAGGCTGCTCTTGGTCGCGCCAACATCACCTGCAACAAGAACGGCATTCCATTCGATCCGGAAAAGCCGTTCGTCACGTCGGGTGTGCGTCTTGGCACACCGGCTGGCACCACACGAGGCTTCGGCCAGGCCGAGTTCCGCGAAATCGGCAAGCTGATCGCGGAAGTGCTGGACGGTCTCAAGGTGGCCAATTCCGATGAGGGCAACGCAACCGTCGAGGCTGCGGTCAAGGCCAAGGTGGTGTCGCTGACCGAGCGCTTCCCGCTTTATCCCTATCTCGGCTGATCGTTGAGCTGGACAACCCGCCGGGTGCCCCTTCAGGCGCGCCCGGCGGGTTTGTCATTTCCGGCAGACGGGTCGGCCGTAGGTTCCGCTGGCCCCAAATTCGACAAAAGATCGGAAATACCGATCCGGCCTTTCATTTTGCACATTCATCGCGACAATGGCGCGCAATTCGTTCGGAGGATTCGGTATGCGCCCTAACAGGCTGTCCCTCATTCTGTTTTCCGCCTTTGCGGCGCTCTCGCTTGCTTTCGCGCCCGGCGGCTCGCTGGCGCAGGAGAATGCGCAACAGCCCCCTGCCAAGAGCGAGCCGGGCCTCTCCGATGTGCTGACGGATCTGCTGCACGGCGTCGAAGGCGAGAACTCGACCGGCGGCCCGGACAAGCGTGTGCCGTTTGGTCGTGAGGAAGTGCAACTTTCCTTCGCGCCGCTGGTCAAGCAGACGGCGCCCGCCGTCGTCAACGTCTATGCTTCGCAGACCGCCAGGGTGCGCTCGCCTTTCGATGGCGATCCCTTCTTCGAGGAATTCTTCGGCCGCTCCGTGCCGCGTGCGCAGTCCTCGCTGGGCTCCGGCGTTCTGGTTGATCCAAGCGGCATCGTCGTCACCAACTTCCACGTCATCAAGAACGCCGATGAGGTCAAGGTAGCCACCTCGGACGGGCGCGAATTCACCTCCAAGGTGATGCTGAAGGACGAGACGCTCGATCTCGCGGTGCTGAAGATCTCCGCGGACAAGCCGTTCCCTGTCGTTCCGATCGGCGATTCCGATGCGCTCGAGGTCGGCGACCTCGTGCTGGCCATCGGCAACCCGTTCGGCGTTGGCCAGACCACGACGTCCGGTATCGTTTCGGCGCTTGCGCGCAGCCATATCGGCATCTCGGACTCCGGCTACTTCATCCAGACCGATGCCGCCATCAATCCCGGCAATTCGGGTGGTGCGCTGATCAACATGGGTGGCCAGCTGGTTGGCATCAACACCGCCATCTACAGCCGCAGCGGCGGTTCCATCGGCATCGGCTTCGCTATTCCCGCCAACATGGTGCGCGCCTTTGCGGAAGCCGCCAAGGCCGGCAGCGACTTCTTCGAGCGCCCCTATATCGGCGCTGAGTTCGAGGCAGTCACACCGCAGATCGCAGAATCGCTGGGCATAGAGAAAGTGGGTGGCGCGCTCGTCTCTTCCGTCGCCGATGGTGGTCCGGCCGCCAAGGCAGGTCTGAAGCCCGGCGATGTCGTCCAGACGCTGAATGGCGCTGTCATTGAGGGCATCGAAGCGCTCGACTACCGCATGGCGACGCTGACGATTGGCTCGAACGCGACGTTCGGCGTTCTCACCAAGGGCCAGCAGCAGCAGATCGCCATCGCCCTTGAGCGCGCCCCGGAGGGGCTCGCCACGCAGCAGATACTCCTGCGCGGCCGCAGCCCGTTCGCGGGAGCCAGGGTCGCCGATCTTTCGCCACGCCTCGCGCAGCGTCTCGGGTTGCGCAGTGACGCCAAGGGCGTGGCGCTTGTCGACGTCGCCAGCGCTTCGCCGGCATCGGATTTCGGCTTCCAGCCGGGCGACATCGTGCGTGAGGTGAATGGCATCACCATCGATTCCGCCAAGCGGCTGGAAGAAGCTGCACTGCAAAGCACGCGCTGGTGGCGCTTTACGGTGGAGCGGGGTGGGCAGACACTGCGACAGGTCCTACGTTATTAGGTCTGAATGACCCATCTAGGAGCGTGGAAACACGCGTGACACTGCCCCATGGCCGACCTGTTTGGAAGCAATGACGTTGAGACGACGCCACTCGGACGGCCGTTGGCCGACCGGTTGCGCCCGAAGACGCTTGCCGAGGTCGTCGGTCAGGAGCACTTGACCGGACCGGATGGCGCGCTGTCGCGCATGATCGCGTCGGGTTCGCTGGGCTCGATGATTTTCTGGGGACCACCCGGCACCGGCAAGACGACGGTGGCAAGGCTGCTCGCCGGTGAAACCAGCCTGGCTTTCGAACAGATTTCGGCGATCTTCTCCGGCGTGGCGGACCTGAAGAAAGTGTTCGAGACCGCCCGCTTGCGCCGCACCAATGGGCGCCAGACGCTGTTGTTCGTCGACGAGATACATCGCTTCAACCGCGCTCAGCAGGACAGCTTCCTGCCGGTGATGGAGGACGGCACCGTCATTCTGGTCGGGGCCACCACCGAAAATCCATCCTTCGAACTGAACGCGGCGCTTCTGTCCCGCGCGCGCGTGCTGGTGTTCCAGTCGCTCGGCGAAGACAGCATCGCCAAGCTGCTGGAACGGGCAGAGGAGACGGAAGGCAAGCCGCTGCCGCTCGACGGGGAAGCGAGGGAGGCGCTTGTGCGCATGGCGGACGGCGACGGCCGCGCTTCGCTGACGCTCGCCGAGGAAGTGTGGCGTGCGGCCAAGCCTGGCGAGGTTTTCGATGCCGCCGGCCTGCAAGGTGTGGTGCAGCGGCGCGCGCCGATCTACGACAAGGGCCAGGACGGCCACTACAATCTGATCTCGGCGCTGCACAAATCCGTGCGCGGTTCCGATCCCGACGCGGCGCTCTATTACCTGTCACGCATGTTCGATGCTGGCGAGGATCCGCTTTATCTCGGGCGGCGACTGGTGCGCATGGCGGTCGAGGACATCGGCCTGGCCGATCCGCAGGCGCTCGTCATCGCCAATGCGGCGAAGGATGCCTACGACTATCTCGGCTCGCCGGAAGGCGAACTGGCCTTCGCGCAGGCCTGCGTCTACCTGGCCACGGCGCCGAAATCGAACGCCGTCTACAACGCCTTCAAGGCAGCGACGCGGGCGGCCAAGGAGAATGGTTCGCTGCTGCCGCCCAAGCATATCCTCAATGCGCCGACCAAGCTGATGAAGGAAGAGAGCTACGGCGCCGGCTACCGGTACGACCACGATGAACCGGACGCCTTTTCAGGCCAGGACTATTTCCCGGAAAAGATGGGGCGGCAGACCTTCTATGATCCGCCGGAGCGTGGCTTCGAACGCGAGATCAGGAAACGCCTCGACTATTGGTCGAAGCTGAGGAAGGAGAGGGGTGAATAACCCCACTCCTGGAAGGCAAAGAGCAATCTAGGCTTTCCGTCCAGTTTCCCGTCTGTATCTTGCAACCCAATCGCTGCTTGTCGCATCGGCCAGCCTGGCTGTGCCGACCTTGACGGTCCTGGCAAGTACGGGATCCCTGCCGAGACCAGACAGTACTTTCGACAGAGCAAGTTGCGGGTCGTCAGACATTGTCTCGTATGTCAGTCGCAGCGGTTCGATGGCGCGCGATCTGAAGAAATTGGCCCAGGATGCATCGTCTTCTTCCAGCTCCCTGACAGTCTGGGCGATCTGGCCGCCATCGTAGGCGACGGGCCGTGGCGTTTCTTCGCCCTCGAGTACGGTACCGTCGCTGTTCCTGTGCCACAGGCCGCTCTGCCGGGCACGGATCAGGGAGACCGCCTGCGCAACCTTGTCCAGGCGCGAGAGGTGGATGTAGAGCGTCGGCCCGAAGGTTTCCTCCAGCCTTGCCGCCACGTCCGCCTTGCCGCCGGCGATGTTGTCCAGTCGTCGTGACGCGCCGGCGACACTGGCCCACATCAGGCGCAGGCCGAAAGTCCCGGTGTCGTTGGTGCCGACCCGCCGCATTGCCGTGACATAGGCCTTGTCGAATTGGACGTCGTCCGGGCCTCGCGCCGGCTCGACACCCCACTCCTCGGCCCACTCGGCGATGTCCTCCTGCCGGAAATAGGAATGCGGGCATCCTGCCACGCGGGTCTCGGTCAACATGCGGCAAAGCAGGGTGCTGCCTGAGCGCGGCGTGCCGCAGACGATGTAGGAGGAGAACTGCATTGTCGGCGACACCTGTGGCACGGTCGCTCAGCTCGCGCGAGCTGAGCGGGAAGGCATTACCGCGACAGTGCCGGCATGTCATGGGGCCAGGAGGTGCTCGAAGAGTATCTTCGTGCCGAGGCCGACGAGGGCGATGCCGCCGACGATTTCGGCATATCTGCCGAAGCGGGCGCCCAGATACCGACCCGCAAGGACACCGCCTGTCGACATCACCATGGTGGCCAGGCCGATCGCCACCGCGATCACGACGATGTTGACGTTCAGAAAGGCCAGCGAGACGCCGACAGCCATGGCATCGAGGCTTGTTCCGACCGCGGTCGCCAGCAGGCCGAACGCCGAAGGGTTGCTGATGTCTTCCTGGGTTGTGTCCTGCCGTGACAGGGCATGGATCGTCATCCTGCCGCCGACGGCGGCCAGCAGAACGAACGCAACCCAGTGATCGACCGCCTGGATATACTGGCTGGCGGCGACACCCAGCGCCCAGCCGATGAGGGGCGTCAGCATCTCGACGACGCCGAACACAAGTCCGGTTCGAAATGCCTGCGACAGGGTCGGGCGGACGGGGGAGGCGCCGCGCCCGAGCGCGGCAATCAAGGCGTCGACAGACATGCCGATCGCCAGCACGGCAATGGAAACGGGTGACATCGCTGATCCCGGAGTTAGGACGTTGGCCGGACGAGTGGAGCTTTCCTGTCCAGGAAAAGCTGTCGTCACGGTCTTGCCGAGCGCCAAGGCGCCGGCCGCACCACGCGAGAACGCGAGTATGTTGATGCGGCCCCGTTTCCGGTGGCTACTCCCCGATGACCGCTGACTATCAAACGGCAGCGCTGTCGTCAATACGCTTTGAGTTTTAATTCATAATTTTCAATGGTTTAGCCTTGGCTATCTTTGCGCGATAGAGGCAAGAAACACTGCTTTGGCAAAGCGGAAAAGGTCAGGATCGGCTGGGCGTTCGAGGCCTGTCCCGCTATCCCAATGCCGCATAAAAAACCGCTCCGTTGAAACGGAGCGGTGGTTCGTGAAGCCGGATCCGGCGTCTGCGTTTTCAGGTGTTTGCGGGAATGCGTGCGATGACCTTGATCTCGAAATCGAAGCCGGCCAGCCAGTTGACGCCGATCGCGGTCCAGTTCGGGTAGGGCGCCTTGTCGAAGATCTGGTTCTTGACTGCCATGAGGGTCTCGAACTGGTTCTCGGGGTCCGTATGGAAGGTGGTGACGTCGACAATATCATCGAACGTGCAGCCACCGGCTTTCAGTGTTGCCCTCAGGTTTTCGAAGGCCAGTTCGACCTGGCGCTTGAAATCAGGCTCGGGGGAGCCGTCGGGACGGCTGCCGACCTGACCCGAAACGAACAGCAGATCGCTGGAACGGATCGCAGCCGAATAGCCGTGGGCTTCGTAGAGAGCATGCCGGTCAGCCGGGAAAACCGGTTCGCGCTGTGCCATGTTTTGTCCTTTTCAGGTTTTCGCGCCGTGCCGATGCAAAGGCGTGGAGCAGGGATGCATCGGTCGGCATATGCGAGATTGACATACGCAGCGTATGTAAGGTTGCGCGGCGATGTTTCAATACGCATACGGCGCGTATGCAAACGGCGGTTCGCAATCGGGTATCCGGGGTCGCGAAGGACCCCGGATGCCCGATGCTAGAATGTCAGTCCGCAGGCACGGCGAATGGCGACCTGGACCGGCGAAGGCGGCAATGCCGGATCGAACTCACCTCTGGGCTTGAGCGGCGGCTGCGCCAGGAAGCGGGGCTGCACGCCCCGATGTGGCTGTGCGGCATGCACCAGAAACGGATGGCATAGATAGACGGTGCCGGCCGCGCCGGTTGCCAGGTCGATCTCGCAAGCCTGTGTGGACGCGTAACCGTCTGCGGAAAGCTGCCTCAGTGTTGCGCCGGCCTCGCCGTACGGCAGGAGCTCGCGTGCGATGGCGGCGTGGGAGCCCCTGCGGATCCTGGTCGGCGCGTCATCGGGTCCGATATCCGAAAACAGGAACAGCATCAGCAAGGCGCGACCACTGCTCTTTACATTGGCGCGCCACTCCATGAAGTCCGGATTGCTGGTGCCAAAGCTGACATCCACGTGCCAGCCATCGTCATCAAGGCCCTGCCTCGACGGAAAGCGGATTGGAAACGTTCCGAGCGCCGCGGGCGCATACCAGCGACCTTCTCCGACGAGCTGGTCGTAGGCCCGGTGCAGGCAGGGGCTGTTGGCAGCTTCGACAAAAGGCGGTGATGACATCGAGCCGACGCGGATGACCGGCTTCGTCCAAGTCTCGGGTTCATCCGGCGACAGGCCGATTTCTGCCCACAGCTCGTCCCGGCATTGTCGGGCAAGGCTGCTGCTGAAGGCGTTGTCTATCCTGACGAAACCATCGTCGATGAACTGCTGGACCTGATCGGGCGTCAGGCCGGAAAGAGCGGTTCCGGGCATTGTGCGTTCTTCCTTGAGTGCCGCATTGGTGGCGGCGAGTCTGATCTGGCGGCGCGAGCACGCCGCACGCTCGGGTCGTTCGGAAACGACCGACAGCGTTCAGATCAGCGGGAAGAATGTGGACGTGAACATGATGCCGTAGCCTACGGCGTGAGCCGGGGGAATTCAAGGTTGCGTCGGGCAACAGTCGGGCGCTGCCGCTCGAAGGTGCACTAGACGGTTAGGTCGGGGCGATCTCCTCACAGCGCGCCATGGCCCAGCGCAGGTCTGCCATGTCGCCGGTCGAGGCGCATTCGAAGACCTGCTGAAGCCCGATACGCAGTTGATAGCAGCGCAAGGTCTGGACATTGGTCGATAAGTCCGCGCGATGCTTTTCGAAGAAGCGCGCCTGCACTTCCATGCAGGCCAGCCAGGGGCGCCAGAAGAAGATATTGGCTACATCGTAGAGCGGATCGCCGAACAGTGCCTCGCTCCAGTCGATCACACCGGTGATGGCGAGGCCGTCGGTCAGCACATTGTTCGAGCCGAAATCGCCGTGTACCAGGCATCTGCTTTCCGGACACAGCGGAATGAGCTCCGCGAGCAGGCGCAGATGCCGGTCGATCCAGTGCCGGTCGACCGTCGATTCCTGACCTGGCCAGTCATGGTGTTGGGGATTGGCGACGGCTGCAAGGAAATCGCGCCAACTTGCGTGTCCGCCGCTGCCGCTGGCATCGAAACGACCGAAGCCCACCGTGTCGTCCAGAGGTGCATCCGCGATGGCGTGCATGACTTCGTCGACGCGGCCAACGATTGCCGGCAGTTCGGCTGGCGTCAGGTCCTGCAGGGTTTTGCCCATGACACGCCTTGAAACGCAATAAGCATGCCCCTCTATCTCGCCGATCGACAGAATTTGTGGGATCGGCAAGCTGGCGGAAGCGAAGTGCCGATAGCAAAAGGCATCCTTGTGAAAGCTTTCGGCCAGCCGGTTGATGCGCAGGATGAAGTCTTCATTCGCGAGCCGGATGCCGAAGACCTGCGATTCCTCGCCCTGCGATACGGAGGTCCAGGCCGAGATCGGTCCCAGGTCGCGCTGCAGGGCCGACGTTATGGCCTGGTGGGACAGTCTTGGCTTCATGTTCCTTGCAGCGGCTCCGGTATTTCGGATCTGGCGATGCGATGCAATCAGGCAAAGTCAAAGTGGCGATGTATCCTTTTAGTTGACATTGTGAACCAATATAAGTTCACCTTATCAACCATATTCAGCCTGCCACTCGTGCGGGCGTATCCCAGGGAGCGAGATAGCATGCACATATACGACTATATCGTGGTCGGCGCAGGATCGTCCGGCTGTGTGCTTGCGAACAGGCTGGTGTCCGCCAGCAAAAGCGTACTCCTGCTCGAAGCCGGCCCCCGTGACAACACGCCCTTCATCCATGTCCCCGCCACCTTCGTGCGTGTGCTCGGAACGAAACGGACGTGGATGTATCAGACCGAGCCCGAACCAGGCGCTAACGGCCGTGTGCTGACGGTCCCACAAGGCCGCACACTGGGAGGCGGATCATCGGTCAACGCCATGATCTATATCCGTGGGCAGGCCGAGGACTACGACGAATGGCGCCAACTCGGCTGCCGTGGCTGGGGCTATGAAGACGTCCTGCCTGTTTTTCGTCGCTGCGAGGACAACGAAACCTACTCGAATGCGTTTCACGGCGTTAGCGGGCCATTGAAGGTTTCCGAGCCACGCCACAGGCACCCGATCAGCTCCGCTTTCGTGCGGGCCGCGCAAGAGGTCGGACTGCCGTTCAACGCGGATTTCAATGGTGCTGAACAGGCTGGCGTCGGTTTCTATCAGACAACCACGTTCGCCCAACGAAGAGGTTCGACCGCCGCGACCTATTTGAAAGCCGTGCGCAGGTCGCCACTCCTGACCCTGCGAACCGGCTGCATGGTCCACGGACTGCAGCTTGAGAACGGCGCCGCGAGCGGGGTCCGATATCGCGCGGACAATGGTGAAAGTGGCACGGCGGCAGCGAGGGAGGAGATCATCTTGTGTGCCGGGGCACTCGCCACGCCGAAGCTTCTGATGCTGTCCGGCATCGGTCCGGCATCGGAGCTGGCGGCCTTCGGTATTCCGGTCGTACGCGACCTGCCGGGGGTCGGAGAGAATTTTCAGGACCATATCACTGCGTCGGTCTACGGTATCACCGACCGGCCAATTTCGCTCAAAGGGCAGGATCGCGGCTGGCGGGCAGCCTTGAATGCGCTGCAATATCTGTGTGGCCGCGGTGGCCTTCTCGCTTCGAACGTCGTCGAAACAGGCGGGTTTATCGATACGTCGGGTTGCGGAAGGCCTGATGTGCAGTTCCATGTCACGCCTGCCCTCGTCGGTGATGCGACGCGTCAACCGATGGAAGGTCATGGTGTTTCGATCAATCCGTGCATATTGCGACCGGTTTCCCGGGGGAAAGTGACTTTGCGGAGCGCAAAGCCGCAGGATGTCATCCGGTTCATCGGCAACAATCTGACGGCACCGGAGGATGTCGATACGCTGCTGCGCGGGGTGAAGCTGGCGCGGGCCATTCTCGCCGCGCCGTCAATGCGGGCGTTGGGCTTCAGCGAACTGACACCCGGAGAGGTCGCGGATACTGAGATGGTGTCGTACATCCGGTCGATGGCCAAGACCGTCTACCATCCTGCCGGCACCTGCAGGATGGGTAACGACCCGCTGGCGGTGGTGGACGACCAATTGAGGGTCAGAGGGATACCGCGATTGAGGGTCGCTGATGCATCCGTCATGCCGACGCTGGTCAGTGGAAACACCAATGCACCTTGCATCATGATCGCCGAACGCTGCGCTGATTTCATGTTGGCCGCATAGACCTGAAGTCGTGTGAACAGGCCATCCGGCGGCAATGCACTGAAAAGGTGAGTGCTATCCTCCAATTTTGCGAGATGCTGGCTGGTACGGGTTTTGTGCCGTCTTGTGCACGACAGCAATTGCGCCTATGCAGCCGTCACTGGGGTGAATGCGTCGCGGCCGAGGGCGCGGCGAAACTCTTATAAAGGGTGGCGCCAGGCGCCAGGCTCACATGACCAAAGATCAACGCAAGGCAATCCGCAAGGCCGCCATCGCCGTCGTGCTTCTGGGGCTCGGTTTCTATTTCATCCCGATCATCACGCTGATCTGGCTCATTTGCGGGCTCATCGATGTGCTCCGCAACAAGAAGAAGGACCAGCGGCTGTTCAGCCTTTATTTCACGGGCAACGGCATGTTCACATGGCTGCTGTCGCCCTTCAATCTGCTGGTCGACCTGATCAGCTACAAGAACTGGGGTGTGTGGAAGCTGGAGCAGTTTCCGGCCGACTACCAGCGTGAAGTCAACGAGGTGCTCAATGTCTTCAAGGAGCGCCGCAACGAGATCATCGCTGACATCGATGCCAATTTCGGGACCGGCCGGCGCGGCATGTACGTCTACCAGTGGTACGGCAAGCACAAGATCGACAACGTGCCGGAATTCAACAAGGACTTCAAATATGTGAAGACGATTGCGGTCTCTGTGTTTTCGGGCCGCGAATCGACGTCCTGGCATTTCGGTCCGCTGCGTCTCTCGCTGCGGGTGCTGTACAATCTGATTCCGGTGAACGCCGAAATCTTCGTCGAATGCCAGGATGCCAGGAACTACTGGCACGACAATCCGATGTATATCTTCGACGACACGCTGCTGCATCGCTCGGTCAACGAATATGATGGCCGCCGCTACTGCGTCTTCATGGACGTCATCCGTCCTTCCCCGGTTCCCGGGCTCGTCGCTGGATTGCTCACCATCGTTTCGATGAGCGTCGAGCGCATCAATTCCCTGTTCTACAAGAACTGGAAGATGATCTCGTCCAGCAAAGGCAAGAAGGCCCAGGCCTAGGCCTGGCGTCGCGCTGACGAGGAGTGGACCGATGTATCATCTTCTCCTCGTGGCACTCGGCGGCGCGATCGGCGCCGCTATCCGCCATCTTTTCAATCTCGGTGCCCTCAGGGTGATCGGTCCCGGCTTTCCCTGGGGCACGATGGCCATCAACGTCATCGGCTCCTTCATCATGGGGGCCTTCATCGAAATGCTGTCGCGCCGCTACGGTGGCGCTTCGACGGAGCTGCGCCTGTTCGTCGCCACCGGTATCCTCGGTGGCTTCACGACCTTCTCGGCCTTTTCACTGGATTTCGCCACCTTGTGGGAGCGTGGCGATGTCGTGCCGGCTGCCGGTTACGCGCTGGCGAGCGTCGTTGGCGCGATTCTGGCGCTGTTCCTCGGGCTGTGGCTCGTAAGAACGCTCGCATAGTGCTATTGGCCCGCTTCGAACAATAAAGGCGGACCATGGCAGGCGTCGAACAGATCACGGTGGAAGCCGGCGAAACGGGCATGCGGCTCGATCGCTGGTTCAAGAGCCACTATCCCGGATTGAGCTTCGTGCAGCTGCAGAAGCTGCTGCGGTCCGGGCAGGTGCGGATCAACGGCGCGCGCGCCAAGACCGACACGCGCGTCGAACCGGGGCAGGTGATCCGTATCCCGCCACTCGACGTCGACAAGAAGGGCGGCGCCGACCAGCTCACCGGTCATTCGATCCGCAACCAGGGCGATGCCGACGTGCTCGCCAAGATGCTGCTGCATGAGGACGACAAGGTCTTCGTCTTCAACAAGCCGGCGGGTCTTGCAGTGCAGGGCGGTTCGGGCGTGACCCGCAATGTCGATGACATGCTCGAGGCATGGCGCAACAAGAAGGGCGAGAAGCCGCGTCTGGTTCATCGGCTGGACCGCGACACGTCGGGCGTGCTGGTCATCGCGCGCACGCGGCTTGCCGCCATGAAGCTGTCGGAAGCGTTTCGTGCCCGCGAAACCAAGAAGACCTACTGGGCGCTGGTCAAGGGCGTTCCGCCGAAGCGCGAGGACAAGATCTCGACCTGGCTGGTCAAGGAGCCGACACCGGACGGCGATCGCGTGCGGGTCGCCAAGCATGGTGAAAAGGGCGCTGACCACTCGGTTTCCTACTACCGCATCGTCGAGCAGGCGGCGCAATCGCTATCATGGCTGGAGATGGAACCCTACACCGGGCGCACACATCAGCTGCGTGTGCATGCGGCCTATATCGGCTGCCCGATCATCGGCGATCCGAAGTATTTCGAGGCCGACACCAACTGGGATTTCCCGGGCGGCATGCAGAACCGACTGCACCTGCATGCGCGCCGGATCATCATCCCACACCCTGACAAGGGCGTGATCGACGTCACGGCGCCGATGCCGCCGCATATGCGGCAGAGCTGGAACTTGCTCGGCTTCGACGAGGCGAGCGCCGAGGACTGATTTTCGCAGTGAACCGCCGCTGGAGCGTTTCCGTTTTTCACGGAAACGCGGAAACGCTCCAGCTCTTTGTTTTCACGCAATTCCGGACGGAAAACCGCTACGCACTTTTCCTGGAATTGCGCTAGCCGTGCCTTGGATCATGCCGCGACTGCCAACCTCCTGTAGGGAGGTACGCAGGGAGAACCTGCGGAGGGTGTCATGACTACAGCAAGTCAAAGCTTTGACCGGCGCGATGCCATCGATGCCGCGGCGGTCGGCTTCATGCTGGTACTGACCTTTTCATGGGGCCTGAACGGTGTTGCCGCAAAGCTGACCAATGCAGGCTACAACCCGATCTTCCTCAATGTTGCGCGCTCGGCCATTGCCTGCGTGCTGGTGTTCCTGTGGTGCCAGTTCCGCGGCATCCGCCTGTTCGAGCGCGACGGCACGCTTTTCGGCGGCATCCTGGCTGGCCTGTTGTTCGGGATCGAATTCAGTCTGGTGTTCGTGGCGCTGGAGTACACGACCGTGGCGCGCAATTCGCTGCTGGTCAACACGATGCCGTTCTGGGTGCTTGTCGGCGCGCATTTCTGGCTTGGCGAGCGCATGACGTTGCAGAAGCTGCTGGGGCTGGTCCTCGCCTTCTGCGGGGTGATCGTGATCTTTTCCGACCGGCTGGGCAGCAACGGGCAGCCGACACTGTTCGGGGATCTGCTCAGCCTCGCTGCCGGACTGTTCTGGGCGCTGACGACGCTGACCATCAAGCGTTCGAAGCTGCAGACCGCGAGTGCAGAAAAGGTGCTGCTCTATCAACTCGTGGTTTCAGCGATCATCGCGATCCCGCTGGTGCCGCTGGCCGGACCGGCGCTCCGCGACGTGACGCCGCTGGCGACCGGTGCACTGCTGTTCCAGGCTGTTTATATCGTTACGATCACCTATATCGTCTGGTTCTGGCTGATGCGGCGTTATCCGGCGGCGGGACTGTCGAGTTTCGCCTTCCTGTCACCCGCATTCAGTGTCATATGCGCCTGGTTGATCCTGGGCGAGCCGTTGACCTGGAAGATATTCCTGGCACTGGGGCTGATCTTCGTGGGCTTGAGAATTGTCAATCGGCCGAGACGGCCCAAAACGGCATAGTGGGTGTACCGGCAATGCGCGATATTCTGAGCGATCTCGAGGCAGGGAAGCAGCTTTCCGATCCGGATCCGACGCGACGCGCCCAGATCCAGATGCGTACACCCTTGCCGAAGCGTTTCTACAAGACTGCCTCTATCGCGCCTTCGGACAACGGGTTTGTCGTACAGCTGGACGGCAAGCCTGTCCGCACGCCAGGCAAGGCGTTGCTTGCGCTGCCGACCGAAAAGGCCGCCGCGCTGGTGGCGGCCGAGTTCGCAGCGCAGGAAGAGGTGATCGACCCGGTGACCATGCCGGTGCTGCGTCTCGTCAACACGGCAATCGACGGGGTCGCGGCCGACACACAGGCGGTGCTGGAGGATATCCTGCGTTTCGCCGCGTCCGACATGCTGTGCTACCGTGCCGATGGTCCGCAGGGGCTGGTCGATCGCCAGAATGCGCAATGGGATCCGGTGCTCGACTGGGTGCAGACGTCACTTGGCGCGCGTTTTGAACTTGCCGAAGGTGTGATCCATGTCGAACAGCCGCGTGAGAGCATCGCGGTACTTGGTGCACATCTTGCCCGTCGCAATGATCCATTCCGGCTGGCATCCCTGCATGTCATGACCTCGATCATGGGATCGGCGCTGCTCGCAATGGCCGTCGAGCAGGGCGAACTGGCCGCCGAAACCGCCTGGCTTGCAGCCCATGTCGATGAGGACTGGCAGGTCGAACATTGGGGCCAGGATTCAGAAGCGGTGGCGCGTCGCGCCTTTCGCAAGCGTGACATGATGGCTGCGGTGTCGCTGCTCGAAGCACTCGATGGATAGCCATCCGTCACATTAGACCAAAGTCATAATCCCAATTGCTCGGTCCTCATGACCGGCGCTTTCTGCCAGATTCTGCGTGATGGCTGGTCCGAGTCCGTGTCCGGAGGAGGGTACGGGCAGCCGGCATCGGGGCATTTGGGAGGAGCACTCATGGCAATGGCACAGACCGCCGGCAGAACTGGCCGCGGCATGACGCGGGAAGAGAAGAAGGTCATCTTCGCTTCCTCGCTGGGTACCGTTTTCGAATGGTACGATTTCTATCTCTACGGCGCGCTGGCTGCTTTCATCGGCGCGACCTTCTTTGCTTCCTATCCGGAAGCGACGCGCAACATCTTCGCGCTGCTGGCTTTCGCCGCCGGTTTCCTGGTGCGTCCGTTCGGCGCGCTGGTGTTCGGCCGTATCGGCGACCTCGTCGGCCGCAAATACACCTTCCTCGTCACCATCCTGATCATGGGCCTGTCGACCTTCCTGGTCGGCCTGCTGCCGGGATCGGCTTCCTGGGGCATTGCAGCTCCGGCTATCCTGATCATCCTGCGCATGCTGCAAGGCCTGGCGCTGGGCGGTGAGTATGGCGGCGCAGCCACCTACGTGGCCGAACATGCGCCCGCGATCGTCGCGGCTATTACACCTCATGGATCCAGACCACGGCGACGCTCGGCCTGTTCCTGTCGCTGATCGTCATCCTGATCATCCAGGGCTCGATGAGCAAGGAGACCTTCGCGGCCTGGGGCTGGCGGATTCCGTTCCTGCTTTCGGTCGTGCTGCTCGGCGTTTCCGTGTGGATCCGGCTGACGCTGAGTGAATCGCCGACCTTCCAGCGCATGAAGGAAGAGGGCAAGGGCTCCAAGGCACCGCTGACCGAAGCCTTCGGTCAATGGAAGAACGCCAAGATCGCGCTGCTCGCACTGTTCGGCCTTACAGCCGGCCAGGCCGTGGTGTGGTATTCCGGCCAGTTCTACGCCCTGTTCTTCCTGCAGAACGTGCTCAAGGTCGACGCCTATTCGGTCAACGTCATGATCGCGATCGCCCTGGCACTCGGCACCATCTTCTTCGTGGTGTTTGGCTGGCTGTCCGACAAGGTTGGCCGCAAGCCGATCATCATGGCCGGCCTGGCGCTGGCCATCGTCACCTACTTCCCGCTGTTCAAGGCGCTGACCTGGGCCGCCAATCCGGCGCTCGCCACCGCGCAGCAGACCACGAGGGCCACGGTGACGGCTGCTCCCGGCGACTGTAAGTTCCAGTTCAATCCGGTAGGCACTGCCAAGTTCACGACGTCCTGCGATATCGCGACGGCATTCCTGACCAAGAACTCGGTTCCGTATGACGTCGTGACGACGGCGGCGCCTGGTACCGCCGCGACGGTCAAGATCGGCAACGAGACAGTGGAATCCTACGATGCTGTCGCAGCCGGCGACCAGGCCAAGGCCAAGGATGCAGCCTTCGCCAAGACGGTGAACATCGCCTTGCATGACGGTGGCTATCCGCTGGTTCGCGCTGCCGCCAAGGTGGCCGACCAGAAACTCGATGCCTTCGTGACGGCCAATCCGGAACTGAAGCTCGATGCCGCAGCCATCCGCGGCGGTGAGAAGGCCACCGTTCCGGTCGCCCAGGCGGTCAAGGACAAGATCCTGACACAGGAAGAAGCAGGCGCTGCGACAGATGTCACCGTCTACAGCATTCCAGCCGCAGGCGCCTTCTCGATGGTGGCCGATCCAGCGCAGGTGAACTGGCCGATGGTCATCGGCATCCTGTTCATCCTCGTTCTCTATGTGACGATGGTGTATGGGCCGATCGCCGCGATCCTGGTCGAGATGTTCCCGACCCGTATCCGCTACACCGGCATGTCTCTGCCTTACCACATCGGCAACGGCTGGTTCGGTGGCCTGCTGCCGGCAACGGTGTTCGCGCTGAGCGCCGCCAAGGGCGATATCTACTACGGCCTCTGGTATCCGATCGTGTTCGCGGCGATGTCGCTTATCATCGGTACGCTGTTCGTGAAGGATACGCTGGGTACGGATCTGAACGCCAAGGATTGAGTGGCCCGTCCAACGGACCTCATTTGATCGAAAAGGGCCGGCGCGGTTTCCCGCGCCGGCCCTTTTCATTGGTGTTTGAGGACATCAGCCCCGCCTCGGGAATACTCAGGCCTCTGAAAGCTCCAGCTTTTCCGCCAGAATTTCCCGCGCCGCCGGGATCACTCTGCCGCCGTAGAGTTCGATCGAACGCATCATCTTTTCGTGCGGCAGCGGGCCGGATGAATACTTCATCTGGAAGCGCGCTGCGCCGAGTGCCTTCACCGTTGCCGCGATCTTGCGCGCCACGGTTTCCGGCGAGCCGACATAAAGCGAGCCGCGTTCGACTTCCGATAGGAAGTCTGCGCGTGTCGCCGGCGGCCAGCCGCGTTCACCGCCGATGCGGTCACGCATCAGCTTGTAGTGCGGCCACAGTTCTTCGCGCGCCTGTTCGTCGGTATCGGCGATATAACCCGGCGAATGCACGCCGACCGGCAATGTCGCTCCTCCAAGCTGATCGAGCGCCTGGTGGTAGAGATCCACATAGGGGCGGAAACGCTTCGGGTCGCCGCCGATGATGGCAAGCATCAAAGGCAGGTTGTAGCGCGCCGCGCGAACCACCGATTCCGGGCTGCCTCCGACGCCGATCCAGGTCTTCAAGGTGCCGTTTTCGATCGGCGGGTAAACCGACTGGTCCTCGAGCGGTGGCCGGATCGAACCTTGCCAGGTGACCGGCTCGCCCTTGCGGACCGCCGCGAACAGGTCGAGCTTTTCTGTGAACAGCGTTTCGTAGTCATTGAGCTGGAAACCGAACAACGGAAACGATTCGGTGAAAGAACCGCGGCCGAGGATCACTTCCGCACGACCGTTCGACAGCGCATCGACGGTGGAGAAGCGCTGGAAGACGCGGATCGGATCGTCCGAGCTCAGCACCGTGACGGCCGAACCCAATTTGATGCGGCTGGTGCGCGTGGCGATGCCAGCAAGCACGGTCTCAGGCGCCGATACTGCGAAGTCATCGCGGTGATGTTCGCCAACCCCGATGAAGTCGATGCCGATCTCGTCGGCCAGAACGGCTTCCTCGACGAGATTGCGGATCACCTGAGCCTGCGGAAGCAACTTGCCGTCACTGCCCAGCGTGACATCGCCAAACGTATCCAGTCCGAATTCAACTTTGTCGGTCATATCATCCCCATTTTGGGCTGCCGGCGCGATCCGTCGGGAACGGCTGCCGGGCCTCGGCTGGCCACCGGTCGGTCGGTGGCGGATTGTCCAAATCGGAGAATGAGATAGGCGAGGCGGGCAGAGTTGCCCATTCACTCGGCGAGAACGCACCGTTCACTTTCGGTTGACGACAGCGCAGCAACGCTTGCGGCAAACTCCGCGCGGACCCATTCGGCGAAGATACGGGCGGGCTCGCTGAGTTTCGAGAGGCTGCGCGCGACCAGGAAATAGCTGCCTGAATTGAGCCCGGTGGCAAAGGGCCGGACCAGCGTGCCGGCGGCGAGCTCGTCCTGCATGTAGAGGAGATCGACCAAAGCCACGCCGTGGCCGAGCAGGGCAGCCTGTTTGGACAGCGCCATGTCGGCATACATCGGGCCCGGCGCCCGCACCTCGGCTTCCTCCTCGCCGGCCAGCCGAAACCAGTTCTTCCAGTGCTCGCGGCTTTCCTCGTGCAGCAGGGTGAAACGGCGGAGGTCGCCTGGTTTTTCGATCGCAGGGCCACCGGCGAGCAGGGACGGCGCCAGGACAGGCGTTTCGAGCGCGTAGGCAAGGCGCTCCGCTTCGGTATTCGGCCAGCTGGTGTTGCGGAAGGAAAAACGCAAGGCCAGCTCGGCCTGGTCGGCGCGAAACTCGATAAGCCGCGGATCGACATCGAGCACGACATCGATGTCCGGGTTCATACGCCGGAAACGGTCGAGGCGCGGGATCAGCCAGCAGGCGGCGATGGACGCATCGGAACTCACCCGCGCGGTACGGGTCTGACCGCGGTTGGCGATATCTGTCAGCATTCTCTCGATGCCGTCGAAACTGGCGGTCAGCTGGTTGAGCAGCGCCTTTCCGGGCTCGGTCAACACGACCCTGCGGTGCAGGCGCTCGAACAACGGGGTGCAGAGCGTGGTTTCCAGCTCGCGGATCTGGCGGCTGACGGCGGCTTGCGAAACGTGCAACTCCTCGGCAGCCCGGCTGAAACTGGCATTGCGGCCAGCCGCCTCGAAAGAGCGGAGGGCAGTCAGCGGCAAGCGGCTGCGCTTCATTCGCATAATCTCAGGTTATCCGAGTACGAAAATATACTCGTTTGAAGGCAAGCGCCAGAAGGCGTTGAATCGCGCCATGAAAAAGATACGCGAAACCGGAGTGAATGTGATGTCTGAGATCATCCAGGCGCTTCTCGATGCGCTGACGATTGCAACGTTCCAGACGTTGAAGAAACCGCCACAGCGACAGGATGGCTATCCGCGTCCGCGATCCGATCGGCATGGAAGGATCTAGCGCTACAGTCTGCGCGCTCTGAGACGGCACGTTTGAGCGTTTCCGCAAACCGGCGCACATTTTTGCAGGAATTGCTCTAATCGTCGTTCGGGGACTGGTCGCCGAGCCAGTAGTGCGGGCCGGGGCCGAGGGCTCCGGCCTTGTCATGTGGGTTGACCAGTCGGCAAAATTCGAGTGACAGGCAACCGCAGCTGATGCACTGCGCGAGGCCGGTCTTCAGGCGCTCCAGCTCGGCAATGCGCTCGTCGATACGGCTCGACCAGGGGCCGGAAAGCAACGACCAGTCGGCACCCTTCGGCACGTGGTCCGTCGGTAGCTTGTCGAGCTCGGCACCGATTTCAGCAAGCGTCATGCCGAGGCGCTGGGCAAAGACGATGAAGGCGAGCCGTCGCAGGGTGGCTCTGGTGAAGCGGCGATGCCCCGAGCCTCTGCGCTCGGACTGGATCAAGCCACGCTCCTCATAATAGCGCAGCGCAGAGGCTGCCACGCCGCTGCGGCGTGAAAGCTGATTGATGGTGAGGGTCGTTTCCATCCGACCTTTTCGCATGCATTGCTCTTGACTTCAAGTTTACTTGAACTTGTAGGCAGTCGATCAGGCCGGGCGAACGCCGCGGTTTGGTGGTGGTGCCGAAAAGGAAAGAGCAATGAACACCGGGGATATGAAAACGCCCGACATCCAGAAGTTCGTGGCCGGGAAGGTGCGGGACTGGATGGAATGGTCCGGTACAAAGCTGGTCGATGTGCTCAACGAGGATGAAGCACCAACTTCAAAACTCGGGGCAATCGGTTTTCTCAGGGCGCCAAGGGGAGCGACCAGCGATTTCGAGTTTGCCTATGACGAGGTGCTGATTGTCATTCGGGGCCGTTGCACGGTTGCGAGTCGCGACGAATGGCAGACGGCGGGGCCGGGCGAGGTGCTCTATCTGCCGGCCGGCACGCCGGGAACATTCAATGCACTCGAAGACCTGGAACTGGTCTATGTCGCATCCTCGCCTTATGGCGAGGTCAATCGCGTAACCAAGGCGTCACTGGTCGCCGCGGCGCAAGCCGAAGCCATTCAGTAGGTGCCGGCAATGTCGCTACGCATCGTTCAGCTGTCCAGCTTCGACATCCGCCCCGGCAAACTTGAGCCGTTCAAGCAGGCTATTCGCAATGCCGTGACCTTTGCCGAAGCACACGGTCCTCAGCTCGTTGTCGAAACCTTCATCGACGAGGAGTCGATGCGAGCAAACAGCCTGCAGATCCTGCCAAGCTCCGAAGCCGTGCTTGCGCATTGGAGGCTGGCAGATCCCTACATTCGCGATGTGATGGAAAGTTGCATCATGCGCCGGCTCGATGTCTATGGCGAGCCGAATGAGGAAGTCATGCTGGGGCTGCTTTCGCTTGTCGAACAAGGCATTCCGGTGACGGTCACACCGGGCTTTGTCGGTTTTCGGCGTGGCCATCACTAGAGCGCTCCAGCTCTTTTGTTTTTATGCAATCCCGGACGGAGAACCGCTCCGCACAGCTCCTGGAAATGGGCCGACTGTTGCGAAATTCGTCGAAGCGCGCCATCTACTGCCGATGATGGCGCGAGCGCGATATCAGCAATGACCAAAGAGGCGGGTGGACATGGCCACGACTGCGGTCACCGGCATGCCGGTGAAAGGCCTGCCGTATCGCGCGGCCGTAACTGGGATGGACCCTGGCGCAAGACTCCAGGCAGGCTGGCAGGCACGGCCCTTGTCCGGCTCTACCAACTCACGCTTTCGGGCTTTGTCGGCAACACATGCCGGCACCTGCCGACCTGTTCGGAATATGCCTATGAGGCGATTGCCAGGCATGGCCTGTGGTCCGGTGGCTGGATGGGGCTGTTCCGTTTCATGCGCTGCGGCCCCGGGGGCACGCACGGCATCGACAACGTGCCGGCGGTGCTCGATGCGCGCTATGTCTGGTATATGCCATGGCGCTACTGGTTGATCAGCCGCAAGGCTGTGGATCAACCAAATCGTTAAAAAACCACCCACTTTTCGTTAATGAATTGCGTACAATAGTGGCGGCGGATTTCACGTGACGGGCCCGCGTTCCCGGCAGGTGGCCAGTCTGCATTTCAGTCATACATACTCCCTCGGGACGTCTCTAAATTCACGGAGCGAATATGCCGGTCATCGATATGTGGCTCGGTCGCAAGGTCTTTGCTGCCTCGCTGGCCATGGGCGCGGTTTTGCTGAGCGCGGGAACGGCCACAGCCGACGTTTCCTGGCTGGTGCTCGACACGCAGACGGGGACCGTCTTGGGTCACGAGAACGCTGGCAAGCGGCACGCGCCGGCTTCGCTCGCCAAGCTGATGACGATCTATCTTGCCTTCGAGGCGATCGAACGGGGCAAGCTCGGCTGGGACGATGAGATCGCCATCTCGAAAAATGCGGCAGCCAAGATTCCGATGAAGCTGTGGCTGAAGCCCGGCGAGAGCATCAGCGTGCGCGAGGCCGTCAACGGCATGATCGTGATCTCCGCCAACGATGCCGCCGCCGCTATTGGCGAACATATGGCGGGGTCGGAGGCTGCCTTCGCGCGGCTGATGACCAAGCGCGGCCGGCAGCTGGGGCTTCGCAACACCATCTTCGCCAATCCCTCGGGTTTGACCGATCGGACAAGCCAGTTGACGACCGCTCGCGACATGGCGGTGCTCGGCATGGCACTGGAACGGGATTTCCCGAAACTGTTCGGTCTGTTTTCCCAGCCTTCTTTCGTCTTTCATGGCAAGCGGCTGAAAGGACACAACAATCTGATGTACCGCTATGCCGGTGTTGATGGCTTGAAGACGGGGTATACAGCCGTTTCGGGGTACAATCTGGTGTCGTCGCTCGAGCAGGGCAAAGGCCATCTGATCGGCGTCGTTCTCGGCGGCAAGACGGCCCGCAGCCGCGATGACCGGATGGAAGCCTTGCTGAAGCGCTTCAGTACCGGGCGAACCGTGACATCTGCGCCCTTGGTGGCCTCGAATGCACCGGTGCCGACCCGCAGGCCGAAACAGGTCGTCGCGCCATCTGAGACAATCGACGCCGCCCCGATCGAGCAGGGCGATGGCGACGCTGATGTCGCGCTCATTCCATCGGCCTGGCAGATCCAGATCGGCGCGCTGCCCAGCGAGGTGGCAGCAAAGGCGTTGCTGGGCAACGCGCAGAAATTCATTCGTTCTATCCATGGGGAAGCAGCCGGCCAGATCATGCAGACACAGGCACGCGGTACGACGCTCTATCGTGTGCGTTTCGATGGCTTCGAGGATGCAAAAGCGGCGAGCAGGACTTGCGCGGCGCTCAAGCGGCAGAAGTTCGACTGCATAACGGTCAAAACCAACTGAGCGCTGTTCCCGGAGAATAATGATGTCTGTTTCCGTTCGCTCCACCCTTGGCGGTGCGGGCTTTGTCGCGATGTTGCTCGCTGCATGCTGGCCAGCGGCGGCGCAATCCACCAGCCTAAAGCCGGTGCTCGAATGCACGGCGATCGTCGACGCCAAGGGCGGAGCCGCGCTGTATCGGCAAGGAAGTTGCGACAAGCGTGTGAGCGCCCTGTCCACCTTCAAGGTGCCGTTGGCCTTGATCGGCTACGATACCGGCATCCTTACGGATCCGCACAATCCGCGCTGGGATTACAAGCCGGAGTTCAACGCCATCAAGCGCGACCAGCGCCCCGTCAATCCGTCGATATGGCTGGCCGACTCTGTCGTCTGGTATTCGCAGGAACTGACCCGCAAGCTCGGCGCTGCGCGTTTCGGCGACTACGTCAGGAAGTTCAACTATGGCAACCGCGACATCTCGGGCAACCCGGGCAAGAACGATGGCCTGACGCAGGCCTGGCTGAATTCCTCGCTCAAGATCTCGCCCGACGAACAGATCGCCTTCCTGCGCGGTATCGCCGGCCGCAGCCTGCCGGTTTCCGCGAAAGCCTATGACATGACTGAAGCAGCGATGCCGGCCTTTGAGGCTGGTGGCTGGCAAGTGAAGGGCAAAACCGGGACAGGCCGGCTGGCGGGCAAGGGCGGCGCGCCCAACAGCAGCCGGCCGATCGGCTGGTTCGTCGGCTGGGCCGAAAAGGACGGCAAGCGCATTGTCTTTGCCAAGCTCGTCATCAACAACGGCAAGAGCAACGGGTTGATGGGTCGCGTGGTGCGCGCAGCATTCCTCGAGGAGCTGCCCGGCTTGATCAAGTAGGCGGCAAGACGGTCAGGTTGATCCAGCCAGCGGCGCTGCCTTGCCAGGGCGGCGCCGTTTCGCTTTACGTCGGTCGCAACTGCCCCTAAAAGACCGCTCGCCGCCGGGCATCCGGCACAACACCACCCGCGTTCGTATGCGGGACTGGATAGGAGAAGACCATGGCCAATGTTTCCCTCACATTCCCCGATGGTTCCGTACGCGACTACGACGCCGCGACGACCGGCGCGGAGCTCGCCGAATCCATCTCCAAGTCGCTGGCCAAGAAGGCAGTGGCCTATGCCGTCGATGGTACCTTGCGCGATCTGTCGGACCCGCTGAAGGCTTCCGGCAAGGTCGAGATCGTCACGCGTGACGATCCGCGCGCGCTGGAGCTGATCCGTCACGACACCGCGCACGTGCTGGCGGAGGCAGTGCAGGAACTGTGGCCGGGAACGCAGGTCACCATTGGCCCGGTGATCGAGAACGGCTTCTACTACGACTTCGCCCGCAACGAGCCCTTCACGCCGGAAGACTTTCCCGTCATCGAAAAGAAGATGCGGGAGATCATCCAGCGCAACAAGCCGTTCACCAAGGAAGTCTGGGACCGCGACCGCGCGAAGAAGGTGTTCCGCGACAAGGGCGAGGGCTACAAGGTCGAGCTGATCGACGCCATTCCCGAAGACCAGGACCTGAAGATCTATTTCCAGGGCGACTGGTTCGATCTTTGCCGTGGCCCGCATATGGCGGCCACCGGCCAGATCGGCACCGCCTTCAAGCTGATGAAGGTCGCCGGGGCATACTGGCGCGGCGATGCCAACAATCCGATGCTGACGCGCATCTATGGCACGGCCTGGGCCGACCAGGCGCAGCTCGACCAGTATCTGCATATGCTGGAAGAGGCCGAGAAGCGCGATCATCGTCGCCTCGGCCGCGAGATGGACCTGTTCCACTTCCAGGAAGAAGGGCCGGGCGTCGTGTTCTGGCACGCGAAGGGCTGGAAGATGTTCCAGAATCTCGTCGCCTATATGCGCCGTCGCCTTGGCGACGACTATCAGGAGGTCAACGCCCCGCAGATCCTCGACAAGTCACTGTGGGAAACCTCGGGTCACTGGGGCTGGTACCAGGAGAACATGTTCGCGGTGAAATCCGCGCATGCCTTCACTCATCCGGAAGATCCGGATGCCGACCAGCGCATCTTCGCGCTCAAGCCGATGAACTGCCCGGGCCACGTCCAGATATTCAAGCATGGCCTGAAGTCCTACCGGGATCTGCCGATCCGGCTTGCAGAATTCGGCGCGGTCCATCGCTACGAAGCATCCGGCGCGCTGCACGGGCTGATGCGGGTGCGCGGCTTCACGCAGGACGACGCGCATGTCTTCTGCACGGAAGAGCAGCTGGAGTCCGAGATCCTCAAGATCAACGACCTGATGATGTCGGTCTACAAGGATTTCGGCTTCGAGGAAGTCGTGGTGAAGCTCGCCACGCGACCGGAGAAGCGTGTCGGCACGGATGCCATGTGGGATCATGCCGAGGAGATCCTGAAGAGCTCGCTGGCCCGCATGGCGCGTGAGGACAATCGCATCAAAACTGGCATCAACGAGGGCGAGGGCACGTTCTATGGTCCCAAGTTCGAATACACGCTGAAGGACGCCATCGGTCGCGAGTGGCAGTGCGGCACCACGCAGGTGGACTTCAACCTGCCCGAGCGGTTCGGCGCCTTCTACATCGACTCGGATTCGGAGAAGAAGCAGCCGGTGATGGTGCATCGCGCCATCGTCGGCTCGCTGGAGCGCTTCCTCGGCATCCTGATCGAAAGCCATGCCGGCCATTTCCCGCTGTGGTTCGCACCGCTGCAGGTGGTGGTGGCGACGATCACCTCGGAAGCCGACGACTATGCGCGCAGCGTCGTCGACAAGCTGAAGGCTGCCGGATTGTCGGTGCAGGCGGACCTGCGCAACGAGAAGATCAACTACAAGGTCCGCGAACATTCGCTGACCAAGGTTCCGGTCATTCTCGTCTGCGGCAAGCGTGAGGCGGAAGAAGAGACGGTCAATGTGCGCCGCCTCGGCTCGCGCGACCAGGAATCGCTGTCGCTGGCCGAAGCGATCGCCCGTCTGGTCGACGAAGCGACGCCGCCGGATCTGAAGCGCAAGAAAACGGCCTGATCGCAGGTGTTTTGAACGGCGGTGGCTCGACCCACCGCCGTTTTCATATCGGCGTCATGTTGACGTCATCCAACGCGACTAGAGCAATTTCTGGAAAAGTGCGTAACGGTTTTCCGATCGGAATTGCGTAGAAACAAGGGTTAGAACGCTTCCGCGTTTCCGTAAGAAACGGGAACGCTCTGGCAACAGAACATGCTGAAGCTGAGATCGCGCGAAAGACCGTTCCCGGAACTTTCTTACGCCAATGCCGGCCAGCCGGCGTTGACGCGCTGGTTCATTCGCTCCGTCGAGGGGCTGTCGGGACGCGACCGCTTCGCTGCCCTCTATGATCTGTGGCGCCGCAACATCGTACCGACCGGCGATCGGGTGTTCGGGCGCATGCTCGACCTGATCGACGTGCGGGTCCACTGCGCCGACCAGTGGCCACCGGCCAATCTGCCGGATACGCCGCTCGTGATCGTTGCCAACCATCCTTTCGGCATTGGCGACGGCATTGCCGTGCTGTCATTGGCCGAAAAGCTTGGCCGGCCGTTCAAGGTGATGATCCACAAGGACCTGCTGCGCATCCGCGAGATGGAGCCTTATTCGCTGCCGGTCGATTTCGCCGAGACCAAGGAGGCGGTGAAAGCGAACATGGCCGTGCGCCATGAGGCGATGCGGCTGCTGAAGGAAGGGGTGACCATCGTCGTTTTCCCTGCTGGTGGCGTCGCCACCGCCCCGAAGGGTTTCGGCCGCGCCCAGGACCTGCCGTGGAAAATGTTTCCGGCACGCCTGGTGCAGGAGGCCAGGGCTTCCGTCATCCCCATGCATTTCGCTGGCCAGAACGGCCGGCTTTTTCATCTGGTCAGCGGGCCGATGAACCTGGCCGAGCGGGAAGGGCGCCTGGCGCGCTTCGTCGGCAGGGCCTCGCTGACGCTGAGGATCTCCCTGCTGATCCGCGAATTCGCCAGACTGGCCGGGCGCTCGATCGAGGTGAGGATAGGCAAGGCGCTGACGCCGGAAGAACTTGATCCGTTGCGTGACCGCAAGATTCTGCTGGCAAGGCTCTATCGCGCCGTCTTTGACCTGGCACCGGTCGAACCTGCCAAGCGGGTCAAATTGCTGCGGCGGCGGTTTCGCCGCGCTGCGGCCTGATCAGGACGAGGATCAGAGCTGTTCCGGCAAAGTACTGAGCAAGTTCCGGAAAACAGATACGCGCTAGTCGGCGCCCTCGGCCGGGTCGATTGCGGTCGCCTCCGAGGCGACAACCTCGACCTCGCCGTTCTTGCCGGCTTCGACTGTCAGGTCTTTCTGATAGATGCGGTCGCGGTTCTTGGCGATGACGGTGTAGTTGCCTTCAGCGAGCACCATCGGTGCGAAAGCGCCGACGGCTTCCTTGATCGAATCGCCGGATTCGTTGAGCACCGACCAGGAAGTGTCAGCCAGCGCTTCGCCGCCGGCTTCGCGCACCAGTTTCAAGGTGACTTCGGCGGCACGATGCTCGACCGTTGCTTCGGTCAGCTTGCCGGCTTCGACCCGGATGTCGGAACGAATGACGGCATTCACCGAGCCGTAGGTCGAGACGACATTGTAGACGCCGGCATTCAGCCGAACGACGCTGTTTGGTTGCACGTTCGGGATGATGAGGGCCTTTTCATCGTCCTTGCCGCCCCGCGACTCATAGATCGAAAACCGAAGCTTTTCGCGCGGGATGCGGATGCCGCCGGCCAGTGTCGCATCGAGCTTCAGCCCGCCGGCGTCGAGAACCATGCTTTCACGCTTGGCGTCACGCCCGACGGTGATGCGTTTGGTGGCGCCGGCGCGGCCATAGGAGGCATGCACAAGATAGCTGCCGGGCTGCAGCTGAAAAGCGGCCGTTCCGCCTTGCGCAGAGGCGACCAATGGCAATTTGCCGTCGGCGCCGGGTTCCGGACGGAAGACACGCCAGACAAGGCCGCGGGTGATCTCTTCACCCTTTTCAGTGAGCTGAGCGCTGAGCGTGATTTCGCCCTCGCCGCGTGCAAGTTGCGTACCTGCGTGCGGTGGCGCATAGGTCGAAATGCCGGGCAGTTTCAGCTTGTCGAGAGAGTCGGGATCCTTCGCGCCGGCAGGCAACGCCAGAGCCACGCCGAGCATGGCTCCCACAACGGTCAGCGAAAGACGGCGAAGCCCGACGAACATGCCTTGCGTTGAAGCCCAAGCCGGTGGCAATTTCAAGGCTGAAGAGTCTGGCGGAAGCCTTCAGGGCTCTTTTCCGGCGCATCCCGCGCCGTCGCCAGAGCAGCCGATGTCCATCGCGCGCTTCAGCCCAAACGAATTCAGGAGAACCGCGCCGTGACAAAACCCATCCTCGATTATCTTTTGACCCGAAATTCCGCGCCCATCCCCGAGTTGAAGGCGCCTGCGCCGTCGGACGCCGAAATCGCCACAATCATCGCGGCGGCTTCGCGCGTGCCGGACCACGGCAAGCTCGAGCCATGGCGCTTCATTCTCTATCGCGGAGAGGCGCGGGTGGAGGTCGGCAAGAAGCTGGCCACGCTGGCGGAGAGCCGGGAGGGACCGCTCAGCGATGTCCGCCGCGATCAGGAACTCGCGCGTTTCTCGCGGGCGCCGCTGGTGATCGGCGTGGTGTCGGTGCCGAAAGCACATCCGAAAATCCCGGACTGGGAAAAGTTCCTGTCGGGCGGCATGGCAGCGATGAACCTGATGATCGCGGCCAACGCGCTGGGCTATGGCACCAACATGATCAGCAACTGGTATTCCGACGTGCCGGAAGGGCGTGCGATCCTGGGGCTTGCACCGGATGAGCGTGTCATCGGCTTCATCCACATCGGTACATTTTCCGGCACCGCGCCGGAACGCCCAAGGCCGGATGTCTCGACGCTCTATGCCGACTATGCGGGGCCGTGGAAGGCTGATCAGCAATAAGGCTAAGTGCTGACGCCTGCTGCTTTTGCCCGCGCCAGCAGGCGTTCGGCCAGGCGCAGATGGGGACGATCGTACATCTTGCCCTCGATGCCGACGACACCGGGATTGCCGGCAGCGGCGAAGGCCGCAACGATGGCGGCCGAGCGTTCGACAGCTTCCCTGGATGGGGTGAAGGCGGCGTTGATGACCGGAACCTGTGCCGGATGGATGGCCATCTTGGCGGTGAAGCCGTCGCGCTCGGCCTCGACGCATTCGGCTTCAAAAGCGGCCATGTCGCTGAAATTCGGGAAGACGGTATCGACCGCCGCGACTTCGGCACTGGAAGCGGCAAGCAGCGTCATCGTTCGGGCGAGGCGAAAGACGTCGGTGTAGCGGCCTTGCTCGTCGCGTGCCGTGCGGGCACCGATGGCCGCGGACAGATCCTCGGCACCCCATGTCAGGCCCGAGAGGCGGCCGCTGGCGCCGGCATAACTGGTGGCTGCCAGAACGCCCGCCGCCGTTTCGGTAATGATCGGCAGGATGCGGATCGCACCATCGGCCAGGCCGGCGCGCGCCTCCTGGACACGCAGCTTGGCCGACAGTTGCTGGATATCCTGGCCGCCGTTCGATTTCGGCAACATGATGCCGTCTGGCTTTGAGCCGACGACAGCGGCGAGATCGTCGTCGGTGAGGCTGGTGGTCAGATCGTTGACACGGACATAGATGGCGGCCTTCGTATCGGCGCGGTGCCGGGCGATGAAACCGGCCGCGACTTCGCGCGCGGCCGCCTTGTTCTGTGCGGCAACCGAGTCCTCAAGGTCGACGATGACCACGTCGGTCTCCGAAGCAAAACCCTTTTCCAGTTTGCGTTCGGAATCGCCTGGGACAAACAGCAGCGATCGCATCAGGCTGGCCTCTTCAGCATCATCGCCTGCCGGAGGCATTTGGCAACAAGCACATTGTCTTGATTGTAGGCGCGGTGTTCGAGTTCGACGATGCCGCGATCGGGCTTGGACTTCGATTCGCGTACGGAGATCACGGTTGTCTCCACACGGATCGTGTCGCCATGGAAGACCGGATGCGGGAAGGTCGTTTCCTTCATGCCGAGATTCGCGACCGTGGTGCCGACAGTGAGGTCGTTGACCGCGATGCCGATCATCAGGCCGAGTGTGAACAGGGAGTTCACCAGCGGCTTGCCCCATTCGGTCCTAGAGGCGAAGTCGAAATCGATGTGCAGCGGCTGTGGATTGAGCGTCATGACCGAAAACAGCATGTTGTCGCTCTCGGTCACCGTCTTGCGCAGCGTGTGCTGGAAATTTCGGCCGACGGTGAACTCTTCCAGATAGAGACCAGGCATGGCGATCCTCCGTTTCCCGCTTGATAAGCCGAGCGGCGAAGGCTCGCAAGCTGGTTAAAAATTATGGTGAACGCTTCGTAAACCATTTCTGCCTAACGTCTTTTTCGGGTTTGCTGGGTTGTGTGCCAGCTGGGGTATGAAGCTTTGAACATGGTTGTTCCTCATTTCCTGAAATGGGTTGGTACTGCGAGGGTTTCCGAGCGCGCGGCTGCGGCGAGCGCACTGGCGAGAGCCTATGTGAACCGCGATCTTCCTTTCGAGGATCGATGTGCCGCCGAGGCGGCACTGACCCTTCTGCTTGATGACGCCTCTTCCAAGGTGCGCGCGGCCATGGCCGAGGCGCTGTCGATGAGCCATCATGCCCCGGTGCAGATCATTGCCGCGCTGGCTTCGGACCAGCCGGAGGTCGCCAGCCTTGTCCTGGCACGCTCGCCGCTGCTGACTGACGCCGACCTGATCGACCGGGTCGCCGGCGGCCAGAAAGCGACGCAGGAACTGATCGCGGACCGGCCTGCGGTGTCGATGACGGTCGCAGCGGCGATCGCCGAGATCGGCGAGGCCGATGCTTGTGTGACGCTGCTTTCCAATCCAGGCGCCGCGATCGCATCGATGAGCTATCGGCGCATCGCCGAACGGCATGGCCACGTGCCTGCGGTGCGCGAGGCACTGATCGCGCATGATACGCTGCCCGCAGACTGCCGCCATATGCTGCTGGTCAAGCTCGGCGATGCCCTGAAGGGCTCGCCGCTGGTGCTGGCGCTGATGGGCTCCGCACGCGCTGACCGTGTGTTGCGCGACGCCTGCGTAAAGGCCTCGGTCACCTTGATCGAGAGCACGCGGGCAGGGGAGCACCCGGCCCTCGTCGAGCATCTGCGCCTGCGCGGCGATCTCACCGCCGCCTTCATCATTCGCACCGTGGCGCATGGCAAGGTCGATTTCTTTGGCGCGGTCCTGGTGGCGTTGACAGGTCAATCGGAGCAGCGGGTAAGGTCACTGCTGGCAGGCGGCAACGATGTTGCGCTGCAGGCGCTGTTCACTTCCGCAGGGCTGTCGCCCGGCATGCACGGCGTCATGCTCAGGGCGCTGAAGGTGTGGCGCGAGGTTGCCAACGGCAAGCGCGTCGCCGGTGTGCAGGAAGTGAGCTGGCTGATGCTCAGGGAGATCGGGGGGCAGCAGGCTGCCGGCGATCTGGCTACACTCATAAAGTCGATCCATCTGGATGCACTGCGCCAGAACGCACGCGGTCACGCATTGGCCATCGCCGCCGCCTAGCCTGTGGCCGACGGGAATCAGCCACGGGTGACGCAGGGCCATGCATCGATCGGTCGGTATTTTGGTAGCGGGGCTCTGCATCCAGAGCGGTGGGATAGCGAGTTCTGCGGAACAAGAGGCTCGAGTAGCTCGAACATTCAAGCCGCTTCCTGCCCACGCCGTAGCGGACTATCAGCTTGGTGGCGCCTACGATCCGCCGGCGGGAACCACTGTCGTCGTGCGCGACAGTACCGCTGCGCCGGCCCAAGGCCTTTACAACATATGCTACGTCAATGGTTTTCAGACACAGCCCGGCGTGGCGTGGCCACCTCGGTTGCTGGTCAGGAACGGCAAGGGTAAGCCGCTGGTCGATCCGGATTGGCCGGATGAGCATCTGCTCGACATATCATCGGAAAAACTTCGGACTGCCGTGCTGGAGCGCCTGGCTGTCACCATTGCCGAATGTGCCCACGCGGGGTTCGATGCCGTTGAATTCGACAATCTGGACTCCTTCACGAGGTCAAGGGGCGCGCTCAAACACAAGGACGCGGTCGCTTTCGCAGAACTGCTGGTGCGTGCCGCACATGAACAGGGTCTCGCGGCAGGGCAAAAGAACACACCCCAGCTTTCCGACGGTGAGAGAAGGCGGATCGGATTCGATTTCGTGGTATCCGAGGAATGCCACCGCTACGACGAATGCTCCGCATACACGCGGTTCTACGGCGACCGGGTCATCAACATCGAGTATGTCGATGATCTTCGTGCGCCTTTTGCCGATGTCTGCGCAGATGCCGCCACGCCTCGCGACACCATTCTTCGTGATCGGGAACTCAACCCAGCGCAGCGCGCGAGCTACCGCTATGATCATTGCGTTGCGCATCGGACCGTCCGGCAATAGCCCATCCAGCCCGATGCTGCGGCGAGCTCGAGCCGAACAGCCACTGTTCTAGTCCTTGCGGAAGAAATCCGGGTAATCTTCGGCGGCGGCGGCAACCACACGCAGCGATGCAGCAACGCGCAGCGCGTCCGGCGTACCAGTCGCGGCAATCGCAGCCGCGTCCGCGCGCATCGCGGCGATGCTGGCAATCCACGCCTCATTCGGCACGCGGACAAGCAGATTGCGCGCCAGTTGCCGTAGAAAGTCGCTGACGTTCTGCGTCATGGCTGATGGCAGGCCGCCGGCTTTCTGGTCGATGCGCAGGCGAAGCAGTTCCAGCCCTACCATCACCGAAGCAACACTGCCATCGAACAGGCCTTCGCTCTTGCGACCGGCCTGCTGTACCAGCGGCATCATCTGGTTGACGCGGTCGTAGGCGAGGCTTTCGAAGGCTGAACGGCGCGGAATGCGGTCATGCAGGCACAGTCGGACCAGATCCTCACGCATGGCGCCGGCGATCCGGCGTGCGGTGGCGATCGGGTCGACGGGCAACACCACCATGAACACGCCGATGGCGATCAGGATGCCGACCAGGACCGAAATCGAGCCGGCGAAGAAGGCGGCGGGATCGTAGCTCATGCCCTGATGCGGATTGAGGAAGGCCAGGAAATTTATGGCGAAGGCGGTAGCGACGCCGACGAGACGCGGATTGGCCATGGCGAGAGCCGCGGGCACGAGGATGGGCACGACAAACAGCACGAACCAGCCAAAGCCCGGCAGTACCGGCAAGGCAAGCTGACCGACCACAAACGCAACCGGAAGCGCCAGCAACGTGCCTTTGAAAAACCCCCAGGAAACCTGTGCCGGATCCGGCCTGGACGCGAACAGGCTTGAAACGACAGCAACGAGGATCAGCGTGCCAGCCGCCTCCGACCAGTGAGTGGTCAGCCAGAAACTGGCGACAAGCATGGTGGCCACCGTGGCGCGGATGGCATTGCGCCAGGCAGCATGGTGATCGCGATGCACGATCAGCGCTGGCTGCCGGCGCTGTCGCATGGCTTTTTCCGTTGTCGGTCGCCGCACGGCATCGAGACCGCGCAATACCTCGCGCAGAGATTGCGCAAATTCGCCGGCGACGGTGAGACGGGTGATGGTCCCGACCGGATCTTCGCCTTCGTTGGCGGCGCTATCGGGAGCATGCAGGGCTTCGTTGGCAATTGTAGTGAGCCTTGCCTCCCATGGCTTTGTGTTCTCCAGGGAATTCGGTGTGTCGACGAGCTCTCCGACAAGCGCTTTCAGCTGTCCTCGTACCGGCAGGAGAGCTGCATTCTGCGGGGCGGCGTGCGCGTGCAGCATGCGCGCGGCAGACAAGGCAGAAAGCAGATGGCCAATGGTCCGCCGGACCGGGTGCGCGCGTGTCGCCACGCTTGGCGCCTCCAGCCGGGCATAAGCGCGCATTTCTCCCAGCGTCTGCGTGTCTGCGACCAGCTTGCGATAAAGAGCGTCGAGCTTGGCCGGTTCCGCGCCCGCAAAGGCGCCGCGCGTATAGGCGGCAAGATCGAGGATGCAGCGTTCCAGGCGCGCTTTGATCGCCGAGCCGGCGAGCCGCGGCAGGATCAGCCGGCTGGTGATCGCCGCACAGGCGATGCCGAGGATGATCTCCTCGCAGCGGGCGACCGCGAGGTCCGTGATCAGGTGCGGCTGGCCGAAGGCTGGCAGGCCGACGATCATCGCGGTGTAGCCGGCGAGTGCCGCGCCGTAGGCTTCGGGGTTGCGCAAGAGCGACGAGACCAGCGTGCACAGGCCGATCCAGAGCGAAAGAACCGTGACAAAGAGCCAGGGGTTGCCACCGAAGGCGAATGTGAACCCCATGGCGGCCACGGCACCGACAACCGTCCCGATCAGCCGGTAGAAGCCTTTCGCAAGCACCATGCCGGCGACCGGTTGGGCGACGATGAACACGGTCATCATTGCCCATTGCGGGTGTTCGAGCTTGAGGGCATAAGCCGCCAAAAGCGCGATCAGCCCGGCCGACGTGGTGCGCAGCGCGAAAATCCAGTCCGAGCGGGTTGGCTGAAGCGAACCGGCGAACGTCGTGCCGACCCATTCCTTCAGCTTCACCCAACTCACCACGTCATCTCCGCTCCCGGGGCGAAACCGCCGGCCGAATGCTCTCAAATGTCCAAGGCGTCAGCGGCTGCGAATTCGGCGCGCTCCTGGATGAACCTGAAGCGCGCCTCGGGCTTGGTGCCCATCAGCGCGTCGACAGCATCCTTGGTCACAGTCTCTTCGTCCAGCACATCGACCCGAAGCAAGGTACGCTTCCTTGGATCCATGGTGGTTTCCTTAAGCTGGCTCGCCATCATTTCGCCAAGACCCTTGAAGCGGCCGAGCTCGACCTTGCCACGACCGGTGAATTCGGTGCGCAGCAATTCGTCCTTGTGCGCATCGTCGCGGGCGTAGGCGATCTTGCCGCCCTGACGCAGCGAATAGAGTGGCGGCACGGCCAGGAAGAGGTGACCGCCGCGGATCAGGTTGGGCATTTCCTGATAGAAGAAGGTGATCAGCAGCGAGGCGATGTGGGCACCGTCGACGTCGGCGTCGGTCATGATGATGACGCGGTCGTAACGCAGGTCCTCGTCGCGGTATTTCGAGCGCGTGCCGCAGCCGAGCGCCTGGACGAGATCCGAAATCTGCTGGTTGGCGGCCAGCTTGTCGTTGCCGGCGCTGGCGACGTTCAGGATCTTCCCCCGCAGCGGCAGCACCGCCTGTATCGCACGATCCCGCGCCTGCTTGGCTGAACCACCGGCCGAGTCACCCTCGACGATGAACAGTTCCGCGCCCGCCGCCGCATTCTGCGTGCAGTCCGCGAGCTTGCCTGGCAGGCGCAGCTTGCGCACGGCGCTCTTGCGCGACACTTCCTTTTCCTGGCGCCGGCGCACGCGCTCATCGGCACGGGCGATCACCCAGTCGAGCAGCTTCGAGGCTTCCTGCGGGTTGTCCGCCAGCCAGTGGTCGAACGGGTCGCGCAGCGCGGTTTCGACGATGCGTACCGCTTCAACCGTAGCCAGCTTGTCCTTGGTCTGGCCAACGAATTCCGGCTCGCGGATGAAGACAGAGAGCATGCCGGCAGCCGAAATCATCACGTCTTCCGAGGTAACGATGGACGCGCGCTTGTTGCCGACCAGATCCGCATAGGCGCGCAGGCCGCGCGTCAGCACGTTGCGGAAGCCCATCTCATGGGTGCCGCCTTCGCCCGTCGGGATGGTATTGCAGTACGAGTTGAGGAAGCCGTCGCCGCCATACCAAGTGACTGCCCATTCCACGGAGCCGTGGCCGCTCTGCTTCTCGCTCTTGCCCGAGAAGATCTCGCGCGTGACCTGCATCTCGTCGCCGAGCGAAGCTTTCAGATAGTCGCCGAGGCCGCCGGGAAAGTGGAATTCCGCCTTGGCCGGCGTCGAATCCTTGTCCTTGATCAGCGATGGATCGCACGACCAGCGAATGTTGACGCCGCCGAACAGATAGGCCTTCGAGCGCGCCATGCGGTAGATTCGCGCCGGTTCGAAATGCGCACCCTTGCCGAAGATATCGGCGTCGGGATGAAAGCGGGTTCGCGTGCCGCGCCGGTTCTGGACGTCGCCGAGGAATTCGAGTCCGCCCTGCGGGATGCCGCGCGAGAAGCGCTGGCGATAGAGTTTGCGTCCACGCGCGACCTCGACTTCGAGGTCATCGGACAGTGCGTTGACCACCGACACGCCGACGCCATGCAGGCCGCCGGATGTTTCGTAGACCTTGGAATCGAACTTGCCGCCGGCATGCAGCGTCGTCATGATCACTTCGAGCGCCGACTTATCCTTGAACTTGGGGTGCGGGTCGATCGGAATGCCGCGTCCGTTGTCGGTGACGGTGAGGTAGCCGTCAGCACCGAGTTCCACCTCGATGAAGGTGGCATGCCCGGCGACTGCCTCGTCCATCGAATTGTCGATGACTTCGGCGAAGAGATGGTGCAGCGCCTTCTCGTCGGTGCCGCCGATATACATGCCCGGCCGGCGCCTTACCGGTTCCAGTCCTTCCAGAACCTCGATATCGGCTGCACTGTAGCCTTCGCTGCCATCCTTGGCGGCGCTGTTCTGCGTGCGCTTGGCAGCCTGCACGAGCGGATCCGCAGGCCGCGAACTGGTGCGTGGCTGCTGTTGTGGCTGCTTGTCAGGATTGCCGAAAAGATCGTCCATTTCGTCCATGCGCTTTGAAAACGAATCAGGGAGTGATACTGCCATGTTTTGTGGGCTGGATCACAGCAGTTCGTGTTCCGTTCATGGCTTGCGCGTGCTCTACTCCGAATAGAGACGTCTCGTAAACCATCTGGCGACTTTCTCCTGAGCGTTCGAGCCGGGTTGCCGCAAAATGGGCGATGATGGCGTACAATGTACGCTGTTGTGATAGCGGGGAAGCGAACAATGCTGGACTATCAGTCCTTGCTGCTGGCGGCAGCATTGTCCGGCACCTGTCTCAGCATTACGATGCTGGTGATCTGGAGCGCGATGCGGCAGAGCCACTATTTCCTGACGGCCGCGGTCGGCCTGATCGTGGTGGCCGCGCACGTCATTGCCTTCTGGCGATACACCAACGATCCGCAACCCTGGATCGGAGCGCTGCTGATGGCCCTTCTGCCCAGCGGTTTCGCACTGGTCCTGGTTGCTGCTGGCCAATTCTACGGGCACATCCACATCGCGCGAAAGGTGTTGGCCGTCGTCGCTGCATCTGTCCTTTCGACCACCTTCCTGATGATGGTGGGCCTCGATGGCGCCGCCTTCATGGTCGAATATGCTTTTGCCTCCGCGCTGCTGGTGTGGGTCGGCTGGGTTTTCTGGCAGGCCCGCGAGGAGTTTCCGGCGCTCATCACCTTGATGACCGTACTGTTCGCGATCTGCGCCGTCTCGTTTGCCTTGTGCGGCCTGGTGCTCCTGTTCAACGGCAGCTGGGTGCTGGGCAAGGCGCCTGACAACTGGGCCGAGCGCGTCAACATCATCGTTTCCGTGGCATGTCTCACCGCGCTTGGCGCACTGCCCATGACCATGCACAATCTGCGGATGGCGGCCCGGCACCGCAACGAAGCGCTGACCGATCCGCTGACCGGCCTGCAGAACCGCCGCGCCCTGGTGGACGGCTACCCGGACAAGGCCTTCGGCGAGGAACTGGCGGTCGTGATGTTCGATCTCGACCATTTCAAGAATACCAATGATGTCTACGGTCATTCCGCCGGCGATGAGGTGCTGAAGCGCTTCGCCGATGTCATCAGGGCGAATTTGCGCGCCGGGGACAGCGCATTTCGCCTCGGTGGCGAGGAGTTCGCGCTGGTGATCGCGCGTGTCGAAGGCAACTACGTCGAGGCTGCTGCCCGCAACATCCTGGCGGATTTCGCCGGACAGGAAATTCACACGCAAATCGGCGTGCTGCGTTGTACCGTGAGTGCCGGCGTCGCCTTCGGTTCGATGAAGAAGGCCACGCTGACGGAGATGCTGACCCGTGCCGATCGGGCACTCTATCAGGCCAAGCGCGCCGGCCGTAACAGGGTCGTGGTCGACGGCTGGATCACGGAGTCGACGCGGCGGCCGGCGCTGCGCGCCTAGAGCGTTCCGCTGAACGCTCCAGCTCTTTGTTTTTACGCAATTCCGGACGCGAAAAACGCCAGGCGCTTTGCTGGACTGGCTGGAATGCTGCAACCCCCTCGCAACTTTTTGCGAGGGGGTTGCATAGGCCAGATACCAGGGTGCCTTATTCGGCAGCGCCGAGATATTCAGACAGCGGCGGGCAGGAGCAGACGAGATTGCGGTCACCTGCCACATTGTCGATACGGGATACCGGTGGCCAGTATTTGGCAGCGGTATCCGGATCTGCTGCCGGGTAGGCCGCTTCCATCCGCGTGTAAGGATGAGCCCAGTCGCCAGCAAGCGTCTCGGTTGCAGTATGCGGGGCATTGACCAGCGGATTGTCTTCCTTCGGCCATTCACCCCTGGCAACCTTGGCGGCCTCGTTGGCGATCGAAATCATCGCCTCGCAGAACCGGTCGAGCTCATGCTTGGGCTCGGACTCGGTCGGCTCCACCATCAGCGTGCCGGCCACCGGCCAGGACATGGTCGGCGCATGGAAGCCATAGTCGATGAGCCGCTTGGCGACGTCGTCGACGGTGATGCCGGCGCTGTCTTTCAGCACCCGCGTGTCGAGGATGCACTCATGCGCGACACGCCCGTTGGCGCCCTTGTAGAGCACTGGATAGTGCCCCTCGAGCCGCTTGGCGATGTAGTTGGCCGACAGGATTGCAGCTTCCGTCGCCTGCTTGAGGCCCTGAGCGCCCATCATGCGGATGTACATCCAGGTGATCGGCAGGATCGACGCACTGCCGTAGGGCGCTGCCGAGACCGGGTAGTCCGTGCCGAGGTCGATGTGTCCGGGCAGGAACGGTGCCAGGTGCGACTTGACGCCGATCGGCCCGATGCCGGGACCGCCGCCGCCATGCGGGATGCAGAAGGTCTTGTGCAGGTTCATGTGACAGACGTCGCCGCCAATGTCGCCGGGACGGGCGAGACCGACCAGCGCATTGAGGTTGGCACCGTCGAGATAGACCTGGCCGCCATTGTCGTGGATCAGCTGGCACAACTCCTTCACGCCTTCCTCGAACACGCCATGCGTCGAAGGATAGGTGATCATCAGGGCGGAGAGGTTGGCGGCATGGGCGGCCACCTTGGCGCGCATGTCCTCCATGTCGATGTCGCCGCTTTCCATGCAGCGCACCACCACCACTTCCATGCCCGCCATTGCCGCGCTGGCCGGATTGGTGCCGTGCGCGGAGGAGGGGATGAGGCAGATATTGCGGTGCGACTCGCCGCGCGAGGCGTGGTAGCGGCGGATGGCCAGCAGGCCGGCATATTCACCCTGGCTGCCTGCGTTCGGCTGCAGCGAGACTGCCTGGAAGCCGGTGATTTCCGCCAGCCAGCGCTCGAGATCATCGGTCATCGCCTTGTAGCCCTTCGAGTGCGCCTTTGGCGCGAACGGATGCATGTTGGCGACACTCGGCCAGCTCACCGGGATCATCTCGGCGGCGGCGTTGAGCTTCATGGTGCAGGACCCGAGCGGAATCATGGTGCGGTCGAGCGCCAGGTCCTTGTCCGCCAGCTTGCGCAGCAAACGCATCATGTCGGTTTCGGAGCGGTTCTGGTGGAAGACCGGCTGCGACAGGAAACCTTGCACGGTGCGCTTGCCCGGCAACTGGCGTTCCGCCTTGTCGGCAACCGTCGCGCCGAACAAAGCGGCGATCGCCTGCAGGTCGGCTTCGGTCGAGGTCTCGTCGAAGCAGATGCCGACGAGGTCGTCGTTCACCATGCGCAGCAGCCGCCCGTCGGTCTGGGCTTCCTTGGCTTTCGCCTTGGCCTGCCCCTTCAGTTCGACTGTCACCGTGTCGAAGCGGCTGTCGCCGAGGACGGTGTGTCCCTTGGCCTTGAGGGCCGCGGCCAGCCGCGCAGTGAGGCCGTGGACATGCTCGGCGATGCTCTGCAGGCCTTCCGGGCCGTGCCAGATGGCATAGGCGGTCGCCATGTTGGCCAGCAATGCCTGTGCGGTGCAGATGTTGGAGGTCGCCTTGTCGCGGCGGATGTGCTGCTCGCGCGTCTGCAGGGCAAGGCGGAAGCCTGGCCGGCCCTTGGTGTCGACCGACTGGCCGACCAGGCGGCCGGGCATCAGGCGGGTCAGCTTGTCGGAGACGGCGCAATAGGCTGCGTGCGGGCCGCCGAAACCGATCGGCACGCCGAAGCGCTGCATGGATCCGACGGCGATGTCGGCGCCAAGGCTGGCCGGCGTGTCGCTGACCGCGAGAGCCAGCGGGTCGGCGACGAAGATGACGACCACGCCTGCGGCCTTCGCTTCAGCGATCTTGGCCGAATGGTCGCCATAAACGCCATAGGTGTCCGGCCATGCAACGACGAGGGCTGCGGTGTTTTCGTCGATTGTGTCGCCGTCGACCTCGATGCCGAGCGGCTCGGCGCGGGTGACAACGACATCGCGGGTCTGCGGATGCAGCTTGCCGGCGAAGGCCACCTTGGGGCGCTTATCGCGGTGATGGCGGAAGGCCATGCCGACTGCTTCCGCAAGTGCGGTCGCCTCATCCAGCAGCGAAGCGGATGCCACCGGCAGGCCGGTCAATTCCGTCACCAGCGTCTGGAAATTGAACAGCATCTCCAGGCGGCCCTGGCTGATCTCGGCCTGATAGGGCGTATAGGCAGTGTACCAGGCCGGATTCTCGAACAGGTTGCGCAGGATCACCGGTGGTGTGTGCGTGCCGTGATAGCCGAGGCCGACGAAGCTCTTCAGAACGACGTTGGTCGACATTTTCTCGGCAAGTTCGGCCAAGGCTTCCGCCTCGGAAGCGGCGGCCGGCAGGTCGAGCGGACGGTCGAGCCGGATCGACTTCGGCACGGCCTGCGAGATCAGCGTTTCCACGGACGGTACGCCAATGGTGGCCAGCATGGAACGAGCGTCGGTCACGCTCGGCCCGATATGCCGGGTTGAAAAGGGATAAGGAGCAGCGGTCATGATTTCACGTCCTGCTTAGCCGATATGGGCTTTGTAGCCGGCTTCATCGAGAAGTCCGGCAAGCTGACCTTCATCAGCGAGCTTCATCTTCCAGAGCCAGCCGTCGGTGGTGGCGGCGGAGTTGACCAGTGCCGGATCGCCGGAGAGCGCACCGTTCACTTCGGTAATCTCGCCATCGAGCGGCGCATAGACGTCCGAAGCCGCCTTGACCGACTCGACCACGACAGCGGTGTCGCCCTTGGCAAGCTTACGACCGACTTCCGGCAGGTCGACGAAGACCAGATCGCCGAGCTGTTCCTGGGCATAGTCGGTGATGCCGACGGTAGCGACGTTGCCGTCGACGCTCAGCCACTCGTGATCTTCGGTGAAATAGGTCTTGGCCATTGCAAATTATCCTTTGCGGTAATGGTGAGGCGTGAAGGGAAGGGCGCTGACCTCGATTGGAACCCTGGTTCCGCGAACGTCGGCGAACAGCTTGGTGCCGGCTTTGGCCAGCGCAGAAGAAACGTAACCCATGGCGACCGGATGGCCGGCAGACGGGCCGAACCCACCTGAGGTGACAGTGCCTGCGGGATTGCCATCGGCGTCGAACAAGGCGGCGCCACCGCGTACCGGCTGGCGACCTTCGGGCTTCAGGCCGACGCGTTTTTGTTTGGCACCCTTTTCGACGATGGCGCGCAGTGCCTCGGCGCCGATGAACGTCCCGGACGCGCGGATTTCCTTCGGTACCGCCCACATCAGGGCGCCGCTTGCCGGATCCGTATCCGGGCTGATGTCGTTGCCGTGCAGACAGAGGCCGGCTTCCAGCCGCAGGCTGTCGCGGGCGGCAAGCCCGATCCACATGGCGCGCTCGTCGGCCAGCAGTTGCGTGACCAGTACGCGCGCATCGGCTTCCGGCAGGCCGATCTCGAAACCGTCCTCGCCAGTATAGCCGGAACGGCTCATGAACCAGTTCGGCCTCGGCTCGAAGCCATGCATGAAGGTGAGCGTGCTGCCGTCGACGCCGGCTTCCGCCAGGACGGCCTCGGCCTCGGGGCCCTGGATGGCGAGGAAGACACGGTCGAGCGGTTCGACCCTCGCGTCGAAATCCCTGGCCAGTGCCTTGAGATGCGCTTCGTCGGCAACCGCGTTGCCGGCATTGGCGACGACCATGAAGCGCTCGGCCCCCAACCGCGTGACGATCAGGTCATCGAGGATGCCAGCCTGGTCGTTCAGAAAGAAAGTGAGCTTCGACTGCGAGACTTCCAGCGCCGCAGCGTCGATCGGGCAGGCGCGGTTGAGCAGGGACGCGGCACCGGGACCGCTTACTGCAAACAGCTTCATATGCGAGATGTCGAACAGGCCGACATGCTCGCGTGTGTGCTGGTGTTCCTTCATGACGCCGGCCGGATAGGTCAGCGGCATGGACCAGCCGGCAAAGGCACCGAATTTGGCGCCCGCTGCCTGATGCAGATCTTCGAGTGGAAGGGTCTTGGTGGCTTCGCCCGTCATGTCTTCTCCAGAACAGCACGATGGTCGGCCGCTGGATGCGACCGCTCCGTGCCCCTCTGTCTGAAGCCTGAGAGACTCGCGCCCCGGAACCCTGTCGGAAGCGCTTACACCTTCGGCGCGAGGGTTTTGGTGCCCTCGACTTTCCAGAGTGTCTTTCCCGTTTACGGTTCTTTTGCCTGAGAGATTTCGGGCGATTTCCCCTTCGGCGGCAGCTCGCGCTGCTCTCTCCCGCAAACAGGTGGAGCTCCTCGCGAAGCCCCAGACGACTCATCCTTAGCCCGACCGCGACGGATTGTCACCTCTTCGCGACAGATTTTGTCGAGGCTTGAAACATCGCCGGCGGCCTTTGCACGGGAACGTGATTGCACGAGCCGGCCTCCGCGCAAAAAAAGAACCGCCGAAACGAGAACGCTCCGGCGGCACTGGGAGGAAATCAGGACGGCGTTCGTCGCCTTGTGATTAGGCAGCGAGGACGGCCTTCGGCTCGACCATCTCGTAGCCGAGCGCTTCGGCAACGGCCTTGTTGGTGATCTTGCCCTTGTGGACATTGAGGCCGTTGCGCAGGTGGTGGTCGTCAAGGATGGCCTTCAGGCCCTTGTCGGCCAATTGCAGGCCGTAATGCAGGGTGGCGTTGTTCAGCGCATGCGCCGAAGTGACCGGCACGGCGCCCGGCATGTTGGCCACGCAATAGTGGATGATGTCGTCGACAACATAGGTCGGCTCGGCATGGGTGGTGGCGTGCGAGGTCTCGAAACAGCCGCCCTGGTCGATGGCGACGTCGACAAGCACGGCGCCCTTCTTCATGCCCGACAGCATCTCGCGGGTCACCAGCTTGGGGGCTGCTGCGCCCGGGATCAGCACTGCACCGACGATGATGTCAGCCGAGAAGCATTCTTCTTCCAGCGCTTCGACGGTCGAATAGCGTGTGTGAACGCGGCCACCAAAAATGTCGTCGAGATAGCGCAGACGCGGGATGGAGCGGTCGAGGATGGTCACGTCGGCACCAAGGCCTGCAGCCATCTTGGCCGCATGGAGGCCGACGACACCGCCGCCGATGACCGCGACCTTGCCCGGCAGCACGCCAGGAACGCCGCCGAGCAGCACGCCACGGCCACCATTGGCCTTTTGCAGCGCGGTCGCACCAGCCTGGATCGACAGGCGGCCGGCCACCTCGGACATCGGCGCTAGCAGCGGAAGACCGCCGCGGTCGTCGGTTACGGTCTCGTAGGCAACGGCGGTGACGCCGGAAGCAAGCAGTCCCTTGGTCTGTTCTGGATCGGGAGCGAGGTGGAGATAGGTATACAGGATCTGGCCTTCGCGCAGCTGCACCCATTCGTTCGGCTGTGGCTCCTTGACCTTGACGATCATGTCGGACTTGGCGAACACGTCCGCGGCGGTCTTGGCGATGGCCGCGCCTGCCGCGCGGTATGCATTGTCGTCCGCGCCGATGCCGGCACCTGCGCCGGTCTCGACCAGCACCTCATGGCCATGGGCGACATATTCACGAACCGAACCCGGCGTCAGGCCGACCCGATATTCATGGTTCTTGATTTCCTTGGGGCAACCGACGCGCATGTTGGGTGATCTCCTCTTGGCCCTGTTGGGCCTTCTCCCTGTAAGAGGAACAGTGAACCACCAATCGGGTTGCATGTGTTTGCGAATGCGCTTGCTGGTGAGGTCTCAATTCGATAATCGTTGCGTAAAATCATCACTTTTTCGCAGGAACCGCGAAGAATGCCACTCGACAAGATTGATATCGCTATTCTCGACACGCTTCAGAAGGACGGCCGGATACCCAATGCGGCACTCGCCGAAAGGGTTGGCCTGTCGCAGTCGGCCTGCTCGCGCCGGCTCGACAATCTGGAAAAATCCGGTGCCATTCGCGGCTATCATGCGCGCCTGTCGAACGCAGCTCTCGGCCATCAGATGACGGCCATCGTGCATATATCGCTGTCCGGTCAGTTCGAGAAGACGCTGTCGGATTTCGAGACGGCGATCAAACGATGTCCGAACGTGCTCTCCTGCCATCTGATGTCAGGCGAATATGACTATATCCTGCGCATCGCGGCACGCGATCTGGCCGACTATGAACGCATCCACAAGGAATGGCTGTCGGCTATGCCGCATGTCACGAAAATCAACTCGTCCTTTGCATTGCGCGAAATCGTCGACCGCACGGCCATGGGATTGAAGCCGGAAATGGCCTAGCCGGCAAAACCAGTTTGAATCTCACGACTGCTTGAAATTCGACGCCTGCGCCCGCATGTTTGCTGCGATGCACAAAAGGTGTTGCGATGAACAGCGAGCCTCATCATGTGGTTGTGGTCGGCGCGGGTTTTGGCGGCCTGGAATTCGTCAGGGCGATAACCAAAGCACCGGTTCGTGTTACGCTGATCGATCAGCGTAACCATCATCTTTTCCAGCCGCTGCTTTATCAGGTCGCGACGACCTCGCTGGCGACATCCGAAATCGCCTGGCCGGTAAGGCATCTGGTTCGTCGTGAGCCGGAGGTGACGACGCTGCTTGCAACGGTCAGTGGCGTCGACAAGGACAAGAAGCAGGTGTTGCTGGCCGACGGCAGCACGATCGCCTACGACACGCTGGTGCTGGCGACGGGAGCGCGGCACGCCTATTTCGGCCATGACGAGTGGGAAGAATTCGCGCCCGGGCTCAAGACGCTGGAGGACGCGACCACGATCCGCCGGCGCATGCTGCTTGCCTTCGAGCGGGCCGAACGCGAAACCGACCCGGCGATACGCCAGGCTCTGCTCACCTTCGTCATCATCGGCGGCGGTCCGACCGGCGTCGAACTGGCCGGCACCATCGCGGAACTGGCGCATGCCACGTTGCGCGGAGAATTCCGTAACATCGATACCCGCGACACCAAGGTTGTTCTGATCGAAGCAGGAGAACGCATCCTGCCGGTGTTCCGGCCCGACCTGTCAGCCTATGCCAAATCCGCGCTGGAACGGCTCGGCGTGACCGTCGAGCTTGGGCGTCCAGTCTCGGCCTGTGACGCGGAAGGCGTGGTGTTCGGCGATCAGCGACTGGCGGCACGCACGATCATCTGGGCGGCTGGCGTCGCAGCCTCACCAGCGGCGCAATGGCTGGGCGCCGAAGCCGACAGGGCGGGCAGGGTGGTTGTCGAAGACGATCTTACCGTGCCGGGGCATCCCGAAATCTTTGTCGTCGGTGATACGGCACTGGCCAAGCGCGGTGATGGCCGTCCCGTTCCCGGCATAGCTCCAGCCGCCAAGCAGGCAGGCCGCCATGTCGCCACCACGCTGAAGAGCAGGTTGGCCGGAGACAACGCAAGACGGCCGTTCGTCTACAGACATCAGGGTGATCTCGCGACGATCGGCAAGCGTGCCGCGGTCATCGATTTCGGCCGCTTCAGCGTGACTGGATGGCTGGCCTGGTGGCTGTGGGGCATCGCCCACATCTTCTTTCTGATCGGTTTGCGAAACCGGATCGCGGTGGCGTTGAGTTGGCTGTGGATCTATACGACCGGCCAGCGCAGCGCCCGGCTGATCACCCAGGGTTCGCAGTCTCCGTGACCACGACATCCATCGGGATGTCGTGCGGTTGCGGGTAGATGGTCGTGATGCGCTGCAGCTCATAGCCGATGCCGATGACCAGCGGTTTGCGTGGCAACGCGGCAAGCGTGCGGTCGAAGAAGCCACCGCCGTAACCAAGCCTATATTTTTCGGGATCAATACCGACGATCGGCGAGATGACGACATCGGGAACGACCGGATCGCCCTCGGCGGGGATAGGGATATTCCAGACACCACGTTCAAGCCTGTCGCCATGCCTGTAGGCGCGGAAGATCAGCGGTTGGTCCTTGTCAACGACGATGGGTAATGCGGTGCGCCCGCCACGCTCATTCACACTTTCCATCCAGCCGCGCAGATCTGGCTCACCACGGAACGGCCAGTAAAGACTGATCAATTTGCCGGCAACATTACCGATAGCGGCATCGAGCCCTTCGGCGATACGTCCGGCCTTTGTCGCGCGGACATCGGCGGAGATGGCGAGCCGCGCAGCAATCAGTCTTTCGCGCTCGGCCTTGCGCCAACGTCGTACATCGCTCCAGTCGGAAAGTGCCTGCTGAAAGGCCGGATCGAGTTCGTGCATGAAACAGGGTGGCGAAGCGTATTGCGCCGGCATTGTCTCGTCATTGTCACTCATGCCGATCTCCCCGTGTCGACCGTTCGCCCGTAAAGCCTATGCCTGCAGGGATGCACGGGTTTATCGTATTGCGACATATTCGTGTTGGAAAGGTCGTATTTTTCCGCCCTTGGTCGCGTGAGCGTCATGCGAGCCTGCTGGACTTGGGATGCTTTTGGCGCAAGATTTGCTGGCGCTAGATTGGCGCGGGGCGACAGGGAAGCAAAACGCTAGCGAAAGGATCATCCATCATGTCCGAACCGCTCCCGCCGATATCCCGTCGCGCGCTGCTTCAGGGAACAGCCGCAACCGGAGCTTTGATCATGCTGCATCCGTTTTCGGCGCGTGCGGCGGCCAACCAGGCCCATCTCAGGATCATGGAGACGACCGACATCCATGTGAACCTGCTGCCTTACGATTACTACGCCGACAAAGCGAATGACACGCTCGGCCTGTCCCGCACCGCTTCGCTGATCGATGCCGTGCGCAAGGAGGCTGTCAATTCGATGCTGATCGACAATGGCGATCTGCTGCAGGGCAGCCCGATGGGCGACTTCGTCGCCTACGAGCGGGGCATGAAGGATGGTGACGTCCACCCCGTCATGAAGGGCATGAACCTCTTGGACTACTCCTGCTCGACGCTGGGCAATCATGAGTTCAACTACGGGCTTTCCTTCCTCGACAAGGTGCTGGCAGGAGCCAATTTTCCGTTTGTCTGCGCCAATTTGATCCGGGGCACCGAAAAGGCCGCCAATCCACGCGACGACAAGCTCTACCTCAAGCCGTATCTGATCCTGGACAGGACGCTGAAGGACGGGGCGGGTGCCGAATATCCGATCAGGATCGGCGTTATCGGCTTCGTGCCGCCGCAGATCCTGGTGTGGGATGCCAAGAACCTCTCCGGCAATGTGGTGACCCGTGACATCGTCGAGGCGGCCAAGGCCTGGGTGCCGCAGATGAAGGAAGAGGGCGCCGACATCGTCATCGCGCTTTCGCATTCCGGCATCGATATCAAGCAGGCCGAGATGATGGAGAATGCTTCGTTTTTCGTGGCCGGCGTGGAGGGCATCGATGCAGTCTTCACCGGTCACCAGCATCTGGTCTTCCCTGGCAAGAAGGATTTCCAGCAACTCGCCGGCGTCGATGCCGAAAAGGGCACGTTGCAGGGTAAACCAGCCGTGATGGCGGGTTTCTGGGGTTCACACATGGGGTTGATCGACCTGTTGCTCGAGCGCGACGGCGGCAAGTGGCGGGTCGTTTCAGCGACGTCCGAGGCGCGGCCGATCTTCGAGCGCGTCGACAACAAGAACAAGGCAATCGTCGAGGATGTGAAGAGCGTCGTCGATGCGCTGAAAAAGGATCACGAGGCCACGCTCGCTTATGTGCGCCGCCCGGTCGGCAAGACGTCCGCGCCGCTTTACTCCTATTTCGCACTGGTGGCCGACGACCCTTCCGTGCAGATCGTCAGCCAGGCACAGAGCTGGTATCTGAAGGATATTCTCAAGAGCACCCAGTGGAAGGATCTGCCGCTGCTTTCGGCTGCTGCGCCGTTCAAGGCCGGCGGTCGTGGTGGCGCCGACTACTATACCGACGTGCCTGCCGGCGACATTGCCATCAAGAACGTCGCCGACCTTTATCTCTATCCCAATACGGTGCGTGCCGTTGAGATCACCGGCGCGCAGGTGCAGGAGTGGCTCGAGATGTCGGCGGGCATCTTCAGGCACATCGAACCGGGCAAGGTCGACCAGCCGCTGATCAACACGGATTTCCCGTCCTACAATTTCGACGTGATGGACGGTGTCAGTTATCGCATCGACCTGTCGCAGCCACCGAAATACGATGCCAAGGGCAATGTCATCAATGGCGGCTCCAACCGTATCAAGGACCTGGCATTCGAAGGAAAGCGATCGATCCTGCGCAGAAATTCGTCGTTGCCACCAACAATTATCGCGCGGGTGGTGGCGGCAATTTCCCCGAGATCAACCAGGGCAAGGTGATCTACGAGGCGCCCGATACCAACCGCGACGTGATCGTGCGCTACATCGTCGCCGAAGGCACCATCAACCCATCAGCGGACGGCAACTGGTCGTTCGCGCCATTGCCGGAAACCAGCGTGGTGTTCGAAACGGGAGCCAGGGCGAAGGATTTCATCAACCAGGTCAAGACGTTGAAGATCGAGCCTGCCGGCGAGGGCGAAAACGGCTTCGCACGATATCGTATCCTGCTGTGATTGCCGGGTAGAGAGCCTTGCGGCCGCCTGTTCCGGCGGTCGCAATTGCCTGCATCAGGCCCTGTAGATGACCTGGCGCACGTCGATGTAGCTCGTGCGGAAGCCCGCTTCGCAGTAGTGCAGGTAGAACTCCCAGAGCTTCTTGAAGCGATCGTCGAAGCCGAGCGGAACGATGCGCTCCCAGGATGCCCAGAAGCGCTGGCGCCACTCCGCCAGGGTGCGAGCGTAATCCTGCGCAAAGACGCGCTCGGCCAGATAGGCGAGGCCATGATCGGCGCCGAGTGATTTCAGGATAGTCGGAGTAGGCAGCATGCCACCCGGAAAGACGTAGCGCTGAATGAAATCCGGCCGGGCGCGATAGGTCTTGTAGGCGGCCTCGTTGATAGTGATGATCTGGAAACCAGCGGTGCCACCGGGTTTCAGGCATTCCTTCACCTTGCCGAAGAAGGTGGGCCAGTATTTTTCGCCAACCGCCTCGAACATCTCGATCGAAGCGATGCGGTCGTACTTGCCGGTTTCGTCGCGATAGTCCTGCAATTTGATGTCGACCTTGTCGGCCAGCCCGGCGCGCTGGATGCGGGCCTTGGCGAAATCATGCTGCTCGCGGCTGATGGTGAGGCCGGTGACGCGGCAGCCGATCTCGCGCGCTGCAAACTCGGCAAAGCCGCCCCACCCACAGCCAATCTCGAGAACATGGTCCTGGGTGTTGATGCCAATGTCCTTGGCAAGTGCCCGATACTTCGCGGCCTGCGCGCTTTCGAGGTCGTTGGCACCGGTCGAATAGAGCGCCGACGAATAGGTCATGCTCGGATCGAGCCAGTTCTGATAGAAGGCATTGCCGAGGTCGTAATGGGCGGAAATGTTGCGTTTCGAGCCGGTGCGGGTGTTCTCGTTCAGCCAGTGGCGGATGCGCTGCACGGTGTTGACGATCCAGCTGGCTCCGCCGGCCACCTTTTCTCCGGTTTCCGTATTCACCACGAAGAGCTCCAGGAAGCTTGTCACGTCCGGGCTTTCCCAATCCCCATCCATGTAGGATTCCGCGACCCCTATGGTGCCGCCGGTGAAGGCGCGGTTGGGCAAGCGCCAATTGTTCAGCACCAGTTCGGCGTTCGGGCCCGGCGCCTTGCCCTCCACCAGGACGGCGCGCCCGTCGGGCATGCGAACCTTGAGCGAGCCGCGTGGCATGGCCATCGCGGCCTTGAAGACCATGCGTGCCTTGGCCGGGAGCCCTTTGACGATTTCAGCGAAATTGCGCTCATCGAGACGGACGGCGTCCGTCAAAGGGGGCGCAGTTCGGTGTTTCTCGGTCATAAATTCCCCTCCTGTTCAGAAGCAATTCCCTCTGTCGCTCCTGATCGGACCCATCGGTTGCTGCGCCATGCATTGCACGGCGCGGATTTCCTCTCCCGAACACAACAAAACGGCGCGCCCGACCGGGCCCGTCCGCTTCTTGATGAATCCATTGATGATTTTCTATCGTGTCGAGGCTGCTGGCAAGAGGCAGGAGCGGAACCCGGTTAGGGCAATCCGGCTGGTTTGTGCTGATACCGCAGGTGAGCGGTTGAAGTTATGATTGCGGTAATCGAAATCGCCTAGTGTGTGCCCATGCGCATCGTCATCGTCATCGCCGCAATCGCCTTCTTCCTGATCTGGGACGGCCTTTACAATCAGGGCCGCTACCTGGATGCGGGAACAAAAAGCGTGAAACACGCGGTCGCCTACGTCACCGGCTGATTCTCCGGATCACGCCAGTTGCCGCGACAACCTGCCGGTTGACGCCAGTCTGCGGCTGGCCCAGAAACTGCTGATCTCAAAGAGCGCACCATCCCGCCCGGGCAACGCTGCGCGAGCAAGGTGCAGGGAGGCTGGATTGATCCGGCACATCGTATTCTTCAGCGTGCGGCCCGGCGAAGACGTCGAAAAGGTCCGTGACGGCCTGCTCGCCCTGGGTCAAATCCCCCATTCACGCCTGTTCGAAGTGACGCTCAACTCCAAGGTCGACCCGATGTGCGACAAGATCGACATCGTCGTCTATGCCGAGTTCGAGGATGCGGCAGCACTCGCCGCCTACAAGGCGCATCCGGTCTATTCGGCAACGACCAGCAAGGTGCGGCCGATGCGCGAACTGCGGTTTTCGGCGGATGTCGTGGCCGGCGGCTAATCGATCTGTGTCCGCCGTCTGCAAGGCGGCGTAAGCGCCTCCTTGTGGATCAAGATCTTTGCAACAAAGATCCTCCGGCATTTGCCACTGGCGTACAACCCTTGCTTCCATTCCAGTACGACCAGCCCGTCGAAACGAGATTGGCGGTCGTCCATTGCCCCTGAAAAGTGCAAAGGCTGGGATCGAATTCCATCTTCAGCACGCCTGTGCCGTAACGATCGTGCCACTGACAGATGAGAACCCGCATTTCTATCTGGCAGGCATCCAGTGAACCCGACGTCGTTTGACCGGTTTGTTCAATGAAGCTGTATTCACCGCTCAGGACCAGATCGGCTCCAATCTTCAAGGTGGTGATACTGGGCGAGTCCCCGTCGCCGCTCCAAAGTGACCCCCGATAGGTGCCAACAAATGCTGCCGGATTAATTGCCGAAGTGTCGATGAGCAGCAATCCTACGAAAGCGAAGGCGAGAAAATTCACGAATGGTCCTCCCGATCACGCGATTTCCAAGCATCGATTGTCTGAAGGCAAGTGCTGTTTCTGCCAAAAACCGCTCCAGCCTCAGCCGCTTTGGGCAGGTGCTTTCGTAGGCTCCGGTCTAATGCTGATGTGCTAGCAAAGTGGCTCCCCGGGCCGGATTCGAACCAGCGACCAACCGGTTAACAGCCGGTTGCTCTACCACTGAGCTACCGGGGAACAGCGCTCTTGTGCGAACGGGGGTGGCTATAGCGATCCTTTTCGGCTTTGCAAAGCGGGAATTCGAATTTTTTAAAAGGTTTTTCTGTGGCGTATTCTCGCAATCGCCGCCTGACGCCATCATATCAGGCCGCAATGCCGGCAAATGAGGCTTTTGAGGCGCTGGAGCAAAGCCGGACAGAGAAAACAAGGATGGACGAAACGGTGCAGGTCATGGGCGCAGAGAGCGAGCCTCGCAAGCGAAAGCACAAGATTTCAGCGTTCGGACGCGAGTTCGCGTTGCCGCGGTCCCGTGCATTGCGCATTGCCATTGGCGTGGCGTTCCTGTTTGGCGGCGTCCTGTGGTTCCTGCCTGTGCTCGGGCTGTGGATGCTGCCGGTCGGCTTCCTGGTGCTCTCCTATGAATTCGCAATGATTCGTCGCCACCGACGCCGCTTTGTGGTGTGGTGGGAGCGGCGGCGCCGCACCTAGGCGCCCACTCGCACGCTCGGGCCTGACCATTCCGCAACCAACGCCCGGTCCCGGACGCCATTCACAATAGGTTAGGGAATTGTCAGCGGAATAAAGCTTGTGTCCTTGACTGCCCAAACGGCCCAACCTATTGAAGCGCCGTGGAACGCCGGGAGTGATGAGGCCTCGTGGCGGAATGGTTACGCAGAGGACTGCAAATCCTTGCATCCCGGTTCGATTCCGGGCGAGGCCTCCAATCCCGACAACCGGTACAGTGCCGGGGGGCGTTCCATATGACCATAGGCGCCGGAGTGGCGCCGGAAGCGGGACGGTTGGAATATGAGCGCTGATTTTTCCGCACGCCGCGTGAAGATGGTCGATGGCCAGCTGCGAACGACCGATGTGACCAATGCCGCGGTCCTCGATGCTTTCCTCACGGTTCCGCGCGAAGCTTTCCTGTCAGACAGCCAAAGCGATCTTGCCTATATCGACGAGGATATCCGCCTTGCCGGCGTGGCTGGCGAGCCGCGTTACATGATGGAGCCTTCGCCGCTCGGCAAGCTGCTGCAGCTTGCGGGAATCAGTGTCGACGATAGCGTTCTCGATGTCGGGTGCGGTACGGGCTATTCGGCAGCGATTCTATCCCGGATCGCGAAATCCGTCGTTGCGCTGGAAAGCGATTCGACCCTGGCCGAAACCGCACGCACGGCCCTGTCGTCGCTGGGTTACGACAATGTCGTGGTGGTCGACGGCGCGTTGCGCGACGGTCACGCCGCGAAAGCACCCTACAATGTGATTCTGGTCGGCGGCAGCGTGGAAGAGGTGCCACAGGCGCTTCTCGACCAGCTCGCTGAAGGCGGTCGCCTGGTTGCCGTGGAAGGCCATGGCAATGCCGGTGTCGCTCGTCTGTTTTTGAAGACTACTGGAATAGCGGCAGGGCGGCGTGCATTTAATGCGGCAATAAAGCCACTACCTGGATTCGAACGTGTGCGTGTTTTCGAATTCTGAGAGATTCGCTCTTGCGGCTCACGTCGCGGCATGATGGCTTGTGTTAACAGATCGTTGCCGACGGTTCGGATTTTGGGGAGACGGGCTAGCGGCAGGGAACACAACACGCAATGACGGTTGCCCGAATACGGCGGCCGTTCTTGCGTGGTTTCCAATTAAGAATGAGGATTTGCCGTGCATTCTGTAAACAAGAGTCTCCTCGCTATTCTGCTTGCTTCGGTGACCGCGCTCGCTCCCGGCGCGGCATCTGCTGAAACCATACTTGGCGCGCTGTCCAAGGCCTATCAGAACAACTCGACGCTGAATTCGTCGCGCGCTGGTGTGCGTGTGACCGATGAAGGCGTCGCGATCGCCAAATCCGGCTGGCGCCCGACCATCACCGGTTCGGCCGCCATCGATTATTCGAGCACGCGCGGAAACAATGCCGGCCGTCTGACCACCGGCAATTTCGGCGTGCAGATCAACCAGACCCTGTTCGATGGTTTCCAGACCAAGAACAACGTGGCCTCGGCAGAGGCACAGGTGCGCGCTTCGGTCGAAGGGTTGAACAACCAGCAGAATGCGACGCTCTTCGCTGCGGCCCAGGCCTATATGAATGTCATCCACGATCGCCAGGTCGCGAAGCTGACGGAACAGAATCTTAAGTTCCTGACCGAGCAGGTACGCGCCGCGCGCTCGCGCTTTGAAGTGGGCGAGGGCACCCGCACCGACGTCGCGCAGGCTGAAGCGCAGCGCTCTACGGCACAGGCCCAGGTGAGTGCGGCGCAGGCACAGGCGCTGGCCAGCGCCGGTGTCTACCGCCAGATCGTCGGTGACCAGCCGGGCAAGCTGAAGGCGCCATCGCCACTTGGCAAGCTGCTGCCATCCAGCATCGAAAACGCCATCGCCGCGGCGAACAACGAAAACCCGGCCATCCTGGCCAACCAGCATCTGGTCGATGCCTCCGGGTTTGGCGTGAAGGCGGCTGAAGGTGCGCTGCTGCCGCAATTGAGCGCTTCGGCGGGTATTTCCCGCAACTACCGGGATGCATCGCCCGGAAGCATCCTGAGCCCCGACGGTTCGTCGACCTCGGCCAATGTCGGCGCGACGCTGACGGTGCCGATCTACTCCGGTGGCCGTACCGCAGCGACGGTTCGCCAACAGAAGGAAAGGCTCGGCCAGGCTCGCATCGAAGTCGATGTGGCGCGCGATCAGGTCCGCAACGCCGTCGTGGCGGCATGGACCGCCTATCAGGCCGCCAGGGAGAATGTCGACGCCAATCGTGCTTCGATCGCTGCCGCGCAACTGGCGCTGAATGGCGTGATCGAGGAGCGCAATGTCGGCCAGCAGACCACGCTGGATGTGTTGAATGCGCAGAACGTCGTCATCAGCGCGCAGATCAACCTGGCCGCTTCCGAACGCGACGTCGTTATTGCCAGCTACGGTATTCTGCAGGCGATGGGGCGGCTGACGGTTGAGCGCCTTGGACTCCAGGTGGCAAAGTACAATCCCGACGAGCATTACAAGGCCGTCAAGGACAAGTGGTATGGTCTGCGTACGCCGGACGGCCGCTAGTTCTTCCTGATTGAAGAGTTCGACAGCCCCGCTTTGCGGGGCTGTTTTGTTTCAAGGGCGTTTCCGTTTTTCATGGAAAGGTGGAAACGCTCCAACTCCCTGTATTTACATAATTCCGACCGCGAAACCGCTGCACGCGTCTGCTGCAATTGCTCTAATCTGTTGAAACAGCACCGGTCCCCGGTTTGGGGATTCTCTGATCGCAATCGGTCGGTTACGCTTGAGTGGTGATTCGAGCCGGCCTTGGCGTCGGCCGAAAATGCAACAGATTTCCAGGGCGGCGAATGTGACAATGGCCACGGCAGCAAGCAGCGCACAACGCGAACCTTCGATGGAAGAGATCCTGGCTTCCATCCGCAGGATCATCGAAGACAGCGATTCAGGCCGCAAGACTGGGATGGAGGCGAGCGATACGCGCCCGGAGATTGAACCGGTCATGGCGCGATCCGAGCCGGTCGAGAATACTGCTCCCGACGTCGATGCCTTCCGCAGCGAATTGCGTAGCGAATTGCCGGGCAAGCCCATCAGTCTGGCCGACGTTCAGGTGCAACTTGCCGCCGGCTCGCCAGAGCAGCGCCCGGCTGCTCCTGTGATCACGCTGGCTGAAATCGGGGCGCTGACGGCATCCGAACAGCCCGCTGCAGTGGCACCGCAACCGGTCGTCGAGAGGGATGAGGCTGTCAGCCAACTTCGCACCGGTTGGCCTCGCGAGGTCGAGCTTGTCTCCGACACCCGCGCCGACGAAATTCGTGGTCAGGAAGATAGCGTTTTCACGGCGCAGCCCGGCAACGATGTGACAGATGAGCCGGCTGATTTCCCGACCCGTCATGAACCCGCCCTTGAAAGCGCTGTGCTGCGGCCCGCGCTGATCTCGGAGCATACGAGCCGTCAGGTCGCAGCTTCCTTCGAGGAATTGTCTGAAGCTTTCGCCGGTCGAGCCAAGAAGACCTTCGATGACATGGCTGCGGAGATGCTGCGCCCGATGCTGCAGGATTGGCTGGACAACAACCTGCCGACGCTGGTCGAGCGCCTCGTGCGTGAGGAGATCGAGCGCGTCGCACGAGGCTCCTGACACCAGCGCGAAATCTTCACTGCTTTCTCAGGAAAAGCGAAAGCCTCTTCAACGAAGCGGCTTTCGCTTTTTCATTTTTCAGGCCTCAACGCGTTTCATCAACGCCATGGCGCCGAATGGGGCGCGGACCTTGCCTTCGGTGATGAAGTAGGCGAACACATCGCGCGGCTTCACCTCTGCCTGGGTGTCGGGATCTGCGCGCTTCAGGTCGCCGGGTTCCTTGCCCGCAGCCCAGGTCCTGGCACGTTCAGCCCATTGGTCGAGCGCCTTGGGCGTGTAGCAGTCGGGATTGTCGTCACTGCCGGTCTGGAGCCGCGCATAGACGAAGCCCCCGGTCGCGTCGGCGATTGCCGGATATTTGGCATGGTCGGCATAAACGATCGCGACATCATGCTTGCGCGCCAGCGCGGCGAATTCGGGCACGACGAAAGAATCGTGGCGAACCTCCACTGCATGGCGCAACGCCACGCCATCCTGTTTTTCGGGCAAGAGTGCCAGGAACGCCCCGAAGTCGTCGGCGTCGAAGCGCTTCGTCGGTGCAAATTGCCAGAGAATGGGCCCGAGCTTGTCGCCGAGTTCGGAAACGCCGGAATCGAGGAAGCGCTTCACCGATTCGCCCGCTTCCCCCAGTACCCGGCGGTTGGTCGCAAAGCGGATCGCCTTCAACGAAAACACAAAACCGTCCGGAGCATCCTTCGCCCATTTGGCGAATGTCGGCGGCTTGAAGGTCGAATAGTAGGTGCCGTTGACCTCGATTGTCGGAACCTGCCTCGAGGCATAGTTGAGCTGTTTGGCTTTCGAGAGTTTCTCCGGGTAGAACGATGTGTCCCAGGGCTCGAACGTCCAGCCGCCCATGCCTGACCGGATTTTTCCAGCTGTAGTCATTCCATCCCTCCAGTATTTCCCTCAATCTCGAATGGGCGTAGGCAACCACGGCAAGGCGTCACAAGCCATCCGAAATCAGCAATCCTGACGATCATCCTGCCAATTCCGTTCAGCATTCGGATGGTGTGGCCAATTCGGATGGCACGTCGTGGCTAAGTCGCTTTTCAAGTCTCTGCGATCCGGGCTCAAAGCCTTGCGCCTCCTCCATTTGAGGTATGTACCTTGGATTAAGATGCGCTAAAATGAGACAGACCGTTAATACCGTTCTCCCGGTTCTTTGGCTCGGGGGCGGTGCGCGGTGCCAACGGCCGCGTCGCTGCCAAATGCTAGGGGAGAGCAGGCGAAGGATTTCGTCTGCTCTTTTTTTGTCTCAAATCCTGCCTTTGCCAGTTCCGGGATGTCATGCCGCCGGCAGCGAACTGCCAAGGGCCGCGGGGGGGCGTTACTCCCGGCCTGCTGCCAGCCCGATAACCTTGCCCATGCCGTTGGCAATCGCCTGGACCGCGGTGATGCTGGTGTCACTCAGCCCATGCCGTGCGGCGATCCATTCAGCCGCGTTGTATGAAAGCCAGACCTTGCCGTGTTCATCTTCCCAGGCAAGCGCCTTCACCGGAAGGTCGATGCCTGCGATCTGCTTGTCCTGCATCAGCGGTGTGCCGCCCTTCGGGTTGCCGAAGATCAGAAGCTGCGTCGGGCGAAGTGGCAGACCGACCTCCTGCGCACCGGCCATGTGGTCGATACGTGCGAAGACATGGAGACCCAGCCTGGTCACGGTTTCCGCCAGCCGATCGAGTGTTTCAGCTACTCCGAACCGGCTCTCGACGGAGACGATGCCCTGGCTGCCGCTCACTCGGCAGCCTCTCGCTTGCCTTTCGGCCGACGCTCCAGAAGTTCCTTCAGGAACTGGCCGGTGTAGCTGCGTGGTTCCGCGACGATGTCTTCCGGCGTGCCGGATGCAACGAGTTCGCCGCCACCGTCGCCGCCCTCGGGACCGAGGTCGAGCACCCAGTCGGCAGTCTTGATGACCTCGAGATTGTGTTCGATGACGATCACCGTATTGCCCTGGTCCACCAGCTCATGCAGCACCTCCAGCAGCTTTGCCACGTCGTGGAAATGCAGGCCGGTGGTCGGCTCGTCGAGGATGTAGAGCGTCTTGCCGGTCGCCTTGCGCGACAGTTCCTTGGCAAGCTTGATGCGTTGCGCCTCGCCGCCCGACAGCGTGGTGGCCTGCTGGCCGATGTGGATATAGCCAAGGCCGACCTGGTTGAGCGTGATCAGCTTGTCGCGTACCGCAGGCACCGCCGCAAAGAACTCGACGCCTTCCTCGACGGTCATGTCCAGCACATCGGCGATCGACTTGCCCTTGAAGGTGACGTCGAGCGTTTCGCGGTTGTAGCGCTTGCCATGGCAGACGTCGCAGGTGACGTAGACGTCCGGCAGGAAGTGCATCTCGATCTTGATGACGCCGTCGCCCTGGCAGGCCTCGCAGCGGCCGCCCTTGACGTTGAAGGAGAAACGCCCCGGCTGATAGCCGCGTGCCTTGGCTTCGGGCAGACCAGCGAACCAGTCGCGGATCGGCGTGAAGGCGCCGGTATAGGTTGCCGGGTTGGAACGCGGCGTGCGGCCGATAGGGCTCTGGTCGATATCGATGACCTTGTCGAGGAACTCCAGGCCCTCGATGCGGTCATGCTCGGCAGGATGTTCGCGTGAGCCCATGATTCGGCGCGAGGCCGCCTTGAACAATGTCTCGATCAGGAAGGTGGATTTGCCGCCGCCGGAGACGCCGGTTACCGCCGTGAAGGTGCCGAGTGGAAACTCGGCGGTGACGTTCTTCAGATTGTTGCCACGGGCGCCGACGACCTTGACGCGCTTGCCCTTCTTGCCTGGCCGCCGTTCAGCGGGCGTCGCGACCTCGAGCTCTCCGGAAAGGTACTTGCCGGTGATGGAGGCCGGATTAGCCATGACCTCGCGCGGGGTGCCCTGGGCGATGACGCGGCCGCCATGGATACCCGCCGCCGGACCGATGTCGACGACATAGTCTGCAGTCAGGATGGCGTCTTCGTCGTGTTCGACGACGATCACCGTATTGCCGATGTCGCGCAGGTGCTTCAGCGTTTCCAGCAGGCGCGCGTTGTCGCGCTGATGCAGGCCGATCGATGGCTCGTCCAGCACATAAAGCACGCCGGTAAGGCCAGAGCCGATCTGCGAGGCGAGACGAATGCGCTGGCTTTCACCGCCCGACAGCGTGCCGGAATTGCGCGACAGCGTCAGGTAGTCGAGGCCGACGTCGTTGAGGAAACGCAGCCGCTCGCGGATTTCCTTCAGGATGCGGATGGCGATCTCGTTCTGCTTTTCGTTGAGCTGCGCGGGCAGCTCATTGAACCAGAGATCGGCTTTGCGGATCGAGAGTTCGGTGACCTCGCCGATGTGCCTGCCGGCGATCTTCACCGCCAGTGCCTCCGGCTTCAGGCGATAGCCGCCGCAGGCGGGGCAGGGCGTGGCAGCCATGAAGCGCTCGATTTCCTCGCGCATCCAGGCCGATTCCGTCTCCTTCCAGCGCCGCTCGAGATTGGGGATCACGCCCTCGAATGTCTTGGTGGTCTTGTAGGAGCGCAGGCCGTCATCATAGTTGAAAGTGACTTCGCGCTCGCCGGTGCCACGCAGGATAGCCTGCTTGGCGTCTTCCTTCAGGTCCTTGAACTTGTCGCCAAGCTTGAAGTCGTAAACCTTGCCCAGTGCCTCCAGCGTCTGCGAATAGTAGGGCGAGGTGGATTTTGCCCACGGCGCCACCGCGCCGTCGCGCAAGGTCACATTGTCGTCCGGCACGACCAGGTTTTCATCGATGGCGCGCTGGCTGCCCAAGCCATCGCAGGTCGGGCAGGCGCCGAACGGGTTGTTGAAGGAGAACAGCCGCGGCTCGATCTCCGGAATGGTGAAGCCGGAAACCGGGCAGGCGAACTTTTCCGAAAACAGGATACGTTCGTGCGTCTCGTTCTTGGATTTGTAAGCGGATTCTTCTGCTGTGGCCTCTGCGGGCAGCGGCCGATCGGCGAATTCCGCAACGGCGAGCCCTTCGGCAAGCTTAAGCGCCGTTTCCATGGAGTCGGCCAGCCGCGTGGCGAGGTCGGCACGCACGACGATACGGTCGACGACGACGTCGATGTCGTGCTTGTACTTCTTGTCGAGTGCCGGCACGTCGGCGATCTCGTAGAAAGTGCCGTCGACCTTGACGCGCTGGAAGCCCTTCTTCTGGAGCTCCAGCAACTCCTTCTTGTATTCGCCCTTGCGTCCGCGCACCATCGGCGCCGTGATGTAGAGGCGGGTACCTTCCTCAAGGGTCAGCACGCGATCGACCATCTGCGAAACGGTCTGGCTCTCGATCGGCAGGCCGGTCGCCGGTGAATAAGGCACGCCAACGCGCGCGAAGAGCAGGCGCATATAGTCGTAGATTTCGGTAACGGTGCCGACGGTCGAGCGCGGATTGCGCGACGTCGTCTTCTGCTCGATCGAGATGGCGGGCGACAGACCATCGATCTGGTCGACGTCCGGCTTCTGCATCATCTCGAGGAATTGTCGGGCATAGGCCGAAAGGCTTTCGACGTAGCGGCGCTGCCCTTCGGCATAGATGGTATCGAAAGCGAGAGACGATTTTCCTGAACCGGACAAGCCCGTCATCACCACGAGACTGTCTCGCGGCAGATCCAGGTCGACGTTCTTAAGATTGTGCTCGCGCGCGCCGCGAATGGAAATGTACTTATGGTCGGCCATGCCGCTCCGCCGCCTCAGCTTGCAATGTTTCGGATTGGCGAACCCAGCCGCCGCCCGCTCATATGGGTATTTTTGCCGCAAGATCGAGACTCTCCGGCTACTTTCAGCGTTTAACCGCCTTTCGCGCGGGCGGGCAAGCAAAAAAGAACAAAGGCCGAACGCGCTCCTGACAATGCGATGTCAGCAGAACGTGACGTTCCGGACCGTTCCGATCACAATTTTTATAATCGGCCGGCCGCCGGTTGACGCTGCGGAAGTGAAGGCGCAAGGTTAGCCGTCGCCTGAACCGATCGCCCCGTGGCGATCCTCGAGCCGGAAGGCGGTCTGCGAGGCGCCGCAGACCAAAACGAGTGAGAGTTCGGGCAGACGGCAAGAGCAACCAGAAACAGGAGCGAGGCATGACCCCACCGGACAGTCCCTTCAGGCTCCATCTGTCGTTGGAGCCGCGGCGGGCATAGGTGTCAGGAAGGCGGCGCCTTCCCGTACAAACCGTGACCTGCCGATCCCCTTACAATCAGAGACCATTAGTCGGGTCGTCGGCCGTGAGCCGCGAAGCACCCGAAACCCAAAGCCGGTAAAACGCTCCCGGCAGAATTGGGTAAAGCCCTAAAAAGCCCCGTCCGCATGCCAAAGCGCAGCGGCGGGGCTGTTCTTTTGCGGTGAGTACGACTTCGCGAGATCGTCACATGCTGCGCCGACGCCACGGCTGTCGTGACGAAAGATCAGCAGAATCCGCGCAAATTACCGCCGCGGGGCAGGAAGATTGCCTGCGCCGATGTCCACGATCACCGAGCCCGAAATGCGAACATCCATGTCACCGACCTTGAACCGGCGACCGGAGGCGGGATCGTAATCGTCCGGTTCCGGTTGTGGAGCCGCCGGTTTGACGATGCTGTAGCCGCCATTGACGCCGGGCAGGGGCTTTGCAGCCTGTTTGCCGGCTTCTCCGGCAAATCCTGTCGTTGTCGAAAAAAGGGCAATCGTAAGGGCTGCCAGATACGATGACGGTGAGAGGCGGGCGGTGATCATGGCGCTAACATAGGCGTCTTCACCCGTGACGGCCAGTACCCGCCGAGCCTTCGGATCGGATGTGCGGGGATTTGTTCCTATGCAGCCCGTTTGCGCGTGTCGTAGACGTGATCGACCAGGCCCCATGCCCTGGCTTCCTCCGCGTTCATGAAATGGTCGCGGTCGAGCGTGTTCTCGACGTCTTCGACCGTGCGGCCGCAATGCTGAGCGTAGAGATCGATCATCTGCCGCTTGGTCTTCAGGATATCCTCGGCGTGCCGCTGGATGTCGGAAGCCTGGCCCTGGAAGCCGCCAAGCGGTTGATGCAGCACGATCTTGCTGTTGGGGAGTGCGATGCGCCGGCCAGGGTCGCCAGCCATGAGCAGGAACGAACCCATCGAAGCCGCAAAGCCCATGCAGACCGTCGACACCGGGCAGGAGATGTAGCGCATCGTGTCATAGATGGCGAAGCCGGAGCTCACCACGCCACCGGGTGAGTTGATGTAGAGCGACACTTCCTTTTCCGGATTGTCAGCTTCCAGCGACAACAACTGGGCGCAGATGATGGCGGCCATGTTGTCTTCGATCTGGCCGTTGACGAATATGATGCGTTCACGCAGCAGCCGGGAGAAGATGTCGAAAGCGCGTTCGCCGCGACTCGACTGTTCGATCACCATCGGCACAAGATTGGCGACACCGGACATTGTCTTGGCTCCTTCCTGTTAGGCGGCCATGCGCCATTGCGGCGCATTGGCCGCTGCGAGGGTTTTGGTGGGTTTGGGGGCATCGACGACGACGCTGCAGCCGGCGCCTGAGATGCAGCAGACTGCCGTTGCGGCGGCGGCGAAGCCGTCATGGACGACACGCAGATGCGTGCCGCCACCGGCGGCGGGCGTCAGTTCGAAGGTGACGATGCTGTCGAACCCCACTGTGGCGTTGGTTTCGGCTTCGCGCCAGGAATAGCGCAGCAGGCGGCAAGGCTCGGCTTCCAGCACGGTGCAGTCGATGCGGCTTTCCGTGCCGAGCGAAAAGCGATGGCCGGTCTCTGCTTTGATGTCGTTGGGCATCAGCCAGGCCGCGACGATTTCCGGCTCGGTGAGTGCGCGCCAGACTTTTTCAGGCGCATCCGGCAGATCGCATTCAACGACGATGTCGTCGGGTGAGGTCATTGATCCATCTCCTTCAGCACGGTCTTCAGCCTTTCGATGCGGTCAGGCCAGAAGGTGCGATAGCGTTCGATCCAGCTGAGCAGCGGCGATAATCCTTCCGGGGCGGCCCGGTAAAAAGCATTGCGGCCGACGCGGCGTTCGCTCACCAGCCCGGCGCCGCGCAGCACGGCAAGATGCTGGGAGACTGCCGGTTGGGACACCGGCGTGCCGGCGCGCAGTTCGGAGACAGTCATCTCGTCGTCGACCAGCCGTTCAAACAGCGCGCGCCGTGTCGGGTCGGCCAGGGCCTTGAAGATTTCGGATTCGATCATGCTAAAACATAAGTGGATACTTATCCGTTTGGCAAGAGCCTCCCCGGGGTAAGGACTTGAAACGAAGCCTGGTCGGCTCTTTTGCTGACATTCCTTGACAAATAGCCAACGCGGGAACTAGAACAGAAATAGAACAAAAACGTTGTGGGAAAGGCATGTCCGTGGAGGCGGGCAGGCCCCTCAGCCTATATGGTGCGGCGAGAATTCTGGTTTCGGACGAGCGCGGAGAAGTGTGATGGCTGGCAGCGTCAACAAGGTCATTCTGGTGGGGAATCTGGGTGCGGATCCCGAAATCCGCCGGCTGAACTCGGGTGAGCCGGTCGTCAACATCCGTATCGCCACCTCGGAAAGCTGGCGCGACAAGAACTCGGGCGAACGCAAGGAAAAGACCGAGTGGCACAACGTCGTCATCTTCAACGACCAGCTCGCCAAGGTGGCCGAGCAGTATCTGAAGAAAGGCATGAAGGTCTATGTCGAGGGTCAGTTGCAGACCCGTAAATGGCAGGACCAGAGCGGCCAGGAGCGCTATACAACCGAAGTCGTGCTGCAGAAATTCCGTGGCGAATTGCAGATGCTCGATGCACGTGGCGGGCAGGGTGAAGGTGGCCAGGTCGGTTATTCCGGCGGCAACCGCGACAGCTTCGGTCAGTCCGGCCCGAGCGACTTCGGTGGCGGTCGCAGCTCGGGTGGCGGTGGTTTTGGCGGCGGAAACGGCAACCGCGGTGGCGGTGGCGGCGGTTCGCGCGAACTGGACGATGAAATCCCGTTCTGATTGCTGATGGGCGGAATTTTCCGGCCCACAGGCCTGACATGGTGATACGGCGAGGAGCTACGGCATGAGTGCATTCGCACGCGTGATTGCGATCGGCCTGCTGTTCTTTGCCATGTTATCCGCTGCCGTTTCGGCTGCCGAGCGGCTCGATGACAAGCCGCGTATCGCAGTCGTATCAGCATTCCCGCCTGAATGGGTGGCGCTGCAGACAGATCTTTCTGATCGAACCGAGCATGAGATCAACGGTCGCCAGTTCATCACCGGCAAGCTGGCCGGCAAGGACGTCGTGCTGTTCCTGAGTGGCGTCAGCATGGTCAATGCGGCCATGACCATGCAGGTGGCGCTCGACAGGTTTGTCGTGACGTCCGTGGTGTTCTCCGGCATTGCCGGCGGCGTCGACCCGGCTCTCAGCATCGGCGATGTCGTTGTCGCCGATCAGTGGGGCGAATATCTGGAAGCGGTTTTCGCACGCAAGGTCGGCGACGGTTACGAAATCCCGCCGTTCATACCGAAGGATCAGTTTGCGGGCTACGGCATGATCGTGCCGCGGTCCGTGACTGTCGCCCGCAAGGGCGGCGAGGAAACGAAGTTCTGGTTCCCTTCCGATCCGGCCCTGTTGGAGGCCGCCCGCAAGGTCGCCGCCAGACTCGACCTGCAGGCTTGCGCCCCAGAAAACAGATGCCTTACCAAGCCGCCGAAGATCATCGTCGGCGGCAACGGCGTTTCCGGCCAGGCTTTCGTCGACAACGCCGAGTTTCGTGACTATGTGCACAAGACTTTCGAAGCCAAGGTGCTTGACATGGAAAGTGCGGCGGTCGCGCATGTGACCTACAGCAACGGCGTTCCGTTCGTGGCGGTGCGCAGCCTTTCCGATCTTGCCGGTGGCGGAGAGGGAGCCAATCAGATGGCGACCTTCATGGCGTTGGCGTCGACGAATTCGGCCAGTGTCGTCAAGGCGCTGCTGGCCGAGATGCCTTAAGGCGGACATCAGACTACAAAGATGTCCAAAAATATAGGGATGCAGGGATGAAGGCGCGGATCAAATGGGTCGAGGGTCGCACATTCGTGGGCGAGTCCGGCAGTGGCCACAAGCTGGTTCTCGGTACGACACATGGTGAAGAGGGCAAGACACCCGGCCCGAGCCCAATGGAATTGCTTTTGATCGGTACGGGCGGTTGTTCGGCCATCGACGTGGTGCACATCCTGGAAAAGGGGCGGGAGCAGGTCGAGGATTGTATCGTGGAACTCGACTCCGATCGTGCGGCGACAGATCCCAAAGTGTTCACGCGTATCCACATGCACTTCATCGTCAAGGGCAAAGGACTGTCACACGACAAGGTCAAACGGGCGGTTCAGCTGTCTGCGGAAAAATACTGCTCGGCCTCTATCATGATGGGCAAGACGGCAACCGTTACACACGATTTCGAGGTGATCGATACCGCTGCTTCGAGGTGATCGATACCGCTGCTGAATGAGGCTGCCTGCGCAGCGATGCGATTGCACGCGTTTGAGGCGATCAACTCGCCGCCAGGGCCTTGATACCGTCGGCTACGAACTGGACCGCGAGTGCGGCGAGGATCACACCGAGCAACCTGGTCAGGATCGAGCGCCCGGTCTGCCCAAGAATACCGTCGATGCGTTCCGCCAGCACGAATACCACATAGGTGATGAGCAGGCATGCGAGGATGATGCCGAGCAGTGCCAGCTGGCCTCCGATACCTTGGAAGGAACTTGACAGCAGGACTGTGGCCGAGATTGCGCCCGGGCCGGCGATCAGTGGGATCGCCAGCGGGAAAGCCGCAATGTTATGGATGTGATCCTTGGTGATTGCCACATCGGCGCTTTTTTCCTTGCGGTCCTGCCGGCGTTCGAAAACCATCTCGAAAGCGATGAAGAACAGCAGGAAGCCGCCGGCGACGCGGAAAGCGGGCAGGGTGATGCCGAACACCGAAAGGATCGAGGCGCCGGCAACTGCAAACAGCGCAATGACCAGAAAGCCGATGATCGAGGCGCGAACCGACACCTGGCTGCGTTGCTCGCGGTTCATGCCGCGCGTCACGGCAAGGAAAAGCGGGGCGAGTCCCGGCGGGTCGATGGTCACGAGCAGTGTCACGAAGGCGTTGAACAGGCTTTCGTAGCTCGGCATGCCATTCCCCTCTCTCGCCGCAACCAGACCATTGGTAGCGCGAATATCGGGAAGTTGCCAACGCCCAGTCGGTCAGCTGCCTGAGCCGCAATAGGCCTCTATGCGATAACCATCCGGATCGATGGCGAAGGCTGCGAAATAGCTGTCGCCATAATCGGCGCGCAGGCCGGCCTTGCCGTTGTCGCCGCCGCCGTTGGCAAGGGCTGCCGCGTGGAAAGCACGAACGCTGTCGCGGGTTGGTGCGGCGAAGCAGAAGTGAAGCCCTGATGCCATATCCGCCGGCACAGGCCGCTCGACTTCGAGAATCCAGAGCGAAACCTGATCGCCGCCATAACCCAGCGAACCGGCAGATTCGCTGAGGCACGCATAGCCGAGTGGTGCCAAAACCGCGTCATAGAAAGCCTTGGAGCGGGATGGGTCGACAACACCGATCGAGACATGGTCGAGCATTTTGAACCTCGTTTGAATTTGCGTTGTTGAGATCGGAACGTCAGGCGACGCGTCGAGCCAGGAATTCAACCTGCAGGTGCCAGTTTCCTTCGCCGTCGGCACGCTCCCCAAGCCAGCGAAACGAATTGTCGGTGATTTCGGTGAAGCGCCAGCGTGTCCGTGTTCCGCTATCGTCGCTGCCGATTTGGACGATGTCCGCGCCGTCGGCTCGGCCGGTCTGCCGGCTGTAGTATTGCGTGCGCGGATCGCTCCACAGGATGTGCCAGGCATCGATGCCTGGGTCGTAGATCCGCAGCGTCGTGCCATAGAACGTCCAGGGGCCGAGTTCGGTCGAAGGCCCCGCGTCGCGCGCAGGCAGCATCCAGACGTCCTGAATGGCGCGTCCCTCCAGTGCCCAGCCGAAATGGATCTCGCCGCGGCCAACGAGCAGCCTGCCGTCGTCGGTCCAGCGTTTGGCATCGAAGCTCCATGCTCCGGCAAAGCGACCGTAAAGGGCGAGCTTGTCGGCGTGGGCGGCCAAGGGGCCTGGCGCCTGCAGGGCCTCGGTGAAGGAGTTCCGGTGATGCATGACGACCTCAAACCTGTCAGGAGACATCATCGGCGTAGCGCTTGCCGGCTGTCTGGGCTTGGGAAAAATTGCTAAATCGCGGCCATGAGCCAGCAGGTGCGGATACTTGCCAGAAAAGCCGGATGGAGCGTGGCCGACATCGTCTGCACTGCGACGGTCGGCGAACGGCCTTTCGAAGAAGAGCATGGCTCGTTCTGCATCGCAGTCGTCACCTGCGGTACATTCCACTACCGTTCGCGGCAGGGAGCGGCGGTAATGACGCCGGGCGCTTTGTTGCTCGGCAATGCCCGGACGTGCTTCGAATGCGGGCATGATCACAGCAGCGGTGACCGTTGCCTGTCGTTTCAATTTTCGCCCGAGATGCTGGAAGACGTCTTGGCGAATGTGCCTGGAGCGAAACAGGGCGAATTCCATGCGCCGAACCTGCCGTCATGTCCAGAGCTTGCTGCACTTCTCGCGGATGCCGAGGTCGCCCGCCGCGAAGGCGACGCCAATGAGCTTGAGGAAGTCGCGCTGCGGCTGGCAGGTGCGGCGGCGACGATGCTGACGGGGACGCCGGGAAGACCTGCAAAGATCAGCCAACGCGATGAAAAGCGCATCGCCGAAGCGATACGCCTCATTGAGGATCGGGGGGACGAGCATCTCTCGCTGTCCGACCTGGCAGACCAGGCCGCGACCAGCCCATATCATTTCCTGCGCTCGTTTCGCGCGATCGTAGGCATGACCCCGTATCAGTTTCTGCTGCGGGCCAGGCTGCACCGCGCTGCTGTCCAGCTGCGGATTTCCGCAGATCCCGTTTCGGAAATTGCTTTCGAGGCGGGTTTCGGTGATCTGTCGACCTTCAATCGCCGTTTCCGGAGGGTGATGGGGCAAACGCCGAGCGGGTACAGGCTCTCCGGCGGGCCTGCTGTGGAACTGCGTCGGCTATCTGTGTAGGAGGCAAAATCCCCCACGACCTCAGGTTGTCGCCGGTGAGATTTCGCAGTTGACCTTACGGCAATCGACCTGCGCATTTCACACCGCTGCCACAATCTGCCGGGTGTCATTCGCGCTGTGTTTCTGGAGCCGGTCTATCTATTTGAAATAACTTGAAAAATAAGCACTGGAAAACAACTGTTTCGTGGCGAAAAACCGCGCCCTCGCATTGGAGAATGGTGCGGCTTTCCTATATAAGAAGTCAGTGATTCCCAGCTGATTGCGATCTATTTTGACCGACCAGAATACACCACAGGGGCCGGACGGCCCTTCAGGCATCGAGCCGATTTCCATTATCGAGGAGATGCAGCGCAGCTACCTCGACTACGCCATGAGCGTGATCGTCAGCCGCGCGCTGCCCGATGTGCGCGACGGCATGAAGCCGGTGCACCGGCGCATCCTGTTTGCCTCGCACGAGAGCGGCTACCACTGGAACCGCAAATATGTGAAGTCGGCGCGCCCGGTCGCCGACGTGATGGGTAAGTATCACCCGCATGGTGATGCCTCGATCTATGACGCCCTGGTGCGCATGGCCCAGGACTGGTCGATGCGCGTGCCGCTCATCGACGGGCAGGGCAATTTCGGTTCGATCGACGGCGATCCACCTGCCGCGATGCGTTATACGGAATCGCGCCTGACCAAGGTCGCGCATGAGTTGCTGGAGGACATCGACAAGGACACCGTCGATTTCCAGGACACCTATGACGCTTCGGGGCAGGAGCCGCGTGTTCTGCCGGCACGTTTTCCGGCGCTGCTGGTCAACGGTGCTGGCGGTATCGCCGTCGGTATGGCCACGAACATTCCTCCTCACAATCTGGTGGAAGTCTGTAACGGCGCCATCGCCGTCATGGAAAATCCGGCCATCGACCTTACCGAGCTGATGGAGATCATTCCCGGTCCGGACTTCCCGACCGGCGGCCTGATCCTCGGACGTACCGGCATCTACAATGCCTATTCGACCGGCCGTGGTTCCGTCGTCATGCGCGGCAAGGTGCATGTCGAGGAGATGCGCGGCGATCGCGAGGCCATCGTCATCACCGAGGTTCCCTACCAGGTGAACAAGGCCTCGATGATCGAGAAGATGGCCGAGCTGGTGCGGGAAAAACGCATCGAAGGCATTTCCGATATCCGCGACGAGAGCGACCGCCAGGGCTACCGCGTGGTGATCGAGCTGAAGCGCGACGCCAATACCGAGGTGATCCTCAACCAGCTCTATCGCTTCACGCCGCTGCAGACGTCGTTCGGCGCCAATATGGTGGCGCTCAACGGCGGCAAGCCGGAAGTGATGACACTGCTCGACATGCTGCACGCCTTCGTGGCGTTCCGCGAGGAGGTCATCAGC